>JBBSMC010000041.1:0-30051 GCA_038233375.1 Solirubrobacterales bacterium
CGAGCTGGGCGATCGGATCGCCGCGATCGGTGATCACGAACGACTCGCCGGCACGGACGCGGGCGAGCCAGCGGCTGGCGTCCTGGCGTAGTTCGCGCACTCCGATCGACCGCATGTGCAACACGGTAGCACCTAGAGGCCGGTGGTCGAGCGAGACCCACCGTTGGGGAATCGGAGCAGGCGGCGCCAACTAGGAATTCGACCGTCCGGGGGTCGGCGCGCGGGGTCGTCGTCCAGCCCGCGCCGCTCGCGAGATCGTGAGAACGGTCCCGCCCGCGAGAATCACGGCGAGCACGATCGCCAGGTTCTGACCGTAGTCATGCGGCAGCAGCGACGGGTTGTCTGCGCGGCGGCCCGCGGCCATGACGACCGGCACGCTCATCAGCGCCACCACGCCACAGACGGCCAGTGTTCCTTGCAGCCCGCTGCGCAGAGCGGACGGCGCGAGGCGGGTGACTAGTGCGCCGACTAGGAGCACGGCGGGCACGAGCAGCGCGTCGTGCAGGACGAGCGCGCCGGCGATCCACTTCGCCCAGTCCGCGGGGATCGTCTGCGTCGCGTTGTGCAGCAACCCGTACAGTCCGAACGCGAACATTGCGCCGCCGATGAGCAGGCCGATCCGCCATGGCCAGCCGTGCGGTTCGTGCTGCGGCTCGCCGCTCCCCGCGTTCACGTTCGTACCTCCAGCGCCATGACCCACTTCGTCAGCATCACGCCCGGCCGGTTGGGCGCGATCAGCCGGCATGGAAACCCGTGGTCGAGGTGCAGCGGCTCGCCGTTGATGTCGAGCGCGAGCAGCGTGTCGTCGTGCTGCGCGAAGATCGTGTTGAGCTCCGAGCTGCGGAAGCTGCCGCGCGTCTGCAGTGACCTGACGACGACCTCCGCGCCGGGTGCGGCGCCCGCCCGTTCGAGCAGGTCGCGCACGCGGACGCCGCCCCAGGTCGCGCTCGCGCTCCAGCCCTCGACGCAGCTGATCGGCAGCTCGGCCGCGTGCTGGGGCAGCGCGCGCAGGTCCTCGAGCGACAGGCTCAGTGGCCGGTCGACGGCTCCCATGACCTGCAGGCGCCAGCCCGGCGCGCGGGCGGTCTGCAGGACCCCGGCCCCGCCCGCGGTGCGGTTGACCGGCAGGCCCTGGGGTCCGATGTCGGGCGCCCGCGGTGCGAGTGAGGCGAGGTCCTCGAGTGGCCGGAAGGTCTGCCCGGCGGTGGTGAGCGTCACGGCGCCGACGGCGGCGCCCGCGGTCCACAGCAGCCCGCGCCGGCTGAGCCCGCCCGCGGCGGCAACGGGCTCACTCACGGCCGGCTGCTTGAGCGGCGTTCGCAGAGCGCGCCGCGACTGCTGCCACTTGGCGCCGATGTGGATGAAGAGAACGCCGATCAGCATCCAGCCCCCCCAGAAGTGGCTGACGACGAAGTTGAACTCCCACGGGTACCAGCGCGTCGTGTTCGCCAGGCCGCTGAAGAGCTGGAACAGCGCGAGCGCGACGAGCGGCGCGACGAACAGCCGCTCGCTCAGCTGGGTGACGTTGCGCGCCGGCGGCCAGGTGAAGAGCAGCGGATAGACCGTCCACAGCTTCAGCAGCAGAAGCGGGATCGACGCGATCCCGGCCACGACGTGCACGCCCTGCGTCAGGCGATACAGCCAGCTGGGCGAGGCGGGCGTGGAGAGAAACCCGATGTCGAGCGGGTGCTGCGCGAATGCGACACGAGGCCGGTGGCGAAGCAGGTCAAGAAGGCGATGCCCAAGGCGACGCCCAGCCGCGCGGCGACCCGCTCGTCGTGCAGTGGGCTGGAGAACGCGCCCTCGCGAAACGGCCCGCCGGGCCGCGCCCGCTCCAGGCGCGCGGCGATGAACGCGACCGGGTCGCGCTCGGGCTTCATGGGGCGGTCAGGCGCGCGAACCAGCGCCGCTCGTCCTGCCAGCGCTCGGCGACGGCAAAGCCCGCCGTCCGCGCGAGCGCCTCGATCGCGTCGACGCCGACGTAGGCCCAGGCGAACGGCAGGCTGTGGCGCCCCGCGAACTCCAGGCGGATGCACTCGCTCGTGACTGCGATGCCGGGCGGCGCGAGCTCGACGAGCACCTCCCCGTCCGGGCGCAGCAACTCGCGCAGCCGGGTCAGCAGCGCGTGCGGAGCGCCGCCGATCCCGATGTTGCCGTCGAGCAGCAGCGCGCTGCCCCAGGTTCCGGCGCCGGGGATGCGGTCGAAGACCGATGCCTCGATCGCCGGCGCGCCGCGCAGCCGGGCGACGCGGACCGCGGCCGGCGCGATGTCGACGCCGAGCGCGAGGCGGCCGCGCTGGGCGAGCGCGAGCACGTGACGGCCGGGGCCGCAGCCGACGTCGAGCACGGGTCCACGGGTGCGGTCGAGGACCGCTTCGTCGGCGGCGGCGAGCGGGCCGAGCCAGCGATTGATCGCGAGCGCCATCGCCGTGCCGTCGGGGCGGCGGATGCACAGCTTCGGCGTCTGCTCAGCGAGCGCGAGCCCGTACACCTCGGCTGCGGTCGGCGTCATGCGGCGACCGGCTCGGGCAGGCACAGGCCGGCGAGCGTGCGCGCGAAGCGCGTCTGCGGCGCGTAAGCGGCGACGGCGCGCGCGTCGGCGATGTCGTCGACGTCGCGCAGCGCGGGCAGCTCGTGGAGCGTCAGCCCGAGCGCCCGCAGCCGTTCGCGCTGGGCCGCACACGTGCGGTCGTCGCTCATCGGCACGCCCGCGAACACGGCGTCGTCGGGTCTGCGCAGACCGATCGCCCAATAGCCGCCGTCGGGCGCCGGGCCGAGTACGGACTCGGAGCCGGCGAGCGCGCGCAGCGCGTGCGCCAGCATGCGCGGCGTGAGCTGCGGCGTGTCCATCCCGACGACGAGGGCCGACGTGCAGATGTCGGCGAACGCCGCCGCGAGCCGCTCGGCGAGGCCGTCGCCACGCTGGGCGATGACCTCGAAGCCGTCGGGCAGCCACGGCCCGGGCGCGCCGTCGAGCACGATGACGCGGCGGTCGGCGGGGGTTGCGGCGACGGCGGCGAGGGTGTCGGCGAGCGCCGCTGTGGCCAGTTGCGCGGCCTGCGCGGGGGTACACGGCGGGCACAAGCGCGTCTTGCTGCGCCCGGCGACGGGCGCCTTCGCGATGACGGCGAGCACGGTCACGCCAGCACCGCCGCCATGTCGCGCACCGCGCGGGCGGTTCCGCGCAGCGTGCCGGTCACCTTCGAGCGCCCGGCCCGGGCGCTGTAGGGAACGTCTACCTCCCCGATCCGCCAGCCTGCGGTGGCGGCGAGCAGCACCATCTCCAGCGGCCAGCCGAAACGCCGGTCGGCGATCTGCAGATCCAGCAGCGCGTCGCGGCGGGCGGCACGCATAGGTCCCAGATCGCGCAGTGCGACACCGCTGCGCCGCCGCAGCTCGAGCGTCAGGACGCGGTTGGCGAGCCGCGCGTGCGGGGGCATCGAGCCCCGTTGCAGCCGGCGGGCTCCGAGCATGAGGTCCGCGTCGCCGGTGACGACCGGGCCGGCGACCCGCGGCAGGTCCTGGGGGTCCAGCGACGCGTCGCAGTCCATGAAGCACACGACGTCGTCGCGGGCCGCGAGGAGGCCGGCAAAGCAGGCGGCGCCGAAGCCGCGACAGGGCTCGTGCACGACCCGCGCTCCGAGCGCCGCGGCGATCTGCGCCGAGCCGTCGCTCGATCCGTTGTCGACGACGAGCGGCCGGTAGCCCGGCGGCATCCGCGACAGAACCCAGGGCAGCGCCTGCGCTTCGTCGAGGACCGGGAGGATGACGGTCGGCATGAGGGGGGACGCTACGAGGCCCGTCGCCGAAACTCGATTACGAACTGAGGAACGCGGTCGGTGGGCCGCCGCGCCGATTACGAAACGGAGAACCATGCCCGGCCGCGCCGAGATCGCGGCGCCGTGGCCGTAGCGTACGGGACGTGCAGATCGCTATGACACGCGCCGAGCGGCGTCCTGCGCCGGCGGTGATCCCGTGGACGGCCCTGGCCTTCGCCGGCTGGGCGCTCGTCGTCGTCGCCGGGCATCTGCTCGGCAGTGCGCTCTACGCGAGCGATCCGCTCGTCCATATCGGCGCGCCACCACTGGTCGGCAGCTTCGACGTGCGGCTCTCGGCCCGCGTGCTGCCCGCGCTGGGGGTGGCCGCCGCCGCGGTCGCGTGGGGGCCGACGCTCGCCAGCTGGCTGCGCTGGCGCGGGCTGCTCGTCGCGAGCTGGGCGGTCGCGGCCGGCTGGGCGGTCGCGCTGGCGGCGACCGACGGGTGGGACGCGATCGCCGCACCGCTTCGCAGCCCGTACGAGCAGCTCGGTGCCGTCGCGCTCGTCGACGCGCCGGGCCGCTTTCTCGCGACGTTCACCGACGCGCTGCCGAGCTACGCGACCCACGTCCAGGGCCATCCGCCGGGCGGTGTCCTCCTGCTCTGGCTGCTCGACCACGCCGGCCTCGGCGGCGCGACCGTCGCCGCCGTCCTCGTCATCGGCGCTGGTGCGATCACGGCGCCCGCGGCGCTCGTCGCGCTGCGTGCGCTGGCGGGAGAAGGGCGCGCTCGCGCAGCAGCGCCCTTTCTCATCTTCACGCCCGCCGCCGTCTGGATGGCGACCTCGATGGACGCGCTCTACGCGGGGGTCAGCGCGGCGGGGATCGCGCTGTTCGCGCTCGCCTGCGCGCATGCGCCGGGCGATCGCCGCGCCGCCCTGCTCGCGCTCGGCGCCGGGCTCGTTCTCGGCGCGGCGCTGCAGCTCAGCTATGGCGTCGCGACGCTTGGCGCCGTCGTGCTGGCGATCGCCGTCGGCCGCCGCCGTCCCGCGGCTGTGGGCTGGGCCGCGGCCGGCGTCGCGCTCGTGTTCGCGATCTTCCTCGCCGCGCGCTTCAACTGGCTCGATGGGCTGCAGGCCACGCGCGAGCAGTATCTCGCGGGCGTCTCGCGGCGCCGGCCCTACGCGGAATTCCTGGTCATCTCGCTGGCCGCGTTCGCGCTGGCGCTCGGTCCGGCCGCCGTCGCGGGGCTGGCGCGGCTGCGCGATCACGGCGCGTGGCTGCTTGCCGGCGGGGCGTTGGTCGCGGTCGCGGCGGCCGACCTGTCGGGCATGTCCAAGGGCGAGACGGAGCGCATCTGGCTGCCGCTCGCGCCCTGGCTGCTCGTCGCCACGGCGGCGCTGCGCTGCTCGCGCGGGTGGTTGGCGGCGCAGGTCGCGCTGGCCCTGGCGCTTGCGCTCGGGGTGCGCTCGCCATGGTGAGGGCGGCCGGCGCGGTGCTGGGCCTCGCGCTGACCGGCTGCGGCATGGCGGCGCCATGACGCGCGTGCTCGTCACCGGTGGCGCGGGGTTCATCGGCTCGCACGTCGTCGACGCGCTGCTCGCGCACGGCAGCGAGGTGCGCGTCCTCGACGTGCTGCTTCCCGCCGCACACGCGGCGGCGCCCGACTACCTCGACCCCGCCGCCGAGTTCCTGCACGCCGACGTGCGCGACGGCGCCGCGGTCGCGGACGCCCTCGACGGCGTCGATCACGTCTGCCACCAGGCCGCGATGGTCGGCCTGGGCACCGACATCGGCGACATCGGCGACTACGTCTCGCACAACGATCTGGGCACCGCGGTCCTGCTGCGCGAGCTCGCCCGCTCGCGATTTCGCGGGCGGCTCGTGCTGGCGTCGAGCATGGTCGTGTACGGCGAGGGTCGCTACCGCTGCGCCGAGCACGGGCGCGTGCGTCCTGGCCCGCGACGGGAGGAGCAGCTGCGCGCCGGACGATTCGAGCCGCCCTGCCCGGTCTGCGGCGCACCCCTGGAGGCGCAGAGCATCCCGGAGGACGAGGCGACCGATCCGCGCAACGTCTACGCCGCCACGAAGCTGCATCAGGAACACCTCGCCGCCGCCTTCGGCCGCGAGACCGGCGTTGCGGTCACAGCGCTGCGCTACCACAACGTCTACGGCCCGCGGATGCCGCGCGACACACCGTACGCGGGCGTGGCGTCACTGTTCGCGAGCGCGCTGGCCGCGGGCCGCGCTCCGCGCGTGTTCGAGGACGGCGGCCAGTTGCGCGACTTCATCCACGTCCGCGACGTGGCGCGCGCCAACGTCCTCGCGCTGACGTCGCCCGCCGCCGTACCGGGCGCGTTCAACATCGCCAGCGGCACGCCGCGCAGCGTCGGCGAGATGGCGCGCGCGCTGCACGCGTCGCACCCGGGTGGTGCGCCGGAGCCGGTCACCACCGGTGAGTACCGGCTCGGCGACGTGCGTCACGTGTTCGCCGGCGCCCAGCGCGCCACCGAACGGCTCGGCTTCACGGCCCGCGAGCCGTTTCACGCAGGCATGGCGGAGTTCGCGACCGCCGCGTTGCGGGTTGCCGCGCCATGAACGATGACCGCGGTGTAACGAATCGCACGCGAGATGCGACGATCAGCGGTGGCATGGCGATCGGCGAACACACGCGCGGCCACATCCTCGTCGTCGACGACGAGCCCACGATCGCCGAGGTCCTCTGCCGTTATCTCGAACGCGCCGGGTACGAGACGCGTATCGCCGGCGACGGGCCGGCGGCGATGGCCGCCGTCGGCCTGCGATCGCCGGACCTCATCGTGCTCGACCTGATGCTGCCCGGCATCGATGGCCTGGAGGTGATGCGCCGCGTCCGCGAGCGCCACCGCGACAGCACGGCGATAATCCTGCTCACCGCGCGCGGAGAGGAGGCGGACCGCATCGTGGGGTTGCGCCTCGGCGCGGACGACTACGTCGTCAAGCCGTTCTCGCCCGCGGAGCTCGTCGCGCGCGTCCACGCGGTGCTGCGCCGCCTGGACACCGCACCCGAGACCCAGGCGCCGCTGCGGTTCGGCGAGCTCGTCATCGACGCGACGGCGCGGCGGGTGACGGTCGCCGGCGAGGAGCTCGCCCTGACGCAGCGTGAGTTCGAGCTGCTGCTGTTCCTCGCCCGCCATCCCGGCCAGGCCTTCACGCGCAACCAGCTCATGGATCTCGTGTGGCGCTACTCCTTCTACACCGACACGTCGACCGTCACCGTCCACATCCGTCGCCTGCGCTCGAAGATCGAGCCCGATCCCGCCGTGCCGCGCTACATCGACACGGTCTGGGGCGTCGGCTACCGGTTCTCGCCGTGACCAGGAGCCTCGCGTTCGCCGGGCTCGCCGCCGCCCTCGCGGCCACTCTGGCGTCGATTGCCTACGGCGGTGGCGCCGGGCTGACCAGCCTGCTGATTCTCGTCCCGCTCGGGATCGCGACCGTCGTCGCGGCGCACGGGATCGTCGCCGCGCGGGCGCGGATCGGTGGCCTGCGCCGTCAGTTCGCGCTGCTCGCCGCGGTCGCCGCGGGGCAGCTGGCGATCGCCGTCGGCGTCTTCGTTGCGCTCATGTTCGTCTCCGGCCACGATGCGTTCTTCACGGTCCTGGTGGCCGGCTATACCGGCGCGCTCGGGCTCTGGGCGGGACGGCTGCTCGGCCGCCGCGCGCTCGACGATGTCGATGCCGTGCGCACGACGCTCGCTGCCGTGGGGCAGGGCCGGCGCGACGTGCGCACGAACCTCGCCGGCCAAGACGAGCTCGCGCGCCTCGGCGCGGACGTCGACGCGATGGTCTGCACACTCGATGCGGAGGAGCGCGCGCGACGCGGCCTGAGCGCATCGATCTCCCACGATCTGCGCACGCCGCTGACCTCGTTACGGCTGCTCGTCGACGCGATCGACGACGACATCGTCACCGAGCCGGCGGCGCGCAGCGACTACCTGCGGCGGATCTCCGCAAACGTGCATGCGCTCAGCGCCCTGATCGAGGATCTGTTCGAGCTGTCGCGACTGGAGTCCGGCGATATCCGCTGGACGATGGAGCGTGTGATGCTCGACGAGCTCGTGCAGGAAACGGTCGACGCGATGCGTCCGCACGCCGAGGCCGGCGCGGTCGCCGTCTATGCCGAGCTCGCACCGCGGCTCGGCGCTGCGCAGGCCAACCCCGAGCAGATCCAGCGCGTGCTGTTCAATCTGATCCAGAACGCGATCCGCCACACGCCGGCCGACGGCAGCGTCGTCGTCCGCGCCACCGCGGCGGACGAGCAGGCGATCGAGATCGAGGTCGCCGACTCCGGCGCGGGCATCGCGGGCGACGAGCGCGACCGCGTCTTCGAACCGTTCTTTCAGGGGGGCGACCGCGGCGCTCGCTCCGACGGCGGCGCCGGTCTCGGCCTCGCGATCTCGCGCGCGATCATCGAGGCTCACGGCGGGCACATCTGGCTCGCCGACAGCGAACTCGGAACGTCCGTCCGGTTTCGGCTGCCGTGTGCCTCCTGACGCCCGACGATCACCCGCGACTACCCAGTCGCCAGTGGTACGGATCGTTCGGCGAGCCACAGCAACGGCTCGGCGGCGACGCCAACCGCGACGGTTGCGGCGGTCGCGAGGCTTAGGACGGCGTTCAGCGGCCGGCCGGCCGTCGTGGCAGGCGGAGCGTCACCGGGGGTATCCAGCACCGCGGGCGCGATGACCCGCAGGTAGTAGAAGAGGGAGATCACGGTGTTGACCACGGCGATCACGGCAAGCCACGCCTGCCCCGCGTCGATCGCGGCGCTGAAGACCTCGAGCTTGCCGACAAATCCCGACAGCGGCGGGATTCCCACGAGTGAGAGCAGGGAGAGGATCAGCGTGGCGGTCCACCAGGGGTGTCGGCGTCCGAGGCCGGCGAACGCCTGCAGATCGACGCGATCGCGCTCGCGCTGGACGGCGATGACGACGGCGAAGGCCGCGATGTTCGTGACGGCGTAGGCGATCGCGTAGTAGACGAGCGCTGGGATGCCCTGCGGCGATCCGCTGAGCGCGGCGATGCCCATCAGCAGGTAGCCGGCCTGCGCGATCGAGGAATAGGCGAGCAGTCTCACGACGTTCGACTGTGCGAGGGCGGCGAGGTTTCCGAGCGTCATCGTGACCGCGGCGAGGATCGCGATCGCGGTCGGCCAGCCGACCGCGCCGTCGGGCAGCGCCATCGGCAGCACGCGGGCGAGGGCGATCAGGCCGGCGAGCTTGGGCAGCACCGACAGGTAGGCGGCGACGGGCAGAGGGGCGCCGTCGTAGACGTCGGGTGTCCAGAAGTGAAACGGCACGAGCGATGCCTTGTAGGCGAGGCCGACGACGACGAGCGCCGTCGAGGCGATCACGACGGCGTCGGGCGCGCCGGCGACCGCGCGGCCGACCGCGGCGAGGTCGGTGGTGCCGGCGATCCCGAACCAGAACGTCAGGCCGTAGACCATGACCGCGCCGGAGACGGTGCCGTAGATGTAGTACTTCAGCGACGCCTCGTTGCCGCGCTCGGAGTGGCGCAGGTAGCCGGTCATGATGAACGAGGTGAGGCTGAGCAGGCCGAGGGCGATCGCCAGCAGCGCGGCGTCGGCGGCCGAGCCCAGCACGACGGCGCCCAGCGAGGAGGCGGCGAGCACGGCGTAGAACTCGCCCTCGCGATCGGTGCCGGCCAGCATCGGCCGGGCGAGTCCGACGCACAGCGCTCCCGCGATCCCGACGATGCCGGTCAGGGTGAGCGCGAGCCCGTCAACCATCACGGTGCCCTCCAGCACCCGCGCGAAGCCGCGGTCGATCCAGACGGCGGCGGCCAGCCCTGCCGCGGCGAGGTGCGCGCCGGCTACCCAGGCGCCAACCAGGCCCTGGCGGCGGCGCGGGAGGACGAGCGCGAGGACGATCGCGATTACCGCGGCGAGGACGAGCGCGCCGATCGGCGACAGCCACGGCAGGTCGCCGATCATCCGCTCCTCCATCGCCTTCATGTCCGCGACGGTCATCCTCATTGCAGCCACGATCCGCTGGAGATCAGATCCAGCGCCAGCCGCGGGTAGACGCCGAGCGCGACGACGAGAATCAGCAGCGGCAGCAGCGTGACGAGCTCGCGACGGTCGAGGTCGGGCAGCCTCTTCCAGCGCTCGGGGGTCTCGCCGAGAAACGCGCGCTGCAGTGCGCGCAGGAAGATCGCGGCGGTGAGCACGATGCCGATCACCGCGACGGCCGCTACCGCGGGCCAGGCATCGAAGGCGCCGAGGAAGATCTGCAGCTCCGCCGGAAACTGGGCGAGGCCGGGCAGCCCGAGCGACGCGAAGAACGCCAGCGCGATCAGCGACCCGTAGACGGGCATCGGTTTCATCAGCCCGCCGAGTGCGCCGAGCTCGCGCGTGTGCGCTCGGGTATGGATGAAGCCGACGCAGAAGAACAGCGCGCCGGTGACCAGGCCGTGGGCGAGCATCTGCAGGACGGCTCCGTCGATCGCCAGCGCGCGTGCCTCGGGCGAGATGCCCGTCGAGGCGGCGGCCGCGATGGCGATGACGACGTAGCCCATGTGGTTGACCGAGGTGTAGGCAATCAGCCGCTTGAGGTCGGTCTGGGCCATCGCGACGAGTGCGCCATAGAGGACGCTGAGCAGGCCCAGCAGCGCGACCGGCAGCGCGAACTGCGCGAACGCGTCGGGAAGCATCTGCAGGTTGACGCGCACAAGGCCGTAGGTCCCGAGCTTCAGCAGCACCCCGGCGAGCAGCACGCTTCCGACGGTCGGTGCCTCGACATGCGCGGCCGGCAGCCACGTGTGAAACGGGACGATCGGCGTCTTGATCGCAAAGCCGACGAAGAACGCGAGGAACACCAGCGAGGCGCCCACCCCCGAGCCGGCGATCGGGCGTTCCTCGGCGAGGCGGATCATGTCGAACGTCGGCTCGCCCTCGGCCGACAGCGACAGCGCGATGATGCCAAGCAGCACCGGCAGTGACCCGATCAGCGTGTAGAGGAAGAACTTGAGCGCCGCGTAGCGCTTGCGCTCACCGCCCCACAGCGCGATCAGGAAATACATCGCCACGAGCGTCAGGTCGAAGGCGACGTAGAACAGGAAGAAGTCCTCGGCCAGGAAGAAGGCCAGCGTCGCCCCTTGCAGCGACAGCAGCAGCGCCGCGGCTGTGCGCCCCAGCGGCCGGGGTCCGACGCCGTAGGCGATCGCGGCCAGGAAGAGGATCGCGCTCATCAGACACAGCGCGAGCGCCATGCCGTCCACACCCAGTCGCCAGGCGACGTCGAGGCTCGGGATCCACCTGGCCTCCTCGACAAGCTGCATCCCGGCGCCGGGATCAAAGCGCGCGACGGTGATCAGCAGCGCCAGCAGCGACAGCCCGGCCGCGCTGAGCGCAATGATCCGCGGCGCGGCGATCAGGCGCGCGGGCAGCGCCGCGGTCAGGGCGGCGCCGAGCAGGGGGAGGAGGACGGCGATCGTCAGCCAGGGCATCAGAGCACCGCCGCCAGGGCGATCAGCACGACGACGGCCACGGTGCCCAGCACGGTGTCGCGCAGGTACTCATACAAGCGCCCGGTCTGCAATCGGCGATTCTGCGCGCCCGCGCGGCCGATCGAGCGGGCGAGCCCGTCGATCGCGGCGTCGATGGCGCCTTCCTCCAGGCGCCGCTGAGCACACGCGACGCGGAGCGCCGCCCGGCCCGTCGCGTCGACCGCGGCGTCGATGCCGCGTTCCTCCAAGCGCCACTGGGCGCCAGCGACGCGAAGGGTCCCGCGGCCTGTCGCATCGATCGCGCCGTCGAGCACGCGGTCGTCCAATCGCGCCGCCAGGCGTGAGCCGAACGCGACCGGGGCCTGGACAACGTGCCGCAGCATCGCGTCTGCGTACAGCCCCGCCCGCGCCGCCGTGGCGACAGCGGCCGGCGCGCGCCAGCCGAGCAGGATGGCACCCGCTCCGACGCCGGCGGCGATCAGCGAGAGCGCGACGCTCGTGACCGTGATGGCCGGGAGCTCAGCGCCCAGCAACGCGGACAGCGGCGCTCCGACGAGGCCAAGGCCGACGGATGCCGCGGCGAGCGTGCCCGCAGCGCCGGCCATCGTCCGGTGGCCGGCAACCGCCGGCAAGCCGCGAGGCGCCGGCGCCCACAGGATCCGTGCGACGCGCAGCAGGTACGCCGCGCCGCCCGCGCCCGCGACCAGCACGAGCGCCAGCCAGCCGGCATGCCCCTCCGCTGCCGCGGTGATCGCGTCCTTGCTCCAGAAGGCCGCGAAGGGCGGAACGGCTGCGATCGACAGCGCGCCCGCGGCGAAGATCGCCATCGCCGCGCGGTCGTCACGTCCCGCGCCCCGCAGACGCTCGAGCGACGTGCCCTCGCGATCGTGCTGGAACATCCCGGCGGCGAGAAACAGCGCCGCCTTGCCGGCCGCGTGGGCGACGAGATGAAAGATCGCGACCGCCGGTCCACCGGCCGCGGCGCCGACGAACATCAGCCCGAGCTGGCTCGTCGTCGACGCGGCGAGTACCCGCTTGAGATCCTGCTGGGCGAGCGCGATGACGGCGCCGGCCACGGCGGTGATCGCCCCGACCCAGCCCGCGACCTCCAGCGGCCATCCGGTCAGCAGCTCGTGGGAGCGCACGAGCAGGTACACGCCCGCCGCGACCATCGTCGCGGAGTGCAGCAGCGCCGAGACCGGGGTCGGCCCGGCCATCGCTCCCGCCAGCCAGCCCTGCAGCGGCGCCTGCGCGCTCTTGCCCATCGCGGCGAGCACGAGACCGATCCCGACGAGCGCGCCGAGCTCGCCGTCCGGACGGTCGGATCCGAACGCCACCGTCCCTGCCCCCGCATAGAGCGCCAGTAGCGCGACGTAGAGCCCGACGTCCGCGGCGCGCGTGGTGAGAAACGCACGCACCGCGCCCGCTGGTCCCGCCGGCTCGGCGCGGTTGAAGGCGATCAGCCGCGCCGACAGGGCCCCGACGATCTCCCAGAAGATCAGCAGCGTCAGGTAGCCGTCGGCGAGCACGAGGCCCTGCATCGCGCACAGGAACGCGAGCAGCCCGGCGAGCGCGGCAGGCCGCCGCGGCTCGTCGGCGAAGTAGCCGCCCGCGTACGCGACGACGGCCAGTCCGACGCTGGCCACGGTCACCGCCATCACGACCGACAGCGCATCCAGGCGCAGCCCGACGTCCAGCCCCGGCGCCGCGGGCAGCCAGGTCGTCGCCGAGATCGCGCGCTCGCCGCCGGCCGCCGCGACGAGCATGATCCATGCCGGGATCGCGGCCAGCGCCGCTCCCGCGAGCGCGACGACATCAGCGCGAGGGCCGGCGAGCCGCGTGGCGGCGGCCGCGACGAGCGGCAACAGCACGGACGCCCAGAGCAGGAGGACCATCAGCCCTCGAGCTCCGTGAGGTCGTCTAGCTCGGCGGTCCGGCGGTTGCGAAAGACGCTGATCACGAGGCCGAAGCCGACGGCTGCCTCGAGCGCCATCAGCGTCATCACGATCAGCACGAAGAACGCGCCGCTGGCCGCGTCGGGCCATGCGTAGCGCATGAACCCGACGAGGTTGAGCATCGAGGCGCCGAGCATCAGCTCGACGCCCATCATCACCATGATCGTGTTCGTCTGGCCGAGCACGCCGTAGAGGCCGATCCCGAACATGACCGCAGCGACGGCCAGGACGACGGGCAGCGAGATCACCGCAGGTCCCCCTCGGCCTCGGCGGCGAAGCGGCCGCCGTGCTTGGCCAGCATCGTCCCGCCGACCATCGCGAAGAGGATCGTGATCCCGGCGAACAGGAACGAGAACATCGACCGTCCCATCACCTCGAAACCGATCTGGCGGACATCAGGCGCCTCACCGTTGAGCGTTGCGGCGGGCCAATCGGTGAGTACCGCGAAGATCGCCAGAGCCACGGCCACGGCGACGGCCAGCGACGCCGAGCGCCGCTTGTCGTGGGTCATGTCCATGCCCATCAGCCCACCCGGGTCGGGCATGAACATGATCATGAAGAACGTCATGATCACCATCTCGCCGCTCATCATCAGCAGCTGCAGGACGCCGAGGAACTCGCTGGCGAGCGCCAGGAAGAGCAGGCCTTCGACGCCCAGCGACGCGAGCAGCAGCAGCCCCGCACGCGCCATCGAGCTCGTCCGAAACACATAGAGGGCGGTCGCGAGCATGATCGCCGCGCCGGGCCAGAACACCAGGGCTGTCCCGAGACCGCTCATGCGTAGAAGAGCAGGGTGACCAGGCCCGACCAGGCGATCGCGCCGATCGCCGCAGGGATCGCGAACTTCCATGCCAGCGACAGCAACCGGTCCAGTTCGACGCGCGGAAACCGCCGGCCGGCCCACAGCATCCCGGCCGCGACGGCGAGGGTCTTCAGCGCCATCCAGATCGCCGGCGGCAGCAGCGGCCCGTGCCAGCCCGAGAGAAACAGCGCGGCCGTCATTCCGGCGAGCGCGAGGACCAGGATCCGCCGCGCCAGCGCGACCATGCCGGCGTGGATGCCGCCGTACTGGCCGAACGCGCCTCCTTGCAGCTCCTCGGACGCGTTGGCCAGATCAAACGGTGCCATCAGCGCGACCGCCATCGCCGCGGGGATCCACAGCGCGAACGCGAGCGGCTGGACGAGCCCGGTCGGGACCGCGTGTTGCGCGTCGACGATGACCGCGGGCTGCAGGGACTCGGCGGGGGCGGCGACCGCGGTGAGGACCATCGCCAGCGGCATCGCGTAGGCGAGCATCAGTGCGACGAAGCGAAAGCCGCCGAGCACCACGAGCGGCCGCCCGCCGCCCCACCCGGCCATGAACACCGCGGGCGTCACGAACGCCAGCGCGCCGGCGAACAGGATCACGCCGGTCGTCAGCTCGACGCCGCGAAAGCCCGGCGCCCACGGCACCATCGCAAGCGCCACGACCGAAGCGACGAGCAGCAGCGGCGGCGCCAGGTGAAACAGCCAGGCATCGTGGTGGCGCGGCGTGCTCAGCGGCTTGTCGACCTGCCGCCAAGCCCGCCGCACCAGCTCCAATGGACCCACCGCGACGCCGGCGACGGCCTGCTCGAGGCAGGCGACGCTCAGCGCACCGGCCAGCGCCAACGCGAGAATCGCGACGGGCGTCAGCGCACTCACGACTCCACCCGCCAGGGGGAGAGGTCGAAGGACGCGAGTGCCACGAGGGCACGCGACCACGACAGTCCGACTGCCCGCTCGCCGGTGAGGGTGAGCGCGACCGCTGCGCCGGGCGCCTGGAGCCGGGAGGGACCGCGGCCCGCCGGCGCCGGACTGACCCGCACGCAGCCGCGCGGTCCCTCGATCTGCGCCGGGGCCGGGGGATCCTCCTCGCGCAGTCGTTCGGCGAGCCGCAGGGCCTGCACCGCCTCTCGTGCGCGCACGAGGACGCGCGCCTGCGCATCTCCATCCTGCGCGACGACGACCTCGAAGCCGGCAGCGGCGTAGCACGGCTCCTCAGCGCGGGCATCCACGGCGAGCCCCGATGCGCGGCCGTTCGGTCCGCCCATGCCTCGCCTCTCGGCCTCCTCCGCGCAGACGATGCCGACGCCGCAGGTCCTGGAGCGAAGCCGGCGGCTGCTGTCCAGCAGGTCGGCGACCCGCGCCACCCGGCGAGACGGCGCAGTCAGATCGTGCTCGGCGGCGATCACGGCGCCGACCGCCCCGGATACCTCAACGTCGAGCTGCGGCCACCCGAGCACGGCTGCCAGGCGCCACAGCCAGACCAGATGGCTGAGCGCCCGTTCGACTTCGACCGCCGCAAGCCGCGGCCCCCAGCCGCCGGACTCGCCGCGCGCGATCGCGTGCGCCGCGCTCCAGGCGGCCGGGGTCAGCGGATCGGGTGCAAGCGAGGACGCCGGTGCGTGCAGCAGCGCCCGCACCGTGCAGGTCGCCACGACATCGCCGTCGAGCGAGGCACTGACGACGAGTCCCCCGGGCAGCGGCGAGGACAGCGGCCCGAGCTCGACGTCGGCGGCCTCCATCACCAGCCCATCCGCGCTGGGCTCGCCGGTGATGGCCATCATGTCGCCGTCGTCCATGTCCCCGTGACCGCCTTCGTGAGGATCGGGTTCGCGCCCTTGCCCCGCTTCGGCCAAGACGTCCGCCAGCAGGGCTCCGTCTGCGAGTTGGTCGCCCAGTGCGATATGCCGCCTTGGCGGCGGCATGCGCGCCCACGCGGCGCCGATCGCCTCGCCGAGGGCCTTCGGCACGCGAGCCGGCGCGACCATCAGCTCGGCGTGCTCCGGTGCTGACGCGGCTCGAAAACCCAGCGCCGGGAGATCGCGTCCCCACATCGCCCACGCGCCGACATCAGGCACGATCACGGCCGGCACGAGTCGACGGTGCGCCTTCACGACCATTCGAGTGCCCCCTCGCGCCAGGCATAGAGGATCCCGAGACCCAGGATCGTCAGAAAGAAGCCGATCTCCGCGAAGGCGAACCATCCCAGCGACCGGAAGACCACGGCCCACGGATACATGTAGGCCATCTCCATGTCGAACGCCAGGAAGAGCAGTGCGAACGTGTAGTAGCGCACGTGGTAGCGCACCCAGCTCGGCTGTGCGCGATCCTCGCCGACAATCCGCCCCTTGCGCGCGAGCGTCACGGCGAACGCCGCGGCGCAGAGACCGGCGACGATGGCGATCAGGACGAAGAGCAGACCGATCGCGCTCATAGAGCAATCATCGATGCGCTGCGCACGGCCAACCATGCCGAACTCCCCGCCATCAGCTCACATCCTTTGCTCGTGGGGATCGCGTGGGTTCGTGGCAGGCACCGATACCCATAGCGGGCTCCAGCCAACCATGCCTACGTCGCAGGTCGGTTCGCGGGAGCCCGGCGGGATCTCGGCCCTACGTCCTCCTGCGGCTCGGCTCGCGCAAGGCACCAGCTGGCGTCTGCGGCGCCGACGATGGACACGTCCGCCCGCGCCGGCACGCTCGGTAGCGCTCCGTCCGACCTCGCCGCCATGCTGACGAGGTGTCTGAGTCTTCGGACCGGCAGGTAACCGACTACGAGCGCTTCGCCAAGCGCTGGATGGCCGCGCTCATCGCGGTGCTTCTACGTGCGGTTCGCGAGCCGGCGCTCGCGTACGACATCGCGACCGAAGCGCTGGCGTCCGCTCGCTTGCGCTGGCGCTCGGCGCCGGAAGGTCGCGAGCGTCTCGCATGGCTGATCGAGCTCGCAACGGCGGTCCTCGCGCAAACCGTCGAGCGTGGCCAGGTTCCGTCGATCGAGCGCCGTCGCGAGCACCAACCCGCCGCTCGTGTGCTCAGCGTCGCCCAGCAGCGCGAGCTCACGGTGCTTGCCGAGGCGCGTATCGAACTGCCCACCGAAGCGCAGGCAGCTGCGGACGCACTCGCCCGCAGCGCCCCGCCGATGCACGTGCTTCGCACGCTGCGTCGGTCTGACCTCGTCGACGCCGAGCCGCTTCCCGAGCGGACATTGGACCGCGATGACCACTGAGCTTTCCCCCGACCTCCTGGCGGGTGCCCTTGCGCTGGCGGGGACGAATCCCCCAGCTCCGGACGCGCCGGTTGTGGAGCGCCTCGGCGCGCACCCGGTCCTTCGCTACGCGACCGTCGAAGAAGCCGACGCGTACCGGCGCATCATGCGCATCCTGTATCTCGAGCATCAGGCGTTCGGCCTGCGGCTGCGCCCGGCGCAAGTCGCCGACCGGCTGCGCGAACGCTACGCGCAGGACATCGACCCCGAGCGCCTCGAGAGTCGCTTGGACGCGCTCGACCGCTGGGGCGCGGTCGAACGCGATCACGACGCCGGCCTCGCGTCCAACGCCGCGGAGTGGCGCCGCAACCGCTACACCTACGACGTCACCTCCGCCGGCCGGCTGACCGAGGAGCTGCTCGCCGCGCTCGACGCCCTGGGCGACGAGATCGGGCGGCTGGACACCGCGCGCCTGCCGGCGATCCGCGATGCGCTCGCGAAGCTCGCCGCTGAGCTCGATGCCGCCGAGCCCGACGGCACGAGGCTGCGCCAGCTACTGGAGCGCGTGCTGACCGAGGTCGAGGCGCTGCATGCGGGGGCGCTCGCCTTCATGCGCTCGCTCGGCGACATCACGCGCACCGTCGAGCAGGTCGGCGAGCACGAGTTCGAACGCGGCAAGAGCGCCCTCCTCGAGCACCTGCAGGGGTTCCGCCAGAGTCGTCGTCAGCACGCGCCCGAAGTGCTGGCGCTGCTGGACCGCATCGAGGCCCGCGGCGTCGACAGGCTCGTGGAGCCCATCGTCGGGGCCGAGCTGTTCGTGGCGCTGCCCGGAGGAGCGTCCGTCGACGCGCAGCAGCGCAGTCGCCGGGACGAGCTCGTGCGACGCTGGCGCGGCCTGCGAGCGTGGTTCGTCGGCGACGGCGAGGGCTCGCCGTGGCGCACGCTCAACGACCAGGTGGTCGACGCGATCCGCGCCGTTCTCGCGATCGCGGAGCGCCTCGTCGAACGGCGCTCGACACGGGTTGACCGCGCGGGTGTGCTGCTGGCGCTCGCCGGACGCGTGACGCTGGCGCCGCCGGGCGAGGCGGCGGCCTGGCTGCGTGCGGCCTTCGGTCTGCGCACGCCGCGTCACGTCGGTGTACCGGAGGCCGACGCCGGCCAGATCGTAGACCGGGGACGGACATCGTGGTACGAGGCGCCGCCGGCACCCGTCGTCGCGCACCTGCGCTCACCAGGGTCCGGCACGCCCGGCCGTGGCCGCGGCGCGCCGATCGCCGATCTCGCCGAGGGTCGCCGCCTGCTCGAGGTCCGCCGTACGCGAGAGCGCGCGGAGCTCGACGAGCTGATGCGGCGCATGAGCTCGCGCGGCGCCGTGAAGCTGTCGTCGATCGAGAGCGTCGACGAACGCGAGTTCTGTCACCTGCTCGCCTGGATCAGCCGCGCCTACGAGGGTCCTGCGCGGCGCGACGGCACACGTCACGCAAGCTCCAGCGACGGTCGCGCCACGATCGCGCTGCTACCGCCACGCCACCCCGAGCGCGAGCGCGCTCGCTTGCGCGTCCCGCACGGCACGCTCGAACTGCCTGACTTTCGCATCGAGGTCCTCGAGCGATGACCCAACGCGAGCTCGAGGATCGCGACGAGCGATGGACCGCGATGCGCGCACTGCTGGCCGCGCCCTTCGTCGATGCTGCCGAACCCGCCTATGCCCTCATCCGCCGCCACGAGCGCGAGGTCGCCACGCTGCTGCAATCGACCTACGGCTACCAGCTGGAGGTCTGCAGCACCGCCGCGCGAGCCTCCGGACCGCCGACGCGGGACGGGCTGCATCGCCCCTTGCGGGTTCGCCCTGCGAGCGCGAGCGGCCGGCAGCGCCCGCCCGACGACTGGCCGGCGCTGGGCGACCGCGGCTGCGTGTTGGCCCTCCTTACACTCGTCGCGCTCGAGCGCGGCAGCGCCCAGACCGCGATCGCCGACCTTGCCCGCGACGTGGAGCGTGCGGGCGCCGATGTCGATCCGCCCGTCATCGTCGACTTTCGCGCGCGCGCCGAGCGGCTGGCATTCGCCGACGGACTCGATCTGCTCTGTGCCTGGGGCGTGCTCGAGCACACGTCGGGCTCGCACGACAGCTACGCCCGCCGTGAGCAGCGGGAGGACGAGGCGTTGTTCACCGTCGACCGGCGACGGCTGGCCCTGCTGCTGCGCGATCCAGCCAGCGCGATGTCCGCCACTACCCTGGACGAGCTGCTCGACGAGTCGGCGCGCCATCCACCGACGCCGGAAGGCCGCAACCGCACCCGTGCCGAGCGCCTCGCGCGCCGGCTCACGGAGGATCCCGCGCTTGTCCTCGACGATCTCGACGACGACGAGCGAGCGTACTTCACGGGTCAGCGCGCGAGGATCGAGGGGACCGTCGCCGCCGCCACCGGCTACGCAGTCGAGCGACGCAGGGAGGGCAGCGCGCTGATCGCCGACGATCGCGCGTTCAGCGACGTCCCGTTCCCGACGAACGCGACCGTCAAGCAGGTCGCCTTGCTGCTGTGCGACATGCTGGCGGCCGCGGAGCACCCCGTCGTGAGCGCGCAGGCCGTGCGCGACGCCGTGTCGGACCTCGTCGTCGCGCACGGCCGGCACTGGGGGCGCGATGCGGACGACGCGGCGCAGGTGACGGCGCTCGCGGAGGCCGCGACCGACGTCCTGGTCGCCTGCGACCTCGCGCAGCGCGCCGGTGCCGGCGGGTTGCGGCCGCGTCCGCTTGCCGCCCGCTTCCGCACACCGACCGTCAAGCGCGCCGGGGTCCGGCCATGAGCGGCGCGGCAACCCGCTGGCGGCCGTGCCGCGCCGGCATCGTCAACCTCTACGAGTACGCCGATCAGGTGTTCCATTTCGCCGGTGGGCGGCTGCTGCTGCGCGGTCACAACACGTCAGGCAAGACGAAGGCGCTCGAGCTGCTGCTGCCGTTCTGTCTCGACGGCGACATCCGCCCATCCAAGCTCGACCCGTTCGCGTCGGGCTCCAAGGACATGAAGTGGAACCTGGTGGGCTGCACCGACGACCAGCAGCGCGTCGGGTACGTGTGGCTCGAGTTCGAGCGACTCGACGAGGCGGGCAGGACGCAGCGCCTGACGGCGGGCATCGGGCTGCGGGCGCACAGCGGGCTGCCGACCGTGACGCGCTGGTACTTCGTCGCGCGCGATCGCTCCGTCGGCGTCGACCTGACGCTGCTCAACGGACGCGAGCCGATCGGCAAGTCCGAGCTCGCGGCGGCACTCGGCGACGACGGCGAGCTGCTCGACAGCCAGCGCGACTATCGCGCACGGCTCAACGACCTGCTGTTCGGCTTCGCCGGCGACGAGCAGTACCAGACGATGCTGCGGTTGATGCTCGACCTGCGCCGGCCACATCTGTCCAAGACGCTGAACCCCGACGGCGTTGCGGCGCAGCTGTCCGCCGGACTGCCGTCGGTCGACGAGCAGCTGATGCGGCGTCTCGCGGGCGGCCTCGAGCAGCTCGAGACGCTCGAGCGCGGCCTCGCCCGCCTGCGTGACGTGCGCGAACGCGTCGGACGCTTCCATCGACGCACGTACACCGCGTACGCGCGCGCCGTGGTGCGCGAGCGAGCCGACGTGCTGCGCCAGGCGCAGACGACCGTCGAGAACGTGGCGGAGCAGCTCCGCGCCACGCGCACGGAGCTCGACGCCGAGCGCGCGCGGGCCGACGGCGCGAAGCTCGAGCGCGACGCGGCGGACGCCGATGTCGCGCGGCTCGCCGCAGAGCAGCACGCGCTGATCAGCTCCGCGGCGTGGTCGTCGATCGCCGAGGTCGAAGCCCTGCGCGGGCAGGCGGTCGCTCAGCAGAACGCCGCCCGCGCCGCCCGCGATCACGCGGACTCGGCAGCCGCGCAGGCGAGCGGCCTCGAAGCCGAGCACATCACGGCGTCGGCCGCAGCCGACGCGCAGCGCGAGCTGGCCGGCGCAGACCTGATCGAGACGCTCGCGCTCGCAGAACGAGCGGGTCTCGCGCGGCGCGCCGAAGTGCTCGCAGCACAGCTGCGCGACGGCTCGATCGCAGCGCCCGCTTGGGGCGCCGCCCTGCGCGACCTCGCGGGCGACTGGCGTGACGTCCTGCATCGCCACCGCGAGCTGCTCGCCGCGGCGCGCCGGGCGAGCGCCGCCGCGGACCGCGCCCGGTCCGCCGAGCGCGATGCCGCCGATCGCGTGCAGCAGCTGCGCGCGCGTCGCAGCGCCGCGGAGGAAGAGCTCGACGCCGCACGCGAGGTGCTCTCGGCAGCGCTCGGCACGTGGCGCGCGACGCTCGTCGAGCTCGAGCTCGACGAGGCGACGGCCGCCGCGCTGCTCGAGCTCGCCGATGCCGGCCAGGCGCACGACGCGGCGCTTGCGGCACATGCCGACCGCGCCCGCGCGGCGATCGCCGACGCGCGCTCGGCGGCGCTCGCCGCGCGCGCCGCCGCCGCTGATGAGCGCTGCGCGACGCAGCGAGAGATCGAGCTGCTCGCCGCGGCCGCGGACGACGGCCCGCCCGCGCCGGCGTGGCTGCGGACTCCACGCGACGGGCGCGCCGGCGCACCGCTGTGGCGGCTCGTCGAGTTCCGCGACGACCTGCCGGATGGCGAGCGCGCGGCGCTCGAAGGCGCCCTCGAGGCCGCGGGGCTGCTCGACGCGTGGGTCACGTCGAGCGGTTGCGTCGAGGATCCCGCGAGCGCCGAGGTCGTGCTCGCGAGCGGGGAGCCGGCCGCCGGCACGACGCTCGCGACCGTGCTGGAGCCGGTGGCAGGCCAGCCGGTCGCCACGGCGATCGTGGCCAGGCTCCTCGCGGCGGTCGGGCTCGGTGAGCGCTCCGACAGCCCATGGGTCGCGCTAGACGGACGCTTCGTCATCGGCCCGCTCGCCGGCCGCGGAGCGAAGCACGTCGCCGAGCACGTCGGCGCCGCCGCACGCGAGGCGCGCCGTGCGCGCCGGATCGCCGAGTTGCGCGAGCGCGTCGCCGATCTCGATGCGCGGATCGCCGCGCACGACGCCGACGTCGTCGCAGTCGACCGCCGCCGGGTGACGCTCGAGGCCGAGCTGCGTGCGCTTCCACCCGCGGACGCGCTGCGGTCGGCGCGCGGTGCCGTGCGAATCGCTTCGGGGATCGAGGCCGACGCCGATCGTGCTCACGAGGGGGCGCTCGCTGAGCTGCGGTCGGCCTCCGACGCAGAGATCGGCGCCGATGCGGAGCGCCGCGATCACGCCGCCGCCCATGGCCTGGCGCCGCATGTCGACGACGACGCGCTCGACCGCCTGCGGCAGGCGTGCGCCGAGCTGACCGGAGCGGCCAGCAGCGTCGCTCGGGCGTGGGCGCTGGCCGCGCGCGAGGCCGCGGCGACCGCAGCGCTGGGCGCGCGCGTCGCCGAGGCTCAGGGCTTGGCCGGCGAGCGCGACATCCGCGCGCGCGACGAGGAGTCCGAGGCCGACCGCCTCACCATCGAGCACGCTGCGCGCGAGCACGCGCTCGGCGCCAGCGGCGAGGAGCTCCGGCGCCGACACGCGGCCGTGCAGGCCGAGCTGCGCACGAGCCGCGAGGCGCACCGCCGCGCCGGCGAGACCGCTCAGTCGGCGGCGATCCTCGCGGCCGGCCTCGCGAGCGATGCCGCAACCCTCGCCCTGCAGCACGAGCGCGTTCGCCTCGAGCGCGAGCAGGCCGGTGCGCGCTTCGCCCAGCTCGCCGCCAGTGGGCTGCTGCAGCTCGTCCTGGCCGACGGCGCACTGGGCGACCTCGACGGGGCGCGCGGCTGGTCGTTCACACGCGCGCTCGAGATAGCGCGTGCCCTACCGGACGACGTCGTGGCGATGCGCAGTGAGTCCGGACCGCTCGCGGTCGACGTCCAGCGCGGCGTTCAGCTGCTGGACCGCGAGCTCGCCGAGGCGGACATGGGCGCATACGCCAGCAGCAGCGAGGACGGGCTACTGCTCGTCCGGGTGACCGAGGCCGGCGGCGAGCAGCCCCTGGCGCAGGTGCTCGACGCGCTCGGCGCCGAGATCGCCGATCGCGAGCACGTGCTGACGGCCGAGGAGCGGCGCGTCTTCAGCGACGCGCTCGTCGAGGAGATCTCCGACCACCTGCGCCAGCGCATTCACGACGTGCGCGCGCGGATCGGGAGCATGAATGCCGTACTGCGGCGCAGCCCGACCGCTGCCGGGAAGACGATCGAGCTCGATTGGCAGCCGCTCGACGATGATGGTGGCACCCAAGGGGCCGCACTCACGCTGCTGCGCCGCGACGTCCGTCACCTCGGCGAGCAGCGCGGCGAGTTGATCGCGTTCTTCCGCCGGCGCGTCGAGACCGCGCGCCGCGAGCACACGATGTTCGGCGGCGAGCCGCAGCCGATGGCGGACACCCTCGCGGCCGCATTCGACTACCGCGCCTGGTTTGCGTTCGGACTGCACGAGCGAAGCGAAGCCGGCCGCGTGCGGCTCACGAAGAAGCGCCACGCGGTCGGGTCGGGCGGCGAGCAGTCGGTGCTCATCCACCTGCCGCTGTTCGCGGCGGCGGCGGCGCTGTACGGCGACTCGAACGCCCCGCGACTGATCATGCTCGACGAGGCCCTGTCGGGGATCGACGACGACACCCGCGAGCGGGTGCTCGAGGCGACGGTCGCGTTCGACCTCGACATCGTCATGACGTCGCACGAGCTGTGGGGCACGTATCGCTCCGTTCCGCAGCTGGCGATCTATCAGCTGCACCGCGAGAACGGGGTGTTCGGCGTCCACGCGATCCCGTTCGTATGGGACGGCGAGGTGCTACGCGAGGGTCAGCAGGATTCGCTGCTCGTGTGAGCAGGCGCCAGCCAGATCCGGCACTGCATCGCGCGCTTCTTGCCGCGCGCGACAAGCGCGAGGCCCGTGGGGCGACGGGCGATGCAATCGTCGTCACGCCGCCGTTGAGGCCGGACGAGGCGCTGGCGCTCGACGGCCTGCTCGCGCGCCGCCGGCCGATCCTTCCCGGCGAGCGGCTTCGCGTCGCCCTGTCGCGCTTCGAAGCCGCGCTGCGCGAATGCGGGATCGATCCTCGGACCGCATACGAAACCGTCGGGGGCCGCGCGCTGCGCGATCGTCCGGCGGAGCGCACGGCTGCCGCGCGGACGCAGTCGGACCTTCGCGCGTGGCTCGCCGCACACGAGGTCTCGATCAGGCACCCGAGCCTCGCGGCGTGGCTCGCCGACGCCGTCCAGCACGGTCGTGTGCGCGCCGATACGCGCTCGCTCGTCGAACGGGCGCTGCGCGTCGTCGCCGCGCTGCCCCCGTCCGAGCCGGTACAGCGCACGGTGCTCGCGGCGACCATTCTCGACGGCGACCCGCACGCGCTCGACGCCGACACGCCGCTGCACCGCCTCACGCTGACGCTGCTGGCCGTAGCCGGCGGGCTCGACCCTCGCCAATCGCCGCGCCCGGTGTGGGCGGCCTGGAACGTCATCGTCGACCCGATCTCGTCCAGCGTCGCGACGCTCAATCTCCTGCCGCTTGGCGACCACCGGCTCGCTCGTGTGCTGCGGCTCCTGCGCGGCTCGCACGTCGTGCTGACACACGGGCAGCTGGCTGACGCCGAGCTCTCATGGCCACCCTCGCTGCACTGCTTCAGCTGCGAGAACCCAGCCGTCCTCGTCGCGGCCGAGCGAGCCTTCGGCGCCGCGTGCCCGCCGATGCTCTGCACCGGCGGCCGGCCGTCGGACGCCGCACGCCAGCTGCTCGCGTCGCTGCACGCATCCGGCGCGAGGATCCTCCACCACGGTGACTTCGACCTCGCCGGGGTTCAGATCTTCCGCGACCTCGAGACGTGCTACGGAGCGGCGCCGTGGCGCTTCGACGTCGCCGCTCTGGAGGATGCGCTCCGACACACGGATGACGACGTTCAGGGCCCGTTGCCCGCAACACTCGAGGATGCGGTCGCCGCCTTGCAAACAGGCGTCGCGGAGGAGTGCCTGATCGACGTCCTGCTCGAGGATCTCGGCCGGCCCTGCAGAGCTCGCGAGGACTCGCGAGAGGAGTGAAGCCTCTGAGGATCGAGCTCCCTGACGGCTCCGGGCGGCGGTTCGGGCAGTCGCATCACGTGCGCGCTGCCGTCGCGCTCGCCGGCGTCGCTGTCGCGTTGACGGCGGCTGCGGTCGGCCTGCGGGTCGCGAACGCCGACGAGGTGCTTCCGGGCACGCGCGTCGCCGGGATCGCTCTCGGTGGCTTGTCGCAGGACGCTGCGCGAGGACGGCTTGCGACGGCGTGGTCTGAGGATCGCAGCGTGACCGTCATCGCCGGCAAGCAGCGCGTCACGGTGCACGCCGGCGACGTCGCGTTCAGGCTGGACGCGGCGGCGACGGCCGCGCGCGCCGTGCGGGCCGGGCGGCACGGGCCACTGGCAGGGCTTGGCTCTGAGGCTGTCGCGCTGCTGCGCCCACGCGACGTCCAGCCGGTCGTCGCCGTGGACCGTCGCAGGCTTGCCGGGATCGTCGCGATGCTGGCGCGCGGCGCCGACCGCCCGTCGTTTCCGGGGGCCCTGTCGATTGATCGCGAGACGCGGCGCGTCGACGTCGCGGCCCCGCGCGCCGGCCGGGTTGTCGACCGGCCAAGCGCTGAAGCGGCCATTCTCGCGGGACTGCGACGCGGGTCGCGCACAGCCGTGACTCTTGCTATGCGAACCGCGGCCGGGCCACGCCTGCGTGACGTGCGGCGTGTCGCGCGTCAGGCACGCAGCTATCTCGCGCGGCCCCTCCGGCTGACCGGGGTGGGCGACCCGGTGACGGTGACCGCGCGGCAGCTCGCCGCGCTGCTCGATGTCCGGCCCGTCGCGGGGTCGCGCGATCGGCGGGTACGGCTGGGCGTCAAGCCGGGCGGCGTTGCGGGGCTCGTCGGTCGGATCGCCGCTCGGCGAGATCGCGCCGCGGTCAACGCGCGCGTTGTCGCGCGCGGTGCTGCGGCGACGATCGACGAGAAGCTCGACATGAGCTGGAGAGCGCGGCGCGCGGACGTGGAGGTCGTACCCGCGCGCGGCGGGCGGCGTCTGCAGCGCGCGAGCGCCGCTGCGGCGATCGATGCCGCCGTAGCCGACAACCGGCATCTGGTGCGTCTGGCGGTGCGCTCGGCGCCCCCCGCCGTCTCGACCGGGGCCGCGCGCCTGGCGCGCCGCCTGATCGGGACGTTCACGACGTACTACGACTGCTGTCAGCCGCGGGTCACGAACATCCGCCTGATCGCCCGTGCCGTCGACGGGGCGGTCATCGCGCCGCAGGGCCGCTTCTCGCTGAACGCCGTCGCCGGCCGGCGCACACGAACCAAGGGCTACGTCCCGGCCCCGTTCATCGCTGACGGCGAGCTCGTGCCGTCCGTCGGAGGGGGCGTCTCGCAGTTCTCCACCACGATGTACAACGCCGCGTACTTCGCCGGCCTTGACATCGACTCCCACCAGCCCCACAGCGTGTACATCGCCCGGTACCCGCCGGGACGTGAGGCGACATTGGACTACGGCTCGATCGACCTCACCTGGACCAACGACACCGAGGTCGCCGTGTTCGTGCGTGCGTCGTCGACGCCGACGTCCGTGACCGTCAGCTTGTACGGCGACAACGGCGGCCGGCGCGTTCGCGCCCAGTCCGGTCCTCGCCAGCCGCTCGCGGGCCGTGACTTCGCGATCACCGTGACGCGCCGCATCCGCTACCGCGGCGGCCGCATCGTTCGCCAGCCGTACATCACCAGGTACGACACGCCGCCGGTCGACGAATGAGACGCGTCGGCTGACGGGCGCTTCGCACAACGGCCGGTCAGGACCGCCCGCCGTTCACAGGTAGCCGATCGGGTTGACCGGGGAGCCGTTGATGCGCATCTCGAAGTGCAGATGGTCGCCGAACGAGTAGGCCATAGCCGCCCTGCGGTCCGGCGAGGACGACCTTGCCGGCGTCCGGGGTGCCGCCCGGCGCGACGATGTCGATCCCGGCGTGCAGGGGCGCCCCCACCGTGGACCGAACGGCGACGTCAGCGCTCCCACTGGACGTAGGATGTCCGGTCATGACCCGACGCCTGCGTACGCTGTGGATATGGGGCCCGGCGTTTCTCGTGGTCCTCCTCGTGCTCGCCGGTTGCGGTGACGGCGGGACGGATCTGGACGCGCGCGGGCAGAGCGATCCCGGACCGGTGCATGTGCATGGGCTGGGCGTCAATCCCGCCGACGGCGCGCTGTTCATAGCGACGCACACCGGCTTGTTCCGCGCGGCCAGCGGCGAGCGGACCGCTCGTCGCGTCGCGGGTCGCTACCAGGACACGATGGGGTTCACTGTCATCGGCCCGGATCGATTCCTCGGCTCCGGGCACCCGGATCTGCGAGAGAAGCTGCCACCGTTCCTCGGGCTGATCGAGTCACGTGACGCCGGCCAGTCGTGGCAGGCGCGTTCGCTGCAGGGTCGCGCGGACTTCCACGTCCTCGAGGCGAGCGGCCAGCGCGTGTACGGGTACGGCTCGGACTGGGAGACCCGCCGGGCACAGTTTCTGACCAGCGCCGACGGCGGTCGCCGCTGGGACCGGCTCAACGTCCCGGAGCCGCTGATCTCACTCGCGATCTCCCCGACCGATTCGCGCCGCCTGATCGCATCCGGGGAACGACGCGTCTTCGTGTCGCGCGACGGGGGGCGCTCCTGGAAGCGCGAGAACGCTCCCGCTGCCGGGCTGCTGGCCTGGAACGCCCGCGGCCGGTTCCTCGTCGGCCTTGATGGTCGCGTCTGGAGTGGCGGCGCCGGCAAGGCCGCGACATGGAAGGCCGTCGGCGGCGTCGGCGGGCAGCCGGCGGCGTTTGACCGTGGTCGCGCGGCCGAGCTGCTCGTGGCTCTGCACGACGGCACGATCAAGCAATCGGCGGACGGCGGGCTCACCTGGACCGTCCGGTCCGAGCCCACCTAACGAGCCCACCACCGCCGCAGCCGGCTCCGCGCGCTTCGTTGGGCATCGTGCGAGCCGCGTCGTAGCTGGCGTCCTGCGGCGCGCGATCACGCGCCAACCTTCCGAGCCGGTGCGGGCCACCGCGCCCCGGTCGGGTATACATCGCCAATCCGACATCGGGTAGGAGGCAGAACCATGGGCGGGAAGTTCCGACGCAGAAACGTTGTCATCGCGCTGACGCTGACCGGGGCCGTGCTCGCCGCGAGCGCCCTGTCAGGCGGCCTGCTCGCACAGGGCGCACAGTCCACGAACAAGCGGATCGCGCGGGCCACCCTCGTCGACGGTGCCGGCCAGAAGGTCGGCTCGGTGCGCTTCGAGCGCCGCGGCACGAGCCGCGCGCTGCGGGTCACCGTCACCGCGCGCAAGCTCTCACCCGGCTTCCACGGATTCCATGTCCACACGATCGGCAAGTGCGAAGGGCCGACGTTCATGACGGCCGGGCCGCACCTCAACCCCGCCGGATCCGGGCATCCCGGGCACGCCGGCGATATGCCGCCCCTGCTCGCGACGCGTGGCGGCAAGGCCGAGGCGCGCTTTGTGACCGACCGCTTCTCGCTCGCGGCTCTACGCGACGCCGACGGCAGCGCCGTGATGGTGCACGCGCTCCCCGACAACCACGCGAACATCCCCACCGACCGCTACGACCCCGACCCGGACACGATGACGCTCGCAACCGGCGACTCCGGCGCCCGCATCGCCTGCGGCCCCGTGCGGTAGCAAACAAGCGCCAGCCACATCTAACAAGCGCCAGGCATCTGGGCACCACAGGGCGCTCCGGGTCGCGGGGCGACCAGGCGCGCCATAACCTCCGACAATGTGTAGGTATGCGCGCCTGATCTGCGCTACGCTCCCCCGCGATTGTTGACCAGCCGAATCTCTCGTCGACCATGCGGCACTAGAGCGGGGGAACCACATGGGATGGCCGCACGGGCGTCCCGGGGGCGAATCGTCGTATGTGACGTAGCGCTGCTCTTTCTGCGCGAGCCCGTCAGCTAACCCCGCAGGCATTCGAAAGAGAAGGGGCCTGCCCGCATGAAGCTGACGTTCCGGCTGACCGTGTCGTTCCTCGCGATCGTGCTGCTCGCGCCCTCGGCGGGCGTGGCCGCGAACAAGCCCAACTGGCATCTCGGGGACCGCACCCTCAGGCAGGGCGTCGAGGGTCACGACGTGAAGGTCCTGCAGCAGTTCCTCCAGCGCGCCGGCCACCGCACCGAGATCGACGGTGCCTTCGGCTCGGGCACCAAGCGCGTCGTCCGCGCGTTCGAGCGGTCGCAGCGTCTGCGCGTCGACGGCAAGGTCACCGCGGCGGACGTGCGCGTACTGCGCGACGTCGCGATCAACGGCAGCGCGATCGCGTCTGCCGCCAGCACCGGCGGTGCGCTGCCGTTCGGTCCGCCCCCGATCGCCGCGCCCGCGCCGCCGGAGTCCGCGCCCGCGCCCGCGCCGTTGGGGCCTGGCACGATGGCGACGGTCGGACCGGACGGCCTCGCGATCGCACCGGCGGCGGCGCCCCCGTTGGTGCAGCAGATCATCGCCGCCGGCAACCGGATCGCCAAGAAGCCGTACATCTACGGAGGCGGGCACGGCAAGTGGGAGGACGCGGGTTATGACTGCTCGGGGTCGGTGTCCTACACGCTGCACGGCGCCGGGCTGCTGGATGCGTCGATGGCGTCGGGCGGCTTCATGACGTGGGCGCAGCCGGGCGCCGGGCAATGGGTCACGACGTACGCCAACGCAGGGCACATGTATCTCGTCGTCGCCGGGCTGCGGTTTGACACCAGCGGCCAGCGCGACAACGGGACGCGCTGGCAGACCGCGGTGCGCACCACGCGCGGCTACAGCGTCCGTCACC
>JBBSMC010000042.1:0-29655 GCA_038233375.1 Solirubrobacterales bacterium
CTCTGGTGGCCGGGCCTGCTGGCCGGCGGCCTGTGCGCCGCGCTCGCGATGGCCGCCACGCGCTCGCTCATGACCCGCGTCCGCGCGCGCCTCGACGAGGAGGCGCGCGGCGCGCTTCCGGTCTACCTCGAGGGGACCGCGATCCTGCTCGCCGGCCTGGCGGTGGTCGTCGCGCCGATCTCGGTCCTCGCGCTGGGCTTCTTCGCCTTCATGCTGCGCGGCGGCAAGCGCCGCGAGGGCGAGAAGTACGCCGGGCTGCGCATCCTGCGGTGACTTAGGTGGCAACACCACCCAAGCTGATCCTGACCGTCATCGACGGCATGAAGCCGACCATGGTCGAGCGCGCGATGAAGTCCGGCAGCGCCCCGGCGCTGAAGGCGATCGCCGACCGCGGGCAGTACGTGTCCGCCTGCTGCGCCGCGTTTCCGTCCGTGACGCCGGTGTGCGCGGCGACGATCGCCACCGGCAGGCTGCAGGACGAGCACGAGATCCCCTCGATGAACTGGTATTCGCGCGCCGAGCAGCGCTACGTCGAGTACGGCTCGTCGTTCTCGGCGTCGCGCAAGTTCGGCCTCAACAACCAGCTCGTCGACACGATCTTCAACATGAACGCGGCGCACCTGTCGCCCGAGCTGCCGACCGTGTTCGAGACGCTCGACGACACCGAGGACGTGCGCACGGCGTGCACGACGTACCTCATCTACCGCGGCCGCCACACCCACGAGATCTCGCGCGACTTCGCGCTCACGCGGGCGGCCTCGCAGCTGTTCAACAAACGCACGACGCTCGGGCCGCGCGAGCTCTTCTACGCCGACATCTTCGCCAGCCAGAGGACGACCTGCTGGTCGCGGATGGGCATCCCCGGCATGCGCGACCAGCACGCCGGCTGCGTCGGCTCTTACCTCGTCGAGCACGACCTGTTCGACTTCCTGCTGCTGTCGCTGCCCGACAACGACGCGCACTCGCACAAGAACGGCCCGCACGCGCAGATCCAGTCGATCGCCGCCGCCGACGCCGAGCTGTGGCGCGTGATGGAGGCCGGCGGTGGGGCCGACGCCTTCCTCGACGAGCACGCGATGATCGTCATGGCCGACCACTCGCATTCGCACGTCGAGCGCACGATCGACCTCACCGGGCCGTTCTCGGACTGGCGCGTGCTGCCGCCGTCGGGTGCCGGCGCGCGACACGCGGAGCTCGCGCTGTGCCCGGCGCAGCGCTCGGCGATGATCTACGTGCTGATGGAGTCGCCCGAGAGCGCCCTGCGGCGCGTCGTCTCGACCGCGCGGGCGATCGAGGGCGTCGACCTCGTCATGTGGTGGGACGGCGACCGCGACCGCGTACACATCGCGGGGGAGCGCGGCGAGCTGTCGTTCGCGCCGGGCGACGAGGTCGCCGACGTGCGCGGCCGGCGCTGGTCGATCGACGGCGAGCTCGACACGCTGCTCGCGCACCGTGAGGACGACGTGCTGCACTGCGAGCACTACCCCGATGCCCTGACCCGCGTGTGGGCCGCGATGAACTGTCCGACGTCGGGCGACGTGCTGCTGTCCGCCGAGCCCGCCTACGAGTTTCCCGACTGGGGCAACCGCGCGCACGTGCGCGGCGGCAGCCACGGCTCGCTGCACCGCGTCGATTCGCTCGGCGCGCTGCTGTTCTGCGGCGTGGAGGTTCCCGAGGCGCGCGCCGACGGCAACTGGACGATCGCCGACATCGCGCCGATGGTCGTCGGCCACTTCGGCGCTGCGTAACCTTCCCGGGATGCCCGTGGACGAGGCGGCCGTGGCCGACACCGCGATCGACCCACCGCTGCGTGGGCAGGCGCGAGCGCGGGCCGCGCTGCGCAAACCGGCCAACTGGGCGCAGCTCGTGCGCTTCGCGACCGTCGGCGCGAGCGGCTACGTCATCAACCTCGCCGTCTTCGCCTCGGCCGTGCACGGGGCGGGCTTGGACAAGGGAATCGCCGCGACCGCCGCGTTCATCGTCGCGCTGAGCAACAACTTCGTCTGGAACCGCCTGTGGACGTTCCGCGCGAGCGAGGTCCATGCGGGCTTCCAGGCTGCGCGCTTCTGCGTCGTCTCACTCGTCGCGTTCGCCTTCAACCTCGCGGTCCTCTACGCGCTCGTCGACGGCCTCGGCGTGGCGGAGGTGCCCGCGCAGGCGCTCGCGATCGCCAGCGCCACCCCGCTGAACTTCATCGGCAACAAGCTCTGGAGCTTCAAGGCGTAGATGCGTGGGTTCGGCCGGGACCGCGGTCTGCGCGGTGCGGTCGTTGCCGCGCTGCTGACGTGCGTCGCGCTGCTCGCGGCCGGCGCCGGCCCCGCGGTCGGGCAGATGTTGGGCACGCAGTCCAGCGGCGGCTCGAGCTCCGCCGGTGGTCCCCTCCTGGGGCTGCCCGGCAAGCCGGTGAGCCCGAACGCGCTCACGCGCCCCCCGCGCGACGACGTGCCGCCGGTGGGTCGCCGCCAGACCGCCGAGCGCGTCGGCGCCGCGGCGGACCGGATCGAGAAGGTGCGCCGCGAGCGCCGCGAGTGGCCGCGCTCGACGCGCGAGGTCTTCCTCAAGGGCGCCGACCGCTGGCAGGTCTCGTACTTCGAGCGCACGCCGCCCGGCAAGCCGCGCAGGGAGATCGCGCAGGTGCTGATCGAGGACCGCAGCGGCCGCGTCATCGAGGCCTGGACGGACTACCAGGTGGCGTGGTCGATGGCGCGCGGCTACCCGGGCGCGTTCGGGCGCATCGTCAACGCGCCGTGGGTGTGGATCCCGATGGCGCTGCTGTTCGTCGCCCCGTTCCTGCGCCGGCCGTGGCGGATGCTCCACCTCGACCTGCTCGTGCTGAGCGCGTTCTCGGCGTCGACGGCGTTCTTCAACGCGGCGCGGATCGACGTCGCGGTGCCGCTGCTGTATCCGCTGCTCGCCTACCTGCTCGCGCGGATGCTGTGGATCGGCCTGCGCCGCCGTCCGGAGCCGGAGCCGGCCGAGCCGCTGCGACTCCTCGTGCCGGTGACGTGGCTGGCCGTCGCGGTGATCTTCCTGATCGGCTTTCGCATCGCCCTGAACGTCACGAGCTCCAACGTGATCGACGTCGGCTACGCGGGGGTGATCGGCGCCGACCGGCTCGTCGACGGCACGCCGCTCTACGGCGCCTTCCCGAGCGACAACTCGATGGGCGACACCTACGGGCCGGTCGTCTACCTCGCCTATGTGCCCTTCGAGCAGGCGATGTCCTGGAGCGGGCGCTGGGACGACCTGCCGGCCGCGCACGGGGCGGCGATCGCCTTCGACCTGCTCGCCTGCCTGCTGATGTTCCTCATCGGCCGGCGCGTCCGCGGCCCCGATCTCGGCGTGCTGCTGGCCTACGCGTGGGTGACGTACCCCTTCACTCTCTACGCGCTCATGTCCAACTCCAACGACACGCTCGTGGCGGTGCTCGTGCTCGCCGCGGTGTGGGCGGCGGGCAGCGCGCCGGCGCGCGGTGCGTTCATGGCGCTCGCGGCGCTGACGAAGTTCGCGCCGCTGGCGCTCGCGCCGCTGTTCGCGACGCACGGCGGCCTGCGCCCGCGCCAGCTGGCGCTGTTCGTCGCCGGCTTTGGAATCGCGGCGTCGCTGGCTTTCCTGCCGCTGACGGGCGGGAACCTCGAGTGGCGCACGTTCTGGGAGCACACGATCGCGTTCCAGGCCGAACGCGGCTCGCCGTTCTCGATCTGGGGCCTGTACGACCCCGACGTGGAGTGGCTGAACGTCGTGCAGCGCGTGGTGCAGGTGGCGGCAGCGCTGCTCGCGCTGGGCCTCGCGCTCGTACCGCGGCGCCGCGACCTGGTCGGGTTGGCGGCCTGCAGTGCGGCGATCCTGCTCGCGCTGCAGTTCGTCGTGACGCACTGGTTCTACCTGTACATCCCGTGGTTCTTCGGCCTGGTGATGATCGCGCTGCTCGGGCGGCTGGGGCCGCTGGAGGGCATCGCCCCGCTGCGTCTGCGTCTGCGCCCGCGATGAGCGACCGCGCGCACCTTGCCCTGGCCGGCGTCGCGCTGCTGGCGGTCTACGCGATCGCGACGACGACCGGGCCGTTCTCCGACGTCACGGTCAATGACCTCTATGTCTACCAGCAGTACGCGATCCTCCTGCACGACGGGCAGCTGCCGTATGTCGACTTCGCCTTCGAGTACCCGCCGCTGGCCGCACTGCCGCTGTGGCTGGCGGGCGTCTTCGGCCGTGACCCGGAGTCGATCGCGTGGACCTTCGGCGTGCTCATGGCGCTGTGCCTCGTCGCCGGCCAGCAGCTCGCCGCGCGTCTCGCCGGCGGCGGTCGCGACGGGCTGACCGTCGCCTGGCTGCTCGTGCTGACGCCCGTGCTGATCGGCGCGTCGGTGCGCACGCACTTCGATCCGCTGCCGATCGCGATCACGCTCGCAGCCCTGCTGGCGCTCGCCCGCGAGCGCCGCACCCTCGGCTTCGTGCTGCTCGGCGTGGGCACGATGACGAAGCTCTTCCCGGGGTTGCTGGCGGTCGTCGCGCTCGCGTGGATCGCGGGGCGCGGCGAGTGGCGCGAGGCCGTGCGCCTGGGAGCGATCTTCACGACGGTCGTCCTCGCGATCTCGCTGCCGCTGTACGGCGCGGGCTACATCGACTCGTTTCGGTTTCACCTCGACCGGCCGGTGCAGATCGAGTCGAGCGCCGCCAGCGTGCTGTTCGCGCTGGGCGACTCGTCCGTCACGGGGACCAACCTGCGCCCGGACCGCTTCAAGTCAAACGGCCTGGACGGCGGGCACGCCGACGCCGTCGAGGCGCTGTTCGCCGTGCTGCTCGTGTCCGCGCTGGCGGCGATCGTGCTGCTTGCCGCCCGCCGGCCGGGTCCCCGCCAGATGGTGCTGTGCGGCTTCGCCGCGCTGCTGGCCTTCGTCACGCTCGGCAAGGTCTTCTCGCCGCAGTACGTCATCTGGCTGGCGCCGTTCGCGGCCCTCGCGTGGGTGTGGGGCCAGCGTGCCGTCGCACTGCTCGTGACCGCGGCGATCGTCCTGACGCACGCCGCGTTTCCGAGCCGCTACTTCGACCTGATCAATGTGAAGACCGACGTCGTGCTGATCGTGGCCGCGCGCAACGCGCTGCTGCTCGCGGCGCTCGTCGTGCTGGTCGCATCGCTGGCACGCAGGAGGCGTCCGCCGCCGCTCGTCCAGACGGCGCGGAACTCGTAGCGTCCGCTCCGCCCCGCGAGCGCGTTCGACGGCTGCCGACACGCCGAGCGGGGATGATGCCTCGCGATGCCAGGCCCGCGTCTCCTGGCGATCCGCCGGGGCGGGGTCCATACCGGGAGCTTCGTCGCCGTCCGCGACCGCGCCTGCCCCCACTGCGGCACCGGCCGGAGCGGGCGACGGTTGGCGGGCGCACCCCCACATACTGGTGCCCGGTTTGCCAGGAGTAGGCGCGGCGGTACGCGCGGCATCCGATCGCGGCTACATTTCCGCGCGTGACCGCCGACGCGCCGATCGAGAAGAAGCCGCTGCCGACCGGCGGCATCTGCCACCTCTGCCGGCACCTGGACCGCAACGCGCCCGTGGGGATGCGCTGCACGGCGTTCACCTTCGGCATCCCGTTCACCGTCCGGGTCGGTGTCTTCGACCACCGCAACCCGCATCCGGCCGACGGCGGGATCCAGTTCGAGCCGACCGACGAAGCGGTGGGCGAGGCCGGCTCCTGGCGCTCGCCGCGGTCGTAGAACGCGATCGGCCGGCCGCTCAGCGCGCCGGCAGCAGGATCTGCTCGATCGAGTCGGCCTTGATCGGCTTCGAGCAGCGCACGAGCACGCCCATCAGCCACGGGTCGTCCTCGGAGGTCTCGTAGCGCTCGCTCATGTGGGTGACGAAGCCGCGGATCGACTGCTCCTTGCGCACGCCGATCACCCCGCCGCGCGGGCCGGTCATGCCGACGTCGGTGATGTAGGCGGTGCCCTCGGTCAGCACCCGCGCGTCGGCGGTCGGCACGTGCGTGTGGGTGCCGACCACGGCGCTGACGCGGCCGTCGAGATACCAGCCCAGCGCGACCTTCTCGCTCGTCGCCTCGGCGTGGAAGTCGACGAGGATGTGATCGACGCGGCCGGCCAGCTCACCGAGCGCGACGTCGACGTCGGTGAACGCCGGCCGCCCGGCGCGCAGGAACAGGTTGCCGCTCAGGTTCACCACGCCGAGCCGCACGCCGCTCGCGCTCTCCACGACGCAGACGCCGTGGCCGGGCTGGCTGCGCAGGTAGTTGTAGGGCCGCAGGATCGCCTCGTGCGAATCGAGATAGGGGAAGATCTCCTTGCGGTGGTAGGCGTGGTTTCCGAGCGTGATGACGTCCACGCCCGCCGCGAACAGCTCGTCGGCGATCTTCGGCGTGATGCCGAGACCGCCCGCCGCGTTCTCGCCGTTGACGACGACGAACGTCGGATCGTGGCGCTCGCGCAGCGCCGGCAGCAGGCCCAGCAGCGTGTGCCTGCCGAGCGAACCGACGACGTCGCCGACGAAGAGGATTGTCGTGGTGGCATCGGGCACGGGACATACTCTGACGCAGGGGATGCCCGACGACCCCATCGACACCCCACCGGCGCCAACGCTCTACGTCGGGAGCGTCGGTCATCGCACGATCGAGCATGGCCGGCAGCGCGCACGGCGGATGTAACGAGCCTGCCGCAAAGCGCAGGTACCCTGGAGCCATGCCCTTCCCCGCGACCCGCCTACGGCGGCTGCGCGCGACGCCGGTCCTGCGCAATCTCGTCCGCGAGACGCGACTGACCCCCGCCGACATGGTCCTGCCCCTGTTCGTGGAGGCTGGGCCGAGCGCGGGCCGGACCCCGATCGGCAGCCTGCCCGGGATCGACCGCCTGTCGATCTCCGCCGCGGTGCAGGAGGCGGGCGAGGCCGCCGCGCTCGGCCTGCCCGCCGTCCTGCTGTTCGGCATCCCCGAGCACAAGGACGGCGAGGGCACCGGCGCCTACGACGACGAGGGCATCGTCCAGCTCGCCACGCGCGCGATCAAGGACGCCCATCCCGACCTCGTCGTGATGACCGACGTCTGCCTGTGTGAGTACACCGACCACGGCCACTGCGGCCTGCTGCGCGCCGACGGCGCGGTCGACAATGACCCCAGCGTCGAGCTGATCGCGCGCACCGCCGTCTCGCACGCGCGCGCCGGCGCCGATGTCGTGGCCCCCAGCGACATGATGGACGGACGGATCGGCGCCGTGCGCGCCGCGCTCGACGAGAACGACTTCGCCGACACTCCGATCGTCGCCTACAGCGCGAAGTTCGCCTCCGCGTTCTACGGACCGTTTCGCGCGGCCGCCGGCTCGACCCCCGCCTTCGGCGACCGCCGTGCCTATCAGATGGATCCGGCCAACGGCAACGAGGCGGTGCGCGAGGCGCTGCTCGACGTCCAGGAGGGCGCCGACGTCGTCATGGTCAAGCCCGCGCTCGCCTACCTCGACGTCATCCGGCGCGTCAAGGAGGCGACGAACCTGCCCGTCGCCGCCTACAACGTCAGCGGCGAGTACGCCATGATCAAGGCCGCCGCGGCGGTGGGCGCGCTCGACGAGCGCGCCGCGGTACTCGAGACCCTGACGTCGATTCGCCGCGCAGGCGCCGACGTCGTCATCACCTACCACGCGAAGGATGCCGCCAGATGGATGTAACGTCGCCTGTAGGACGCCGCCTCACGCCACTCGCGTCGATAGGACCACGACGCCAGCGGTGTCCGGAGGACGAAATATGACATCGGTCCCGAAGATTCGATCACGTAAGGACGGCGCCGCCGTCGTCCTCGACGACACCGACCGCAAGGTCCTCAACTTCATGCAGGGCCGGTTCCCGCTGGAGCCCCGGCCCTACGCCGCGGTCGCCGAGCTCGCGCAGCTGACCGAGGACGAGGTCATGGCGCGCGTCTCGCAGCTGCTCAAGGACCGCATCATCCGCCAGGTCACGCCGATCTACGACACCCGCGCGCTCGGCTACGGCTCGATGCTCGTCGCGGCGAAGATCGATCCCGAGCATCCCTGGCGCGCGGCGAAGATCATCAACTCCCACCCAGGCGTCAGCCACAACTACCTGCGCAACCACGAGTTCAACATGTGGTTCACGCTCGCCGTCGAGAGGGACTCCAAGCTCGGGCTGCAGGGCACCCTGGACGTCCTCCAGGAGCTCACCGGCGCCGAGTCGATCCGCCAGCTTCCGACGCTCAAGCTCTTCAAGATCCGCATGGACCTCGAGATGGAGGGCACGACGAAGTCGCTTTCCACCGAGGGCGTCGCCGAGGAGCCCGTCGAGCTCGAGGGTGTTGCGTACGACGACTTCGACATCGCGGTCATCCGTGCCACGCAGGGCGACCTACCGGTCATTGCCGAGCCCTACGCGCCGGCGGCCGCGGCGCTGGGCATCAGCGAGGCCGCGCTGCTCGAGCACATGGCCGGCATGAAGGAGCGCGGCATCCTGCGCCGCGTCGCCGCGATCCTCTTTCACCGCCGCGCCGGCTTCAGCGCCAACGGCATGGGCGTCTGGGTCGTCCCGGAGGACAAGATCGAGGAGTTCGGCCCGCGGATGGCCTCCTTCCGCGGCATCTCGCACTGCTACCAGCGCCCGACCTACGAGGACTGGCCCTACTCGGTCTTCACGATGGCCCACGGGCGTTCGAAGGAGGAGTGCGACGCGATCCTCGACGCGATCGCCGGGGAGTTCGACATCACCGAGCGCGCGACGCTCTATTCGTCGACCGAGTTCAAGAAGATCCGTCTGCTGTACTTCACCGACGACTTCAAGAACTGGGAAGCCGAATACGCCAACCTGTGAGCGTGTGACCGTCTCGCTGCGAGACAGGCGCTCGGCTGAGCTGTACGCGCGTGCCCTGGACCTCCTGCCCGGCGGCGTGAACTCGCCCGTACGCGCGATGCGCTCGATCGGGCGCGATCCGCTGTTCATGCAGCGCGGCTCGGGCGGCGAGATCTTCGACGTCGACGAGAACCCGTATGTCGACTGGGTCTGCTCGTGGGGCCCGCTGATCGCCGGTCATGCGCACCCGGCGATCATCACGGCGGTCACCGACGCCGCCCAGCGGGGCACGAGCTTCGGCGCTCCGACGGCCGCCGAGGTCGATCTCGCCGAGGAGGTCGGCCGTCGCGTCCCGGGCGTCGAGATGCTGCGCATGACCTCGTCGGGCACCGAGGCGACGATGAGCGCGATCCGGCTCGCCCGCGCCGCGACCGGCCGCACGAAGCTGCTGAAGTTCGCCGGCGCCTACCACGGCCACGTCGACGGCCTGCTCGCCGACGCCGGCAGCGGCCTCGCCACCCAGGGCATCCCCGCCTCGCCGGGTGTGCCCGACGAGGTCGCGGCCAGCACGATCGTCGTCGGCTGGAACGACGCCGACGCGGTCGCCGCCGCGACGCAGGCGCACGACTTCGCCGCGATCCTCGCCGAGCCGTTTCCGGCGAACATGGGCCTCGTCCCGCCCGCCGAAGGATTCCTCGAGCTGCTGCGCGAACGCGCCGACGAGACCGGCGCCCTGCTGATCTTCGACGAGGTCATCTCCGGCTTTCGCGTCGCCCGCGGCGGCGCCCAGGATCTGGCCGGCGTCATCCCCGACATCACCGTCATGGGCAAGGTCATCGGCGGCGGGCTGCCGGCCGCCGCCTACGGCGCGTCGCGGACGCTCATGGAGCGCATCGCGCCGGCCGGCGACGTCTACCAGGCCGGCACGCTGTCGGGCAACCCGCTCGCCGTCGCCGCCGGGCTCGCGACGCTCGCGCTGCTCGACGGCGAGCAGCCCTATGCGAACCTCGCCGCCACGACGCACGCGCTCGCCGACGGGCTCGCCGAGGCCGCGAACACCGCCGGCTACGACGATGTCCAGATCGTCAGCACCACGGGCCTGCTGACGCTCTTCTTCAGCGCCGAGCCGGTGACCGACTACGCCGGCGCCCAGGCCTGCGACCGCGACGCCTACGCGAACTGGTGCCGCGGCCTGCTCGCGCGTGGCGTGTACGCCCCCGCGTCGCAGTTCGAGGCCTGGTTTCCGTCGCTCGCGCACACTTCTGAGCACATCGAGCGCACGGTTGCCGCGGCCGCCGCCTCCTTCGTGGACATCGAGCGATGAGCGGCGAGGCGACCAGCGACCCGGTCGACCGCCTGCGCGCGGCCGTGCGCGACAGCGGCAGCCCGCTCGCCGACGTCATGAACGCTCCGCCCGCCGACCGCGCGGCCGACGGCGGGCCGGATCCCGTCGCGCTGGCCGCGTCCGGCCCGCGCGTCGCGGAGCACCGCGACGCCGTCGAGCTCGCCGTCAGCGCGGTCCTCGAAGGCTGCCTGCTGCACTACGGCAGGCCGCGCGCGCTGCAGATCGCCGACCCCGATCTGGCGCTGCTCGCCGGCGACCGGCTCTACGCGCTCGGCCTCGCCCGGCTGGCCGCGATCGGCGACCTGACCGCCATCGCCGAGCTCGCCGACATCATCGCGCTGAGCGCGCAGGCGCATACCGCCGACGACGGCGAGCTCGCGCTCGCCGCGTGGCACGCCGGCGCCGCCTCGATCGGCTGGGGGGCCGACGGACCGACCGCCGACGCAAAAGAGCGAGCGCGCGCGGGCGATCCGGGTGCGGCCGAGGCGCTTCACGCCGCGGCGGCGAGGGCCGAACTTTGAGACATCTTTGTAACAACGGCCACAGCGGGGCTCCTGGCGCATCGCCGGAGTCGCCGGGGCAGTAGATTTCCGTGCCCGTGTCACGCGACCGCAAGGAACCCAAGCAGCCCAAGACGACCGCCGAGGCGCAGATCCCCGGCGCGTTCGAGGGCGAGACCGTCAGCCGTCGCCGGTTCATGACCGGCACGGTCCACGCCGCCGGCGGCATCGCGATGGCCGCCTTCACGCTGCCCGCCGTCGGCTTGGCGGTCGGTCCGATCTTCGAGAAGCGCGAGCAGCACTGGGAGTCCGTCGGCCCGATCGAGGACTTCGCCGACGACACTTACATCCCGCGGACGCTGACCCTCGTGCGCGGCATCGGTGACGTCGGCAAGTCGACGGTCTACATCCGCAGGTACAACACCGAGCTCGACTCCGAGCCGCGCGACGAGTACAACGAGTTCATCGCGATCTCGACGCGCTGCATGCACCTCGGCTGCCCGGTGCGCTTCGTCGAGGCATCCGAGCGCTTCATCTGCCCGTGTCACGGCGGCGTCTACGACTTCGAGGGCAAGGTCGCCGGCGGGCCGCCGGTGCGCCCGCTGGACCGCTTCTATACCCGTGTCCGCGACGGCAACGTCGAGATCGGCCCGCGCTTCAGCGTCAACTCCGAGCTCGAGCGCTTCTCGCCGCGCGATCCCGGGATGCCGCTCGACGGGATCGGCCAGTACCTCTACCCGGCGCGTCCCAGCGTCCGCAAGATCCCGGGAACGTGAAGATGGCCAACCTCAAGCCACCGCTGCCCCGCGCGCTGCGCCCCAAGCCCAAGGGGCCGAGCGAGGACAACGGCCACGCTCCCGCGGGCATCAAGGACAAGGCCGCCGAGAAGGGCGTCTCCGTCGTCGACTGGGTCGACGAGCGCACGTCGATGTCCGGCGGCGCCCGCTGGCTGATGTTCCGCAAGATCCCGAAGGGGACGAACTGGTTCTACACGCTGGGGTCGGCGACGCTGTTCGCGTTCCTCTCGCAGGCCGTGACCGGGGTGATCCTCGCCATGTACTACGACCCCTCGGCGACGCGCGCCTACGAGTCGATGCGCCACCTGACCAACGAGGTCTTCCTCGGCGAGTTCGTGCGCGGCATGCACAAGTGGGGCTCGACGGTGATGGTGATCCTCGTCTTCCTGCACATGGCCCGCACGTTCTTCTGGGGCGCCTACAAGTACCCGCGCGAGCTGAACTGGGTGATCGGCGTCGTGCTGCTGATCCTGACGCTGTTCTTCTCGTTCACCGGCTATCTGCTGCCCTTCGACCAGCGCTCGTTCTGGGCCACGACGGTTGGTGTGGCGATCAACGGAACAGGCCCCCTTGTCGGCCCCTACCTCAACGACTTCCTCAGAGCCGGGCCGGAGTTCGGCACCACGACCCTGGCGCGCTTCTACGCGCTGCACATGCTCGTCCTGCCCGCGATGATCGCCACCATGATCGGCGCCCACCTGTACCTCGTCGCGCGCCTGGGCACGACCGCTCCGCCGTGGATCAGGGCCGACATCGACCCTGACCTGCGCAAGGACGAGACATGAACACGCGCGAGAAGGAGGCCTACCTCCGCGAGTACTCGATCCTCAAGGCGCAGGGAAAGCCGTTCTTCCCCTACGCCGTCGCGAAGGATTCGCTCATGGCGGTCGTCGTGATGATCTCGATCATCGCGATGTCGCTCGTCCTCGGCGCCGAGCTGGGGCCGAAGGTGGACCCGACGACGACGACCTACACGCCGCGGCCCGAGTGGTACTTCTTCTTCCTCTTCGAGGTCCTGCGCGTGATCAAGCCGCCCTCGCTGACGCCGCTGGCCTCGATCGGCGTGCCGACGATCTGCATGATCCTGCTCTTCCTGCTGCCCTTCTACGACCGCGGCCCCGAGCGCCGGCCGGAGCGCCGGCCGATCGCGATGGCGGCCGCGTTCTTCACGATCGCCGCGATGGCCTTCCTCACCTACGAGGGCGCGATCGCCGGCTCGCCGAACCAGATCGACATGGAGGCGCCCGCGGCGGTCGTCGCCGCGGGCCCGGAGAACGTGCGCCAATGGGAGTCGGGCAAGCAGGTGGTCGCGCAGTCGGGCTGCCTGGCCTGCCACAAGATCGGCCACAACGGCGGCACGCTGGGACCGGATCTGTCGACGATCGGCGATCGCCTCGCGCGGCAGGCGATCGCACGCACGCTCGTCAACCCGACGGCGCCGATGCCGGCCTACACCGACCTGTCGACGAAGAAGCGCGACGACCTTGTCGAGTTCCTCGCGCAGCTGAAGTCCGGCTCCCATTAGAAGTCATCCGGTCCTGCCGCCGCCGACCGACAAGGGGACGCTGCAGGAGCCGCAGGTGCGGGCGATGTTCGACCGCATCGCCGGCTTCTACGACGTCATGAACTCGGTCATGACGGCCGGGCTGCACCACAAGTGGCGCCGCCGCGCCGTCGACCTGGCCCGCGTCGGCCCCGGCGATCGCGCGCTCGACGTCGCGACCGGCACAGGCGATCTCGCCCTGGAGCTGGCGTCGCGCGTAGCGCCCGGGGGGCAGGTGATCGCGTCGGACTTCTCGCAGGAGATGCTCACCCGCGCGCGGACGAAGGGCGCCGGCGCCGCGGTGCCGGTGACGTTCGAATGGGCCAACGCGATGCAGCTGCCCTACGCCGACGGCGAGTTCGCGAGCGCGACGGTCGGCTTCGGCGCTCGCAACTTCTCCGACCTGGACCGCGGACTCGCCGAGATGGCGCGCGTGGTGTGCCGCGGCGGAACCGTCGTCGTGCTGGAGATCACGACGCCGACGCGCCCGCCCCTGTCGGGCTTCTACCGCCTGTGGTTCGACCGCGTCGTGCCGCTGATCGGCAAGCTCGCGGGCGATCCCCAGGCATACGAGTACCTGCCCAGCTCCGTCAGGCGCTTCCCGGCGCCGGCGGAGCTCGCCGCGCGGATGGACGCCTGCGGCCTGGACGTGCGCTACATCCTGACGGCGGGGGGCATCATCGCCCTGCACGTCGGCACGAAGCGGTGAGCGCGGCCGCGCCGACCGTCCAGGGGATCGTGCGCGCGGCGGGCAGCCACGTGCCGGGGCTGCTCGCACGCGTGGAGGAGCGCCTCGTGGCCCTCGCCACGGGGCACGGGCGCGAGCTCGCCCATCACGCCGGCCACACGATCGACGCCGGCGGCAAGCGGCTGCGGCCGCTGCTCGTCATCCTCGCCGCCGGCCCAGGGGCCGCCGGGCGGCCGCAGCTGATCGCCGCCGCGGCCGCCGTCGAGCTCATCCACTCGGCGACGCTCGTCCACGACGACGTGCTCGACGGCGCGGCGCTGCGGCGGGGCGTCCCGACGGTCTGGGCACGGGGCGGTCGCGCCATGGCGGTCGCCACCGGCGACCTGCTGTTCTCGCGTGCCTTCTCCGAGCTGACCGCCGGGGGATCGCTGGAGGCGGTGCAGGCGCTCTCGCGCGCGACGTCCGCGCTGGCCGAGGGAGAGTTGCTGCAGCGCCAGGACGCCTGGAACCCGGGCGTGCCCGTCGATCGCTACCTGCTGCGCTGCGAGCTGAAGACCGCCCGGCTGTTCGAGGCCTCCTGCCAGCTCGGCGCCCTGGCCGCCGATCGCGCCCCTGACCACGTCGCGGCGCTCGGCGCCTTCGGCCGCGGGATCGGGGTCGCGTTCCAGCTGCTCGACGACGTCATCGACGTCGCCGGCCCGGCCTCGCTGACCGGCAAGCACCGCGGCACCGACCTGCTCGACGGAACCGTCACGCTGCCGCTCATCCTCGCCCGCGCTCGCGACCCGGCGCTCGCGGCAGTCGACCTGCGGGCGATCACCACGGCCGAGCAGGCCGAGGCGCTGTGTGATCGGATCGCGGCCACGGGCGCGCTCGCGGCCGCGCGCACCCAGGCGCTCGAGATCGTCGAGGCGGCGACGGCGCAGCTCGCGCCGCTGGAACTCGAGGAGCGTCAGCGCAGCGCGCTGACGCTCGTGGCGAACTCGGTCGCCGACCGCAACGCCTGATGCGTGCGAACTGCCGACTCGCGAACCTAGAAGTCTTCGGGCAGGACGTACTCGGCGTTGAGCGCGGCGACGAAGCGCTCGACGTCGTCTTCCATGTTCGCGCGCGAGAGCCGGCGCAGATCGGCGACGAGTGCTTCGGTGCCGCGGTCGAGCGTCTCGTCGAAGCGCTGGATGAGCTCCTCGCCGAACGTGCCCGTGTCGGCCCATTCGCAGTTCGGGCAGCGCAGGCTGACCTCCCACTGGGAGCGCGCGGCCTCTTCCCAGGCCACGGGGTACACGAGCTGGGACTCGCATTCGGGGCAGACGTGCAGATCGCGCGGCGCGGGCGCGAGGTCATAATCGAAGGAGATGACCTCGATGGTCTTTCCGGAGGGCAGGGTCACCTTGCGCACGTATCGCTTGTGATCCGCTGAGTGGTTGTGATCGAACTCCTGCATGACCGACTCATCGGCATGCGGCGACGGAACTTGAACCATCTGCTGAGCGTGTCCAGAAAACGTCCGCGACGGAACGCGCGGTACCCTGATCTCTCCATCCGAATCGAGGATCCCTAATGCCTCTCGGCATCGGCCTACCAGAAATGCTCATCGTGCTCGTGATCGCGCTCGTCGTCTTCGGACCCAAGCGCCTGCCGGACCTCGGCCGTTCGCTCGGCTCCGGCATGAAGGAGTTCAAGGACTCCATCACGGGCAGCCACAACGACGACGAAGACGAGTCGCCGAAGATCACCGCAGCGCGCGCCGAGGAATCGGACGCCGCAGTGCCCCCGACCCGCACCTAGCACCCCCGCCGCATGCCGCCGACCGGACTGCGGCCGATCGGTCACGAGGACAAGCTCACCCTCGTCGACCACCTGACGGAGCTGCGCAAGCGGCTGCTGATCTCGGCCTTCACGCTCGTCGCCGCGTTCGGCTTCTGCTTCTGGCAGAACAACGCGATCCTCGACATCGTCACCAAACCGGTGCGCGAGACGCAGAACCTGCAGGATCCCAGCACGTCGAGCAAGGATCCGCTGGAGCAGTCGGCTCGCTTTCAGATCGAGACAGGCCAGGCCTTCAAGGTTCTCGCCCCGGCCCTCGCCTCGACCTCGAAGACGTTCGAGGCGCTGGAAGGCGCCGAGAACCTGACGGCCGCCCAGCGCGGCGCGATCACCAGCAGCGCCACGCAGCTGGCGGCCGCCAGTCGCCAGTTCGCCAAGGCCGCCGCCGCGCGGCCGACCAACACGCAGCGCAACCTCGTCACGCTCGGCGTCACCGAGCCGTTCACGGCGACGATCACGATCGCGTTCTACGCCTCGCTGCTGATAGCGATGCCGATGCTGCTCTTCCAGGCGTACGCGTTCGTCTTACCGGCCTTCAGCCCGGGAGAGCGCAAGGTGGCGCTGCCGCTGATGCTCATGGTGCCGGTCCTGTTCATCATGGGCGCGGCGTTCGGCTACTTCATCGTGCTGACCCGGGCCGTCGCGTTCTTACAGAACTTCAACGACGACTCGTTCGACATCCTGTTGCAGGCCAAGGACTACTTCAAGTTCGCGGTCCTCTTCGTCGCGGGCGTCGGCGTGCTCTTCCAGATACCGGTCGGCGTGCTGGCGGTGACGCGCCTGGGGATCTTCACGCCCAAGCAGCTGGCGAAGAACCGCGGCTACGTGATCCTGGGGATCGCGGTGCTCGCAGCGGTCGCCACGCCGACGCCCGATCCGTTCACGATGTCGCTGGCGATGGCACCGCTCATCGTCCTCTTCGAGCTGAGCATCCTGCTCGCGCGCTGGCTGGAGCGCGTCAAGCCGCCCGGCGACCGCAAGGGGCGCTGGGAGGACGACTTCGATGATGACGACCAGGATGACGATCCCGACGACGACGGACCCGACGACGACGCGCCGCGGCTCCTCGACGACGGGGACGACGGGGACGACGAGGACGACGAGGACGACGAGGACGATCTGCTCGGGCGAGCCGACGGCGACCACCCGGATGAGTTGCCGCGCGATCTGACTAAGCTGGGGGAACCCGACCGGAAGGACTGATCGCCCGATGTTGTTCGACCTGCGCGGACGTGGCCGGCGTCGCACCGTGCAAGTGATCTACCTGTGCCTCGCCATCCTCATGGGTGGCGGCCTCGTGCTGTTCGGCATCGGCAGCGACCAGAGCGGCGGCCTCGTCGACGCGTTCACCGACGATGCCCAGAGCGGCGGCAGCGCGACCGAGGCGGTCGACAAGCGCATCGATGCCCAGCTCGTGAAGGTGCGCGCCAACCCGAAGGACGCGGACGCGTGGGCGCAGCTTGCGATCGCGCGCTTCCAGCGCGCCGGCGTCAACGGTGTGGCGCAGGACGGCAGCTACACCGAAGACGGCAAGCGCCGCCTCGGCCTGGCCACCGATGCCTGGGAGCGCCACCTTGCGCTCGAGCCCAAGCAGCCGAACCTGCGCACGGCGAACCTCATGGTCCAGGCCTACCAGGGCCTCGGCGAGCTGCCCCAGGCCGTGCGGGCCAAGCAGCTCGTTACGGCCGCCGAGGACCCGCCCAGCTCGAACCTCTATCAGCAGCTCGCGGCGCTCGCCTATCAGGCGGGCGACAACCGCCTCGGTGATCTCGCCTCGACCCGCGCGGTCGATCTCGCGCCGGCCGACGAGCGCAAGGAACTACGGTCTGCGCTGCAGACGTTCAAGCAGTCGGTCGCGGCCCAGGCGGCGCAGCAGGCCTCCCAGGCGACGACGACCACCGGCTAGACGGCCGTCGCTAGGATCAGCGCCCCAGCCCCTGTAGCTCAACTGGCAGAGCAGCGGACTCTTAATCCGAAGGTTCCAGGTTCGATTCCTGGCGGGGGCATCCTTCGATCGATCCGCTGCGCTGCGGCCGTCGCTGAGCGCGCGCCGTACACTCGCGCTGCATGACCGCCGACTCCCAGCAATCGGCGAAGCCCGGCTCGGGCGGCGCCGACGAGGCCGCCGCGTCTGATCCGGCGCCCGACGAGGATCGGACCGTCGCAGCTGAGCGGTTGCCGGCTCCGACCCCGCCCGCGCCCGCGCCCGCCGCTCCCCGCGCCGATGATCCCGTACCGAGGTGGCTGCGCTCAGGCGCGGCGATCGCCTGGCGGCTGCTCGTGCTCGGCGCGGCGATCGCGGTCACCGCGTACGTCCTGGCCTACCTGCGCATCGTCGTGCTGCCGGTCATCATCGCGGTGCTCGTCAGCACGATCCTGCGCCCGCCGACGCGCTGGCTCAGCCGCCACCGCTTCTCCGACGGCGCCGCGGCGCTGACCGTCCTGCTCGGGGCGATCGCGCTGCTGGCCACCGCGCTGACGATGGCCGGGGCGGCCGTCGCGCGTCAGGTCTCCGACCTCGCCAACAGCGTCCAGGAGGGCGTCCGCGAGGCGAGCGACGCGCTGGCCGAGCCGCCCTTCAATTTCAGCCAGAGCGACATCGATCGCTACATCGACAACGCCGTCGACCAGCTCAGCGACTCGAGCGGCGCGCTGACCGGCGGGGTGGTGCAGGGCGCCGTGGTGGCCGGCGAGGTGATCACCGGGCTGATCATCACCCTGCTGCTGCTGTTCTTCTTCCTCAAGGACGGGCCGAGCATCTGGCGCTGGGTCGTCGAGACGTTCGGCGGCCGCCAGGCGACGCATCTCGACGAGCTCGCGCGTCGTTCGTACTCCGCGCTGACCAACTACGTGCGCGGGCTCGTGCTCGTCGGGGCGGCCGACGCCACGATGATCGGCGCGGGCCTGGCGATCCTCGGCGTCCCGCTCGTCATACCGCTGATGCTGCTCACGTTCCTGGCGGCGTTCGTGCCGCTCATCGGGGCGTTCGCCGCCGGCCTGGCCGCGGTCCTGATCGCGTTCGTCGACGGCGGCGTCGTCACGGCGCTGATCGTGCTCGGCCTCGTGATCGCCGTCCAGCAGGTCGAGGGCCACCTGCTCTATCCGATCATCATGGGCCGCACGATCCACATCCACCCGATCGCGGTGATCATCGCGCTCGCGATCGGCGGCATCACGGCGGGGATCATCGGCGTGTTCATCTCGGTTCCGATCGTCACCGTGGCGGCCACGGCGGTGGCCTACATGCGCGAGAACCGAGAAGCGCGCGAGGCGCCCACGCCCGGGGCGGCCTGAGGCCGATCGCCCGGTGCTGTTCGACGAGCTCGTGGCGAAGGTCGGCCCGCGACGCTACCGCGAGGCATGCGACCACGCCTGGCAGACGGCGGCGGGCGTCGGTCGCTGCAGCGGGCTGCGCACCTTCGCCGGCGACCTGCAGGCCGTGCCGCCCGAGTTCGGCGATGCCTGGTGGAACGCCGAGGCATCGCTCGGAGAGCGCCTGCGGATGGCCCTGCGGCTGTACGCCGAGATGCCCTGCTACGCGAACACGATCGCGCTGCACGGTTTCTACCGCGAGTTCGACGCCGCGCAGCGGGGGCTGCTCTGGGACGCCTACCGCGCGTGGCTGGGATCCGCGGACGACCGCCTCGCCGATCCCGCCGCCCACTCGCTGTGGGTCGACTTCTTCGAGGACGAGGCCATCGTCGAGGAGGCGTGGCGCGAGGCCATACGGCGCGAGCCTCCGGGCTGGGAGCGGCGGGTCGAGCGCGTGCTGCGGGTCTGCGGCCCGGTGCCGTGGCGCTGCAAGGCGGGGCTGCTCGGCGAGCTGGCGGCCGACCCGCGCCGCCACCACGCCGTCTTTCGCGCCCTGGCCGGCAGCGCGTTCGACGCCTTCGGCGACGTCGGGCCCGGCGCCGCGGCGCTGCTGGACCGGCTCGAGCTGCCCGCCGACACGCCCGACCGCGCCGCGCTGCGCGCGCGCCTCGCATCGAGCTGAGCCGAGCCGAGCCGCGGGACGCCGGCCGCGGGTGGACCGGCCACCCCCGTAGGCTCCATCCATGCCCCCCACCCTCGCGATTCTCGACGGCACGGTCACCGACGTGGCCGACGCGCACATCTGCGTCACCGACGACGGCCTGCTGCGCGGCGACGGCGTCTTCGAGGTCACGCGCATCTACGGCGGTCGCCCGTTTGCGCTCGACGAGCACCTCGACCGCATGGCGCGCAGCGCCGCCACCCTGCGCCTGCCGTTCGACACCGACGCCGTTCGCGCCGATGCGACGGCCCTGATCGCCGCGGGCGACCCCGGCGACGCGATGCTGCGCCTCGTCGTCACGAGGGGCGGACGGCGGATCGGCATGCTCGAGACACTGCCCGAGCGCCCGCAGACGATCGCGCTGCAGACGATCACGTACTCGCCGACGCGCGTGCTCGACGGCGTCAAGTCGCTCTCCTACGCGGCGAACATGCTCGCGACCCGTCTGGCGCAGGAGCAGGGCGCCGACGAGGCGCTGCTCGTCTCGCCCCACGGGCGCGTGCTCGAGGGGCCGACGACGTCGTTCTTCTACGTGCTCGGGGGCGCGCTCCACACACCGCCCCTGAGCGACCGCATCCTGGACTCGATCACCCGTCGGGCGCTGCTGCACGTCACCGACGCGGCCGAGCGCGTCACCACGCTGGAGGAGCTCGGCGAGGCGAGCGAGGCGTTCCTGGCATCGTCGCTGCGCGAGGTGCATCCCGTGCACGCGATCGACGGCGTGGCCCTGGCGCAGGCGCCCGGCCCGGTCTCGACCGCCGCGGCCGCGGCCGTGCGCGAGCACATCGAGGCCCAGCTCGCGCGCGTCCCCGCCGCGTGAGGATCGTCACGGTCATCGGCAACCGGCCGCAGTTCGTCAAGGCGGCGGCCGTGTCGGGACTGCTGCGCGAGCGCCACGAGGAGCTGCTCGTGCACACCGGCCAGCATTACGACGACGAGCTGTCGGCGATCTTCGTGCGTGAGCTCGACATGCCGGCCCCGGACATCGCGCTCGGGCTCGGCGGCGGCTCGAACACCGATCAGACCGCCCGCATGCTCGGTGCGCTCGGCGAGCTGCTGCGCGAGGAGCGGCCGGACGCGGTGCTCGTCTACGGCGACACGAACTCGACGCTCGCGGGCGCGCTCGCGGCGGCGCAGGCGCGGATTCCCGTCGCGCACGTCGAGGCCGGCATGCGGTCGTTTGACCGGGCCATGCCCGAGGAGCTCAACCGGGTCGTGACCGACCACGTCTCAAACCTCCTGCTCGTCGCATCGCAGAACGCCGCGGACAACCTCGCGCGCGAAGGGATCGCCGGCGATGCGGTGCAGGTCGTCGGCGACGTCATGGTCGACGTGGCACGGCTGCTGGCGCCGCGCGCGCGCGCCGACGACGGGGCGCTGGAAGACGCCGGCGTGCACGCGGGCGGGTACGTGCTGGCCACCGTGCACCGCGCCGGCACCGTCGACGACCCGGCACGCCTCGAGCGCCTCGTCGAGCTGCTGCTCGGCGTCGAGCGACCGGTCGTGCTGCCGCTGCACCCGCGCACCCGCGCGCGCCTGCAGGCGGCCGGGTTGCTCGACCGCCTCGAGTCCGCCGTGACGCTGCTCCCGCCGCTCGGGCCGCTTGCCTTCGCCGCCCTGCTCACACGAGCGCGCGCGGTTCTGACGGACTCCGGAGGCGTGCAGAAGGAGGCCTACCTCGCGGGGGTGCCGTGCGTGACGCTGCGCGACAGCACCGAGTGGGTCGAGACCGTCGAAACGGGATGGAACGTGCTCGTCGACCTCGACGCCGGCGCCGCGCACGCCGCGCTCGCGGCGGACCCGCCGGCGCAGCGCCCCGAGCTCTACGGCGACGGCCACGCCGCCGACCGCGTCGTCGCCGCCCTGACTACGCTGACCTGCCCATGATCGACGCTCCCGGACTCGTGATCAGCCCCAGCGCGCAGGTCGGCGCCGGCGTGAGCTTCGGCGCCCACGTGGTCGTGCACGACCACGTGGTGATCGGCGACGGCGTCGTCGTCGGCGACGGCGCCGTGCTCGGCAAGCCGCCGCAGCTCGCCAGGCGCTCGACGGCGCCGCGCGAGGCGCCCGCCGCACTCGTCATCGAGGCCGGCGTGGTGATCGGCACGCAGGCGATCGTCTTCGCCGGCGCGCGCATCGGCGCGGGCTCGATCATTGCCGACCAGGCGTTCGTGCGCGAGCGCGCGACGATCGGTCCGGACACCGTCGTCGGCCGCGCGAGCGGTGTCGACAACGACGTCACGATCGGCGCCCGTGTGCGCATCCAGTCGCAGGCCTACGTGACCGCCTACAGCGTCATCGAGGACGACGTCTTCTTCGGCCCCTGCGCGATGACGACCAACGACGACACGATGGCGCGACATCCGAAGGGCATGCCGCTGCGCGGGGCCACGCTGCGCCGCGCCTGCCGGATCGGCGGCGGCGCCGTCCTCGTACCCGGTGTGGAGATCGGCGAGGAGGCCTTCGTCGCCGCCGGCGCGGTGGTCACCGCCGACGTGCCGCCGCGCAAGGTCGTCATGGGCGTGCCCGCGCGGTTCGTACGCGACGTTCCCGACGAGGATCTGCTCGAGCGGTGGGCCTGAGTCGCAAGCCCCGCTGCGGCTGCCGGGGAGCCGGCTGCGGGCCGGAGCGGGAGCGGAGGCGGCGGCCTGACTACGCGGCTGCGCGCAGGCGCTCGCCCTGCATCCAGATGATCTGCTCGCGGCCCGGGCCGACGCCGACGAGCACGATCGGCACCTTGATCTGCTCGGCGATGAAGTCCAGGTAGTCGCGGGCGGACTGCGGCAGGTCCGACGGCGCACGGGCCTCGGTGATGTCCTCGCTCCAGCCGTCGAGCTCGATGTACTCGCCGCGGGAGTGATGCAGCACCGACTGGTGGTACGGAAAGTCCGTGAAGTGCGCGCCGTCCAGGCCGCTGTAGGCCGTGCAGACCTTGATCCTGTCGAAGCCCGTCAGGACGTCGAGCTTCGTGATCGCCAGCGCGGTGAGGCCGTTGATGCGCGACGCGTAGCGCAGCGCGGGGATGTCCAGCCAGCCTGTGCGGCGGGCGCGGCCGGTGGTCGTGCCGAACTCCCCGCCCTTCGTGCGGATCTGCTCGCCGACCTCGTCGTGCAGCTCGGTCGGAAACGGGCCCGAGCCGACGCGGGTGACGTAGGCCTTGGCGATGCCCCAGACCTCGTGGATGTCCTTCGGGCCGACGCCCGCGCCGACGCAGGCCGCGCCGGCGATCGGGTTGGAGGACGTGACGAAGGGATACGTGCCGTGATCGATGTCCAGCAGCGCGCCCTGCGCGCCCTCGTAGATGACGAGCTTGTCGTCGTCGAGGGCATCCCAGACGATCCGCGCGGTGTCGGCGATGTGACGCTCGAGGCGGTGGCCGTAGGTCAGGTAGGCCTCGGTCATCGACTGCAGGTCCAGCGACGGGTCCTTGGCGTAGGGACGCAGGCTCAGGCGCTTGGGGTCGATCGCCGCGGTGATCTTCTTCTTGAGGATCTTCTCGTCGAGCAGGTCCTGCATGCGGATCCCCAGCCGCGCCGCCTTGTCGGCGTAGGCGGGGCCGATGCCGCGCCGCGTCGTGCCGATCTGCAGTTTGCCGAGCTTCGTCTCGCCGGCCGTGTCGAGCAGCAGGTGGTAGGGCATGATCACGTGCGCGTTGGCGCTGATGCGCAGGCCGCTCGTGTCGATCCTGCGCGCGCGCAGCGCGTCGAGCTCGTCGGTCAGGACGGCGGGGTCGATGACGACGCCGTTGCCGATGATGCAGCGCTTGCCGGGATAGAGGATCCCGGACGGGATCAGGTGGAACTTGAAGACCTCGCCGTCGCGGATGATCGTGTGGCCGGCGTTGTTGCCGCCCTGGAAGCGCACGATCGCGTCAGCGCGCTCGGCGACGAGGTCGACGACCTTTCCCTTTCCCTCGTCGCCCCATTGGGCGCCGACGATGCAGATGCCCGGCATGCGCGGGCGATTCTAGTGTGCGCGCCTGCGAATCCCCGGGCGGGCGGGCCGGGGATCTACGCCGAGCGCGGGTCGTCGTGGCGCTGCTGGCGCGCGTCGGCGCCCCACAGCGGCAGCACCTCGCACATCTCCTCCAGGCGCGAGACGGTGCGCTCGTTGATCTGCTCGGCGAGGTCGTCGCGCTCGAGGTTCGTGGTGATGATCACCGAGCGCTCGTCCTCGTAGCGGGCATTGACGATCGCGTAGAGCTGCTCGAGCACCCAGGCGCTCGTCTTCTCCGCGCCGACGTCGTCGATGTGCAGCAGGTCGACCGCGGTCAGGCGGTCGAGCAGGTCGACGTAGGAGTTGCCGCGGTCGTCGTCGAACGTCGTGCGGATCTCGGCCAGCAGCCGCGGCAGCGAGTAGATCGCGACGCTGCGGCCAGCCTCCAGTGCGTGACGCGAGACGAGCATCGCGAGCGTCGTCTTGCCGGTGCCGACGGAGCCGAAGAACCACAGCCCGCGGCCGCCGTCGAGGTTCTCGTCGATGCGGTTGACGAAGCGACGCACGGCGCCGGTCACCGGTCCGGCGATCTCGGTCACGGGCGGGCGGTCAAACGAGACGCCGCGGTACTTGCGCGGGATCACGCCGCTGAGCCTCTTGGCCCGCGCGCGGCTCACGCGCTGGGCGCGGCAGCGGCAGTCGCTGGCGGTGTTCGTCGCGTCGTCGACGAGGAAGCCGCTGCCGTCGCAGAGGTCGAACGGGCAGCGGTCCTGGCTGACGGGCGGACGCGAGAGGGTGGTCATGAGTGCTCGTGGGAGCGTAGGTCACGCGGCGGCGCGGGCGCCACGAACTTCTCGCAATCTGCGCCTACAGCACACCTACTGCCGTGCCGGCGGCGAAGGCATCGCCGGTTTCTCGTCGAGCCGAGCTTCGCGGTCGGCGACAGCGCCGAGCGCGGCACGCTGATCTGTTTGACATCGACGGGTGGCACAACATCGTGCACCTGCGACGCGGTGAGACGGACGTGACGTCGATCAAGCGGATGCAGCGGCGCCACCGGCGCCCAGCAGCGCATCCTCGTCCTCGGCGGCGAAGATGTGGAGGCCGAGGCGCTCGGAGACATCGCGGCACACCCGCACGCCGCGCGCGCTGTTGCCGTAGTCGTCGAGCCCGGGGGAGAAGACGCCGATCCCCAGCTTCTCCGGGATGACGGCGAGGATGCCCCCACTGACGCCGCTCTTGGCGGGCACCCCGATGTCGTACGCCCATTGGCCGGCGGCGTCGTACATCCCACAGGTGTGCATCACGCTGAGCACATCTCGAACGAGGGAATGCCGTAGTGCGCGCCTGCCGGTCAGGGGGTTGACGCCGCCGTTGGCCAGCGTCGCCGCCATCACCGCGAGGTCGCGGCACGTCACCATGACGGAGCACTGCCGCAGGTACAGTCCCAAAATGGCTTCGACGTCGCCGGCCAGCATCTGCTGGCTGCGCATGAGATAGGCGATGGCGCGGTTGCGGTCGGCGGAGCGCATCTCGAGTTCGAAGATGCGCGCGTCGACGCTCAGCCCATCGTTTCCGGCGTAGACGCGTAGCGTGGCGAGCACGCGCTCGAGCTTCTCCTCGATGTTCGCACCGCGCACGAGGTCGGCCGTCACGAGCGCGCCCGCGTTCACCATCGGGTTGTGTGGCCGCTGCTGGCGCTCGTCGAAGTCGATCGAGTTGAAGGCGTCGCCGCTCGGCTCGACGCCGACATGTTCGAGGACATGCTCCCGTCCGTGGTCCTCGAGCGCCAGTCCGTAGACGAACACCTTCGCCAGCGACTGCAGCGCGAACGGCACGTCACAGTCGCCGGCGACATGTACGTCCTCTGACCGGGTCGCGAACGCGATCGCGAACTGATCGCGCTCCGCGCCCGCGCCCCCGGGTTCGTAGTACCCGCGCCCCGACGCGTAGTAGCTCGCGACGCAGCCTTCCTCGAGAGAGCGATGACGCTCGTGGAGCTGCGCAAGGTGCCGGTCGACGAGCGTGCTGTCGTGGGGCGGTGACATGGGCGTTGGTCTATCGACCTTCAGGCTATGGGTCGGAGCTCTCCGACGGCGCCAGTCCGCACCCCGACTCGTCCAGCGCGCCGGGCGTGGCCATCGGCTCGCGGCGCTGGTATGCGGCACGCGCGATCGCGTGGGCGCCGACCGGCGTCGTCAGCACCAGGAAGATCGTGATGAGCGCCGCGCGGGCCATGATCGTGCCGTCGAACGTTGCCAGCGACGCAAGGAGGAACGCCACGATGCCGAGGAAGACGGCTTTGCTGGCGGCGTGCAGCTCGGTGTAGACGTCGGGCATGCGGAACATCCCCGCAACGCCGAGCGTGGTGACGAGGAGTCCGAGCACCACCAGCAGGTCGGCGGCGATCGCGAGTGCCTGGGATCCGCTCAAAACATCTTCCCCTCGCCGTGGAAGCGCGCCGCGGCGAGCGTCCCGACGAACGCAAGCACCGCGAGCCCGAGCGCCGCGTCGAGGAAGTACGAGACGCCCTCGGCGTCGGACCACAGCACGAGCAGGCCGATCAGCAGGAGCACGAGCGTGTCGAGCGCGAGCACGCGGCTGGCCGTCGACCGCGAGCGCAGCAGCTGCGCGGCGCAGAGCGCGATCAGCACGGTCAGCCAGATCACAGCGACGTAGAAGACGCCATCGTGGATCACGGAAACACCCCCCGCTGGTAGCGGCGATAGAAGTGGTCGTGGCGCGCGCGCACCGCGTCCGGATCGTGGGCATCGATGACGTGGACCAGCATCACCCCTCGGCTCCGGTCGATGTCCACGAGAACCTCGCCGGGCGACAGCGTGAGCGCCAGCGCAGTCGCGGCCAACCCCGCAGGGGTTCGATCGCCGATCGGGACCGCGACGATGCCCGGTCGCGACAGGCGCCGCACGCCCACGACGACGAGCGCCACCTGCCAGGTGCCCACGACGATCTCGCGCGCGACGGCGGCGACGAACAACGGGAAGCGGGCGATGCGTCCCACCAGCACGCCGGCGCCGATCGCCGAGGGCGACCGCGTCCGCCGCGCCCACACGAGCACGCCTGCGGCGAGCCCGACCCCGAGCGCGACGTCCCAGGGATCAAGGCTCGCAAGCGTCAACAGGTAGACGAGCACGAGCAGCACGAGGGCCAGCACGGAGCTCATGATGCGATCGCTCCGAGAGCCTGCGCAGCCTCGCGCCCGGCGACGAGCAGCGGTTCGGGCAGGACGCCGAGGGTCACCACGATCGCAGCCACGGCGAAGGTGGGGGTGCGCCGGGCGAGCGAGCTTCTCGGTCCCCGCTCGGCGGGCGGCGTGCCGCTCGCGTCCGGCCGCCAGAAGTCGTGCTGGTAGATCTGGAACATGTACACGAACGACAGGGCTCCGCCGACGAAGATCAGCGTGACGAGCGCGACGCTGCCCTCGTCGATTCCCGCCTGGAAGAGTGCCAGCTTGCCGAAGAAGCCGGCGGTGGGCGGGACGCCCGCGACGCTGAAGGCGCCGACCACGAAGGCAGCGCCGACGAGCCACCCACGCAGGTCGATCGCGAGGAACAGCAGCGTCTTGTTCAGCGAGTTGACGATCGTGTAGATCACGGCGGCCGCGAGGCCGACGGTGCCGCCGATCCCGAGTGCGATCAGCACGTAGCCCGCCTGCCCGATCGCCGAGTACGCGAGCACCTCCGACACGCTGCGCCGCGACACGGCTTGCAGCGCGCCGTACAGGATGCTCGCCGTGCCGAGCACGAGCAGCACGCCGGCGCCGAGCCGCAGCTCTGCGGGCAGGATGTCGGCGCCGAAGCGCAGCAGGCCGTAGCTGCCCACGTTCGCGACGGCGCCGCTGAGCATCGCGGCCACGCCGGGGCGCGCGCTGGCGTAGACGGGCGGCAGCCAGAAGTGAAACGGGAACAGGCCGAGCTTGACGCCGAAGGCGACGAAGAAGAAGACGGCGATCAGCACCACCGCGCTGGGTTCGGCGTCGCGAAGCCGGGCGGCCACGGCCTGCATCTCGAGGCTTCCCGTGACGTGGTAGACGGCGGCGACGCCGAGCAGGAAGAGAAACGAGCCGAGCAGGTTCACGACCGCGAACACGAACCCGGCTCGCAGCTCGCGTCCCCGGCCGCCGTAGGCCGCCAGGATGTAGGAGGCGATCATCGTCAGCTCGAAGAAGACGTAGAAGTTGAAGACGTCGCCGGTCAGAAAGAGCCCGACGAGGCCGGTGCACAGAAACAGGACGAGCGCGGGGAAGAGCCGGCCCTGCCCCCCCTTCAGCAGCTCGTGGACGAACGCCGCCAGCAGCACGCCGACCGAGAGTGCGGCGAACAGCGCCCCCAGCGCGTCGGCGCGCAGCACGATGCCCACGCCGGGCGCCCAGTCGCCGGCGACGATCTGGCGGGGCCCTTCGGCGAAGACCTCGCCGGCCAACACGCAGAGCAGGGCGAACGTCGACGCCAGCGCCGCGGCCGCGAGCCATCCGACGAGCCGCCGTTGCCCGTCGGCCAGCGCCAGCGCCGCCGCAGCGGCCCACGGCAGCAGCAGGGGGATCGCCGGGCTCACACCGACACCTCCTCGCGCTCGAGCTCGCGCTCGTCGCGCGCCTCGGCGTGCGACAGGTCATCGAGATCGACGGTCTTGGAGGACACGTAGATGCCGTACGCGAGGCACAGCAGGAGCGCCGTGACCGCGAAGCCGATGACGAGCGCGGTGATCGTCAGCGCCTGCACGAGCGGGTCGCTGACGGGCCCTTCGGCGAGCGGGTGGATCGGGCTCTGGCCGCGCTCCAGCCCGCTGGAGATGAGGGCGATGTTGGCGGCGTGCGCAACGAGCACGATGCCCGCCACGATCCGAAACAGGTCCGGCTTGAGCAGCAGGAATGCGCCGCATCCGAACAGCACTCCGATCGCCAGCGCCGGGATCAGGGTCATCGCGACTCGATCCCCTCGACGCGCTCGGCCTCGCGCGCGATCGCGTGGATGATTCCCAGCGTCGCGCCCAGCACGAGCAGGAAGACGGCGATGTCGAAGGCGAACGCGCCGATCAGCTCGAGTGTCCCCAGGTGGATCGGCTCGGTCCCGGCTCCCGGCGGGTGGGTCAGCAGGGGGTCGCCGCTCGCGAGCGGCGCGGCCGCGATCGCGAGCGCCGACAGCAGGCCGACGAACGCGGCCGCCGGCAACAGCCGGATCGCGAGCGTCCGCTCGGTCTGCTCGCGTCCGAAGGCGATGTACTGCAGCAGGATGGCGAGCGAGGCGATCGCCCCGGCGGCGAAGCCGTCGCCGACGTCGGCGTAGCCCTTGACGAGCACCGCGAAGGCGACCATCAGGATCGGCGCCAGCAGGAGTCGCGCCAGACCCTGGACGAGCAGGCTCACCAGAGCCTTCCCCGACGCAGCAGCGCGACGACGCCGATCAGAGCAACTGCCACGACGGTCACCTCGCCGAGCGTGTCCAGGCCGCGGAAGTCGGCCAGGATCGCGGTCACGACATCCTTCGCGTGCGCGTCCGGCGCCAGCTCGATGTGCTCGGCCGCGACGCTGCGCTCCGGTGCGGGCCGCGACAGCGCGCCCCACGCGAGCACAAACGCGAACAACCCCGAGACCACCCCGATCAGCGGATCACGCCAGCGCCTGCTGCCGCGCGTGCGGATCTCCGCCTCGCGGCGCAGCACCTGCGCCGGGATCAGCGCGAGCACGCCGAAGAGCAGCAGCGCGAGCAACGCCTCCACAACCACCGCCACGAGCGCCACGTCGGGTGCCCCGAAGAACGCGTAGACGCCCGCGAGCGCGAAGCCGAGCGTTGCCAGCACGAGCGTGAGCGTGAGGTGGTGGTGCTGCAGCGTCGTGGCCACCGCCGCGACGCAGGCGAGCGCCAGCATCAGCACGAGCGCCGCGTCGCGCGCCGCGATCTCACCGACGCGATAGGAGCCGGCTGTCGGCGTCGCCAGGACTCCGAGCGCGACCAGCGCGCCCGCCGGCACGAGCACCGCCGAGACACGCGCGCGCAGATCGCGCACCTCGAGGTCGTGGACGCGATCCGAGAGCCGGTTCACGCGCCGCAGGCCTGCGGCGTACAGCCGCTCCGGCCCGACGCGGGCGCCCAGCCGCGCGACGGCGCCAGCCGGTGCCCGCCACAGCATCGGCAGGACGAGCAGCGTGAGCCCGATCGACCATGTCGCCAGCGCCA
>JBBSMC010000043.1:0-29091 GCA_038233375.1 Solirubrobacterales bacterium
CGACGTGGTCCATCGCGCGCGCGTAGCTGGCCAGCGCGGCGCGGTCCGCATCCTGCTCGTCTGGAACCTGGTCGCCGGCGATGATCCTCTCGCCTTCGCCGGCGGGGACGTGGAAGCCCTCGATCGAGATGGAGCTTTCCATTGTGCTTGCGCGCAGCTGGCGGCGTAGCTGGCCGAGCCAGGGGCCGGCGACGCCGGTCGCGTCGCCGAGGCGAGCGCGCAGCGTGTCGAGCTCGCGCAGTTGCGAGGCGAGGGCCTTACTGGGCTTCGGGGTGGCGAACAGCATCCCAGCTAGATTAGTCGAGTATTCGACTAATCTACAAAACCAGGTGCCCCCTCACTGCAGATCCTGCGCCCGCCCGCACGCCGACCTGAGCGCATTTCCGCGCGACGTCTGGACCCATGTCCACGCCGGCGGCGTCCATCGATCGCTCGATGACTGCCGACAGCGCGGAGCAGGCCTTCCGGCTCGCGGTGGCGCTCGCAGAGTCCCGGGGGCTTTCGTCTTTGTGCGGCGGTGGATCCGATCCAAGTCACCGGAGGTACGATCGACATCCGATGCCCGACATCCTGCACTTCACGCCGTCCGAGGAGGCCAACGCCCTCATCGCGACCGACGCGATGGCGCTGCTCGTCGGGTTCGTGCTCGACCAGCAGGTCACCGTCCAGAAGGCGTTCTCGGGACCGCTCGCGCTGCAGGAGCGCCTCGGGTCGCTCGACGCCGCGACGCTGGCGGACGCCGACCTCGAGCCGGTCTTTCGCGAGCGCCCGGCGATCCACCGCTTCCCCGGCGCGATGGCCCAGCGCGTCCAAGACCTCGCTGTGCACATCCGCGACACCTACGACGGTGACGCGGCCCGCGTCTGGACCGGCGCGGCGAATGCCGATGAGCTACGCGCGAACCTCCAGGCGCTGCCCGGCTTCGGCCAGATGAAGATCAAGGCGCTCGGCGGAGTTCTGGCCAAGCGCTTCGGCGTCGAGGCGGCGCACGAGCTCGTGCCGTGGCACCCGACGCTCGGCGACGTCGACTCCCCGCAGGCGCTCGCCGACTACCAGGCGGCCAAGCGCATCCACAAGAAGGAGTGGGCCAAGACGACATAGGGCAGCGGCAGGTGCGGATATCGCACCTTGCGCGTCACGACGGCACTGCGACGCCGCGATCACGGCGAGCGCGGGTCCTCCGGCCGAGCGACGGTCGCAGATCCGAGACGGACCGGTCGAGTCCGCCGGGGTACACGCGGGCGCAAGCGTTCAGCCACAGGGGAGGGGAGGCGCGGCGGGCGCCGAAACTTCCGGATGGAGCCCGTGTCCCAGCACCCGACATCAAGGCTGAACCGCTTCCGCGCCAATGCGGCGGCGGCTGGGGGAACCACTTGCGCCGCTGTGGCGCACGGGGCGAATCGCCGGTCCGGCCGGCGTAGCGCATTTCCAGCGCGAGCCCGTCAGCTCACCTCGGAAGCCTGTGGAAAAACGGAGGAACGGCGGTGGGATATAGACCCCAGCTGCGCGCGAGCGCGGTGAGCATTGCCGTGGCCGCGGTCACGGCCACGACCCCGACAGCAGCCCAGGCGGCATTCGGCGACCACGTCCTGCGCACGGGCGACCGGGGCCGTGAGGTGCGCGTCCTGCAGCGCTGGCTGACGCTGACCGGCTTCCCCACGAACGGCGACGGCCACTTCGGTCGCCGCACACGCGTCGCCGTGCGCCGCTACGAGCGCGCCAACGGCCAGAAGGTCAACGGCTGGGTCTCCCGTGAGCAGGCTAAGGGCCTGCGCGTGCGGGCCTACATAGCGCGCGCCGCGAAGGCGACTGCGCCCGCTGCCGCCGCCGCGGCGCCACCGGCCGAGCCGCTCATCACCCTGACGCCGAACGCCGTCATCGGCCCGGACGGGCTCACGGCGATGGTGCCGGCCGCCGCTCCGGCGCAGGTGCGCGACGCGATCGTCGCCGCCAACCGGATCGTCGGAAAGCCCTATCGCTGGGGCGGCGGACACGCCCGCGTCGAGGACGACGCCTACGACTGCTCGGGCACCGTGTCCTACCCCCTGATGGCCGCGGGGTTGATGCCCGGGCCGCTGGACTCGACGGGCCTGAAGCGCTTTGGCGAGGCCGGCCCGGGCCCGTGGATCACGGTCTACGCCAACGCCGGCCACACCTATGCCGTGATCGCCGGTCTGCGCCTGGACACATCGGGCACGGGTGGCAAGGGTCCGCGCTGGCATACCGCCGAGCGCTCGGGTAAGGGGTTCGTGGTGCGCCACCCGACCGGGTTGTAGCCGACCAGACGGCCTGGACGGCCGACGTTCCATGCGACATGTGTCGCGTTGATCACCGCCCCGTGGGGGAGGATGCCGCGGGAGACGCTTCGCCTGCTCGCACCCTTCCGGCCGGATCCGATCGCGCTGACCCTGCTCGCGCTGGCCGCGCTCTGCGTGCTCGTCGCGGGCTTTCAGCACGCGCGCCTCTTTCACCGCGGGTACGCCGAGGTCGAGATCGTGGGCGACGTGACCGATCGCGTCGGCCGCGCGCTGCGCAACGCGGGCAGCGGGGGGGCCGACCAGGCGGCAGGTTGCGCGGCCTGCGGCGCCTGCTCGCCGCTGAGCGCCGTCGGCGGCTGAGCCGCGCCGGCGCCGGGGCCGCTCGCGGCGCCACACACGGCTGCCCTCGACGACGAACGCACGCCCGGCCGCGAAGGCCTGACGTGCGCTCGTCTGGGTGCTGCCTGTGGTTCTTGCGATCGCTCCGCCGCGTGCTTGGCGGCGGTGATCGCCCGGCTGGTCCTCAGCTTCGCTGCCGTCCCGGCTCGGGGGGATCGATCCGGGTTGGGCGGGTCAGCTGGCGAACGGGCCGTGGTGGCGGACGAAGCCGGCCGCGCGGCGCGCTCATGCGTGTCCGAGGCTGTGGGCGTCCCCGCTTCATCGCGTTGGTGTGCTCATCAGCCGGCGGACACGAGCGCACTCGAACCCGCGCTCAGGACGGTGGGCCGCTCGCCCGCGAGGACGGCGCGGGTCCACCAGGACACGGCTTCTGAGTTCGAGTCTGTGCGGCGGGCGTTCGACCATGCTGCGATCTTCGCCGCGCGAACCACGCCGATCCTTCGACTGCCGTAGCAAATCTCTCGAGGGCGACTGGACGAAAAGGCAAATCAGACTCACGAGCTCAAGCCGCCGCCCGCCGCTGCCGACTGGACGGTCATGGCCCGACCCCTCTCTCGCATCCTCCGCGTCGCCTTCCTCGCGCTGCTCGCGCTGTCGGGGCTGTTCGCCAGCCACGCCGCGCAGGCCGCCGCCGCGCCGATCGACCTGCCGCTGCTCACGCCCAAGCCGGTTCCCGCCGTGGCGCCGGTCGCCGCGCCGCTTACGCGCGATCCCGCCGGCGTCGCACCGCGCGGCACCATGATCATGGTCCACGCCGGCGGCTGGGCCGGTCATGACGCCAACGCCCAGCGGCTGCTGATGGACCGTCCCGGCGAGCTGCTGCTCGCGCGCGGCTGGCGCGTCGTGTCGGTCGACTACGCGGAGGGACAGGCCGGATTGCAGGACGTCCTCGACACGGCCGGCAGCGAGCTCGCGCGGATCGGTAAGAAGGGCCCGGTCTGCCTCTACGGCGAGTCGGCGGGCGCGCACCTCGCGCTGGTCGCGGCCGAGCGGCTGCGCGCGATCGATTGCGTCATCGGCCTCGGCACGCCGACCGACCTGCCGCTCTACACGCAGGAGGCCGCCACCAGCCTCGATGCCCGGCTGAAGCTCGTGGGCAGCCAGATCACCCGCCTGTTCGGCGCAACGCTCGACGCGCTCGCGCCCTGGAACCTCGTTTCGCTCGCGCCGAAGATCCATGCCGACGTGCTGCTCGTGCGCGAGGGCGACGACGACATGGTCTCGCCCGCGCACGACGCGCGCTTCCGCGCCGCCCGGCCGACGACGCAGGCGGTCGACCTCGAGGCCGGCAACCGCGGCGACGCCGCGACGACCTTCGTGCACGGCACCGTCTCCGACACCGGCCGCGCGCAGTACGCCGCGGCGGTCGGAGCCTTCGCCGACCGCGCCGTCATCGCCCACCGGGCCGAGCGCAGCGGGGCCCGCACCGGCTGCTCGCGCGTCGGACGCTCGGTCGCCGAGATCGGCCTGACCGCCCTGCGCGCCTCGCTGCGCTGCCTCGCGCGCAAGGACGCCTCCGCGCGCCGCGCCGGCTCGCGCGGCTGGCGGCGCACGAGCGTGACGCTGCGCGGCGCGGTCAACGCGGCGCGGATCTGGAACTCGCTGCGGTCGACGAAGAGCGGCCGTCGCGCGCTCGCCGCGGCCGCCAAGAGGCGCGCAAAGGTCACGGTCCGCACGGGCGATCGCTCGCGCGTCGTCCTGCGCGCGACGCGCTAGTGGACCACTAGCCACCGGCGGCGGGCTCGACGAGCGAGCGCGGACGGTGAGCGCTCAGCGCTTGACGCGGAACTGCACGGTCTGCGTGCCGCCGCCGGCGAGCGTGCCGGTCAGGCGGTACAGGCCGGCGCGGCGGCCGAGCTGCTTCGTCGTGAGCTTGAGTGCGTTCTCGCCCCTGGCGGCGTTGACGGTGACCAGGCGGCGCGCCTTGGCGTAGCGCCCCTTGCCGAGCGAGCGCTGCAGCCCGAACGTAACGCTGCTCGCGCGGCTCAGCGTGTAGGTGAAGCGGGCAGCGCGCCCCACGCGGACCGAGCGCTGCAGGCGCTCGAGCGTCGAGAGCGCCGGCGCGGGTTGCGACTGCCCGAGCACCCGCAGCACCGAGCGCGCCATGCTCGCCTCGCCCGACACGTTGGGATGGATCGGGAAGGCCGGCATCGTCGGCACGAGCCCCTCGTACCAGCGCGTCGGCGGCAGCGTGCAGACGTCATGGCCGATGCTCTCCCGGTAGGTGTCGACGTACTCGGCGTCGTTCGCCGCCGCCTGCTCGGCGAGCATCGCGTTCGTGCGCCGCAGCAGCTCGTCGAAGTAGGCGAGGTCGTCGGCCGAGAGCGGGACGAGCGGGTAGCAGCTGCGGCCGTCGGTCGGCGCCACGGCGGGATAGCCGACGATCAGTACGCGCGCCTGTGGTGAGCGCTGCTGGATGCCCTGCAGCGTGGCGGCGATCTTCGGCGCCGACTCCGCGATCTGGTCGACGAGCCGGTCGCCGCCACCCGGCTTGGCGAAGTTCGAGCGACAGGCGGTGCCGGTGGGTGCCAGCAATCCGAGCTGGACGCAGTCCACGGCCGCGCCGACGAGGCCCACGTCGTTTCCGCCGATCCCGACCGTGACGAGCTTGGCGTCGGCCGACAGCGCGTCGAACTGCGGCGCGTGGTTGCCGCCGATCACGCTCTGGGGCGCGGTCATGTGCTCCGTCGTGGCCGACGAGCAGCTCTCGTCGCGGAAGGCCGTCGCGCCGATCGCGGCGCGGACGACCGACGGGTAGTTGTGGTCCGAGCGCGCGCAGCCGATCGGCGTGCCGTACGTGAAGGGGACGAGCGGGGCGGCCGTGTACGAGTCGCCCAGCGCGACGTAGGGGCCGGGATCGGCGGCCTGTGCCGCTCCCGCGGTCAGCGCGGTCGCCAGTGCGGCGGCGGCGACGGCGGCGGCGACGGCGGCGGCGGCGAACAGACGAACGGAGCAGTTCATGTGAGCCAGTATGGCGGGCGCCGCAACCCGTCGCGCCGATTTTCAGATGATGCCGACGAGCTCCGCGCAGACCCAGTTGCGGGCGCCGTCGCCACCGGCCCACAGTCGGGCGGCGAGCCGGTCCTGCTCGGCCTTCGGCGCAAGGTACGCGTGCGGGGTCGAGCCGCCCAGCCCGCGCCAGGTCGCGGGCATGAACTGGTAGAAGCCCGACGCCCCGGCGAAGTTCGGTGGCAGGTTCTGCCCACCGGACTCGCACTGCACGATCGGCCAGGGAATGGACCACGGTCCACCGGGTCCGACGGCGCGCAGCGCCTTCGCGCGCTGCGCCAGCAGCCGGTTCAGGGAGCGTTGCGCGCGGCGCCGGCTCGCGCGCGTGCCCCGCAGCAGCGCGGTCCGCGCCGCCCGCGCCTCGGCGAGGCGGGCGCGCCGCTCACGCAGGCCAGCGGCGATCGCGGCCAGCGCGGCGTGGCGCTTGCGCACTGCGTCCGCCGCGACGCGTCGCTCCTCCGACAGCAGCGTCAGCGTGCGCCGCTGTGCGAGCGCGTCGCGGCGCGCGTCCTTGACCGTGTCGAGGATCCGCTCGTCCTGCTTCTGCACGCGCTTGAGGAAATCGACGGTCTCCAGCAGCTGCGCGAACCCGTCGGCCCGCAGCACGACCGTGACAATGTCCGGCTCCCCGCCCGCGTACCGGCGCCGCAGCAGCTCGGAGAGCTTGGCGCGCGACTGCGTCAGCCGGGCGCGCAGGCGCAGCGCCCGCTCGCGCTGGCGGTTGCGTCGCTGCACGGTCGCGGCGAGCACCGTCTCGGCGGCGGCGAGCTCGGTTTGGACGGCGGCGACGCGGCGCTCGAGAATCGTCACCTCGCGCGCGGTGGCGCGCTCCAGCCGCGCCAGCCGCGCCACGCTGCTCGACAGCGACTGCTCGCGGTCGCGCTGAGAGCCGATCCTGTCGCGCAGGCCGCTCTCGCTCTGCTGGCCGCCGGCGGGCACGGCGACGAGCGCCAGCGCGAGGACGGCGAGGAGAAAGGCGAGAAGGCGGATGCGGCGGCGGTCCATGCGGCGGCTGCGCCTCAACCTAGCCAGCGCTCGCGCGCCCACACAGGACTGCACGAGCTCGTGCGCTGCGGTCGATGTCAGGCGACGGCGGTGGCGCCGCCCAGTCGTGCGAGCGTCGCCGCGGCGTGGCGCTCCCAGCCGCCGGCGTGCATGCGCCGCGCGATCGACAGGGCGCGGCCGGCGCTGCGGTGGGCGGCCGGCAGGTCGCCGACGGCGAGCAGCAGCTCGGCGCGCAGGCGGTGCAGCTCCGGCCCGTACCAGCGATCGCCGGCGGGGTCGAGCGCCGCGTCGAGGGCGTTGAGCGCGAGGTTGGTCTCGCCGGCGTGGGCGAGCGCGCCGGCGAGCAGCCCGCGCACGAACGGGCGCGCGGCGATGGCGCCGGTGGCCGTCTGCAGCGCGATGGCGCGGCGTAGCTCGTCGAGGCCGTCTTCGTACGCGCCGGCTCGCACGCGCGCGTTGCCGTGCAGCGCCGTAGCCAGCGCCAGGTGATCGCGCCGATCCTCGTGTGTGGCGGTCTCGATCGCCGCCGCCGACTGGGTCAGCACGTCATCGTGGTCGCCGCGGATGTGCGCCGTGGTGGCCGCGGCGCAGAGCACCGCGACCCGGCCGGCCGGCGTACTCGAAGTGGCGTGCGACACGCTCGGGCTCGGCGGCGGCCACATGGGGGAACTGGCCAAGCAGCGCCCGCGCGATCTGCAGGTTGTGCGTGCGCAGCGCGCGCTTTCGCTGCGAGCTGCGCGCGGCCTCCTGCAGCAGCGAGTGGCCGAACGCGTAGCGGCCGGGTCCCACCGCCACGACCACGTCCTCCTGCACGAGCCGCTCCAGCCCCCAGTCCAGCGCCGCGGACTCCAGCGTGCCGACGGCCTCCAGCAGCGTGCGGTCGAAGACGCGCCCGATCGTCGCGGCGGGGCGCGCGACCTCGCGGGCGGTGCTGTCGCGATCGAGGCGCGCCATCAGGCAGCCGTAGAGCGTGGACGCCCTTGGGGCGGCGGCGTCCTGGGTGGCGAGCGCCGTGCGGGTCAGCTCGACGGCGAGCAGCGGCGAGCCGCCGGCCTGCGCGGCAAGGGTGGACGTGACCGGCGCGGGCAGCGTGCCGGTGGCGGCGACGTGCTCGACGAGGCGCAGGCTCTCGTCCGCGTCCAGCCGCCCGAGCTCGATGCGCTGCAGGGTGCGCTGCGACGGCGCCGCGAAGTCGCTGCGGGCCGTCAGCGCGACCATGAGCGGGACATCGCGCGGTCCGTCGAGCAGGGTGGTGATCAGCTCGATCGTGGAGGCGTCGGCCCAGTGCAGGTCCTCGACGACGAGCAGCAGCGGCGCCTCGCGCGCCTGCGCGGTCAGCGTGTCGGCCAGCGCGGCGAACGTCGCGCGCCGGCGGCGGGCCGGACCGAGCGAAGCGTCGCTGCCGTCGGGCTCCCAGTGGCGGCCCAGCCCGGCGAGCAGGGGATGTAGGGCCGTGCCGCGGTGATACGGGCTGCAGGCGCAGCGCACCACGCTCATGCCGAGCCTCTCGCGCACGCCCGCGCTGAGGTTCTCCAGCAGCCGCGTCTTGCCGCTGCCGGCCTCGCCGCGCACGAGCACCGCGCAGCGCGTGCCGGCGGCCGCTCGCTCGGCGAGCGCCTGCAGCAGCGCGCGCTCGCCCCTGCGGCCGACGAGCGGCGGCGGTTCGTGGGGCGCGTGCCCGTCGTCGTCGGCGACCGGTCCCGCGACGGCGAACAACTCGCCGCCGGCACCCTCGAAGGCGAACGACTCGCCTGCCTGCTCGCGCGTGGCGGCGTCGACCGTCACGCGGTCCGGCGCGCCGGCGGCCTGGACGGCGGCGGCGGTGCGCGGCACGTCGCCGAACGCGTCCGTGCCGTCGGGCCCCGCGCCTCCCGGGCCTGTCGCGATCGCGAGGCGTGCGGACGGGCGCAGGCCGAACTCGCGCTCGATGACTTGGCACGCCGCCTCCAGCGAGCGCAGGATCTCCCAGCCGCAGCGGACCGCGCGCAGCGCGTCGTCGTGCTGTGCGCGAGGGTGGCCGAAGAAGACCGCGACGCCGTCGCAGACCCAGGGCAGCACCTGGCCGCCAAGCCGCTGGGCGACCTCGCCGCAGATCGCGTGCAAGCGTGCGGCCATGACGTCGCGGGTGGCCGCGTCGAGCGCCTCGAGTTCCGGCGTCTCGTGGAGGTCGCAGAGCAGGACGCTGATGTGCTCAGAGGTCGGCATCGAGGCACCGTAACCAGCCTCGCCGGCGCTCTCGACGTCTGATCGAGTCACCGATCGACGTGGGCGACGCCGATGCGCCCCCAGAGCAGCACGAGCAGGACGAAGATGATGGAGATCGTCAGCATGGCCGGGTTCCTGCGCCATGTATCGGCAGATCGCGCGCAGGACTGGACCCCTTCCCACGCGTGGGACTCCCACGTGGGGTGGCTGCCCGGCGAAGCGCGCGTCATGATGTGGGCAATGGCCTACACCGTCCCTGACCTGCCCTATCCGTACGAGGCGCTCGAACCGCACATCAGTGCGCAGACGATGCGCCTGCACCACGACAAGCACCACCGGGCGTACGTCGAGAAGGCCAACGCGGCGCTCGACGGCACGGGTCTGGAGGATGCCGTGCCGCGCGAGATCCTCACGCGGCTGACCGAGTTTCCGCCCGCCAAGCGCGACGCCGTGCGCAACAACGTCGGCGGTCATCTGAACCACGCGATGTTCTGGGAGTCGATGACGCCCAACCCGATCAAGGGGCCGGCGGCCGACAGCAAGCTGATGGCGGCGATCCGCGAGACGTTCCGGGGCATGCCGATCCTCAAGGACACGATCAAGGAGGCGGCGCTCAGCCAGTTCGGCTCAGGCTGGGCCTGGCTCGTCCACGACGGCTACCGGATCCTGATCGTCACGACGGCCGACCAGGACAGCCCGATCACGGACGGCCTCGAGCCGCTGCTCGGCATCGACGTCTGGGAGCACGCCTACTACCTCGACTACCGCAACCGCCGCGCGGAGTACGTCGACGCCTGGCTGAACGTCGTCGACTGGGAGCTCGTCGAGCGGCGCTTCAGCGGCGCGCCGGTGCCCGACGTCAGCGACATCCTCACGCGCCTCGTGAGCGTCTGCGGGACCGAGCACGAGTTCGGCAAGGTCACGATGGACGAGGCGCGCGCGCACTCCGCCGAGCTCAAGGCGCTTGCCGGCTGGGGTCCTCTGGCGAAGATCGGCACGATCGCCCGCAGCTGGGGCGACCTTGCCCTGCAGATGCAGAAGGCCAAGGTCACGACGGTTGCCGAGCTCGAGCCCGGCGCCATCGAGCAGGCCGCGATCGCGCTGTGGGTCATCCCGCCCGACCGCTCGATGGTCTGAGGCGCGAACGGACGGGCCTTCTCGGAACGTCCCGAGAAGACCTGTAGCCGAAACTCTGCGGCGGCTAGCCGCGCCCGAGCCGCCCGCGCCGCGGGCCGCCGCCGAGCTGCGAGCGGTCGGCGATCGACAGCAGCAGGATCGACGCGATCACGGCGCAGACGAAGCCGATGACGTTCAGCTCCATGATGTCGCCGCTGCCGATGGCGTTGGCGATCGTGCCGCCGATGACCGAGCCGACGACGCCGAGGACCAGCGTCCACAGCAGGCCGATGTGCTGCTTGCCGGGCAGGATCGCACGGGCCAGCAGGCCGATGATGAGTCCGGCGACGATGAAACCGATCATGTGGTGCCTCTCGTGATGACGTGTGCAGGGGGTTGGGAGCCGTGATGCCCGCGAGGTGGCGCGGCCATGCCACGGGCTGCGGGCGCTCGATGCGAGGACGGCGCCGCGGATCGGCCGCGAAACACGTCACTTTTGAGTCACGTGCCCTTAGGCGACCGGGCGCAGATGACGCAGCGGGCGGCCCTCGCGCAGCTCGCGCACGACCGCTTCGACGAGCCCGTCGCCGTCGAGCTGGCGCCCGTCGGTCACCGCGGCGATGACGCCGCGCTTGCGCTGGATGAGCGCGGCCATCGTCTCGTCGATCGTGTCCGCCGCCAGCAGGTACCAGGCCGTCACGGCGTCGTGCTGGCCGATCCGATGACAGCGGTCCTCGGCCTGGTCGTGCATCGCGGGCGTCCACTCGAGCTCGAGGAACGCGACGTTCGACGCTCGCGTGAGCGTGATCCCCTGACCCGCAACGCGCGTCGCGCCGACCAGCAGCTGCGGCCCGTCGGGTTCTTGAAAAGCCCGGACGGCCGCTTCGCGCGCGGTGGCGGAATCGCGTCCGATGATGTGCGCCGCGTCGGGGAAGCGGGTGAGCAGCGCCTCCTGCACCTCGACGTGCCGGGCGAAGACCACGAGCGGCTCGCCCGAGGCGAGGAAGTCGGCGATCCACGACAGCGCCGCGCCGAGCTTGCCGCGCGCCGCCAGGCGCTGCAGCGTGCCGAGCTGGGCGAGGCGCTGCGCGCGCAGCGTCGCCGCGATCTTCGCGTTGAGCTCGCGCAGGTCCAGCGGCTGCGAGCGCAGCCAGGCGATGACGTCCTCCTCGGCGAGCCGGTACTCGGTCGTGTTCGACAGGGCGACGGGCACCACGACCTGGCGCTTGGCCGGCAGCTGGGGCAGCACCTCGCGCTTGAGGCGGCGCACGAAGCAGCGCCGGCGCAGGTGCCAGTGCAGGCGCTCCTCCGACAGCTCGCCGCGGAACTTGCGCGTGAACTGCGCGCCCGAGCCGAAGTCCTCGAGGCGGCCGATGACGCGCAGCTGCGAAACTAGCTCCTCGGCGTGGTTGAGCACCGGCGTGCCGCTCAGTGCGAGCTTCAGCCCGCCGTCCACCACCGAACCCGCCAGGCGGCGCACCGCCTGGGTGCGCTTGGCCTGCGGATTCTTGGCGTAGTGCGACTCGTCCACGACGAGCGCGCGGGGCTTCAGCCGCCCGAGCGCATCGCGGTGCGCCGCGACGATCTCGTAGTTGAGGATCGTGATGTCGGCGCTCGCGGCGACGACTGCGCGCCCCTCCACGAGGGCCACGCTGCGGTGGGGCAGCCAGTGCGCGGCCTCGCGCTGCCAGTTGAGCTTCAGCGACGCCGGGCAGACGACGATCGCCGGAAACGCGCCGTCGGCCTCGAGCGTGACGAGCGCCTCGACGGTCTTGCCCAGCCCCTGCTCGTCGGCGAGGAAGCAGCGCCGGGAGTCCAGCGCGTAGCGCACGGCGGCCCACTGGAACGGGGCCAGCTCGCCGCCGAGCCGCGCCGCGATGTCGTCGAGCGGGTCGGCGCTGATCGCGCGCGAGCTGCGGATCGCGGCCGTGGCGGCGGCGTGCTCCTCGCGCAGCGCGTCGAGGACGAGCGCGCCCGCGCCGTCGACCTCGACGGCGAACGTCGCGACGAATTCGTCCAGCGGCTCGACGACCCAGGGGTCGATCGGCAGCGTGCGGCTGCGCGCGTCGGCGCCGGGCAGCCTGCAGAAAGCCGCGCCCGCGTCGGAGTCCCACAGCACGTCGAGGCGGATGCGCTCGCCGTCGAAGGTGCGTGCCGCCGTGAGCCGGGCCGGCGGGGGAGGGTCGACGCCGCTCAGCAGCGCCTCGACGCAGCGCCGCGCGCCCGCGTCCATCCGGACCGCCTCCTGGTCGATCAGCGACTCCGCGCCGGCGGGCGTCAGGGGAGCGAGAACGGCGCCGTCGCCGCGCGTGACCGATCCCTCCAGCAGCTCTGCGGGCGGGTTGCCCGCGCGCGTGGCCAGCGTCCACCAGCCGCGCCCGTCGTAGCGCGTGGCGCCGACGACGCCGACCCAGCGCTTGTCGATCGCCGTCAGCCAGGCGACGACCTCCGGCGAGGGCAGCAGGTCGGGAAAGCGCTCGATGACGCCGGCCACGTGCACGCCGACCCAGTCGTCGGCCGGCGCCCACCACTCGCGCTTGTCCCAGTCGAAGCGCCGCCCGGGGATGCCCCGCACGAGGTTGACGATCGTCGCGTCGTAGGGAAACGCGAGCACGACGATCTGCTCGTCGCCGCTGCCGCGCAGCTCGACGTTGGGGGTGGTCGGGACGAGCTCCATGCGATCGGGCGAAACGGTATCCATGTCGGGGGCGGGAGCCAGGCTGTGCGGGTCGCGCCGGGGCCGGCGAGCGGATCGGCCTGGGGTGCCGGCGTCGCATCCCTCTTTCGCGACGTGTCCAGCGGTGTCCAGCAATTCGCTGGACATTGCTGGACACGCGACGAAACGCCCACGCTGATCACGGGCTCACGATCGCGCGGAAGACGGGCCTACCGGGGCAGCTCGAACCAGATCTGCTCGCCGCCGGCGCCGCCGGTGCCCCAGGCCGTGGCCATCCGGTCGACGATCTGCAGCCCGTAGCCGCCGAGCGACGGCGTCTCACGCGAGTGCATCAACGCGTCGGCGCTGTCGTGCGGGCCGTCGCCGGTCACCGTGATTCGCACGCGGTCGGCGGACAGGGCGATCGACAACCGCAGCACGCGATCGGCCCGTGGCTCGCCGTCGGCGACGAACACCGCGATCAGCTCGCTGGCGAGCAGCAGGACCTTGTAGCCGAGCTCCCCGGCGAGCCCCGGGGTGGCCGCGAGCTCGCGCCGCGCGATGCCGGCTGCGGCGGCCGTGGCGGGCAGCTCGACGACCTGCGCTGCGGTGGCATCAGCGAAACGCATGTCCCGAGGGGACTACCCGGAATCGAGCGCAGGTCACTGGACCACATGTACAGGCCGATAGCCTGCGGCGCGCCATGCCCGATTTCCTGCCGCTGCCCGACCGCCCGCCCAAGCCGCGCGGCGCCGGGCTGACCCACGTCATCGACACCGGCCTGGGGATCCCCGAGGTCGAGGGCATGCTGAGTCAGGCGGCGGCGCACATCGACACCGTCCGCCTCGGCTGGGGCTCGGCCTACGTCACGGCCGACCTCGAGGCCAAGCTCGCCGCCTATCGCGCGCACGACATGCCGGTCATGCTCGGCGGCACGCTGACCGAGCTGGCCTGGCTGCACGACCGCGTCGACGCGCTGTGCGACTGGCTCGACGAGCTCGGCATCGACCGCATCGAGGTCTCCAGCGGGGTCGTCACGATCCCGCCGCAGGAGAAGACGGCGCTGATCGAGCGCCTCGCCGCGCGCTACACCGTCTACGCCGAGGTCGGCGAGAAGGACCCCGCCGCGCTGCTGGCGCCCTACCGCTGGGTGCAGCTGATCCGCGACGCGCTGTCGGCGGGTGCGGAGATGGTCGTCTGCGAGGGCCGCGCGACCGGCACGGCCGGCCTGTATCGCCCCGACGGCGAGGCCCGCACCGGGCTGATCGACGAGATCGTCCACGAGGTCGATCGCGCCAAGCTCATATTCGAGGCGCCGCGCAAGCACCAGCAGGTCTGGCTCATCGAGCGCTACGGCGCCGACGTGAACCTCGGCAACGTCCCGCCGGCGGAGGTCCTGTCGCTGGAGACGCTGCGCCTCGGCCTGCGCGCCGACACCCTCGTGCAGTTCCACGGGCCGGCGGGCGATGGCTGAGCGCGGCGACCGCATCGCGGTCCTGCTGACCGGGGTCGGCAAGCGCTATGACATCGTCAGCGCGTTCGGCGAGCACGCGTTCACGATCGCCGCCGACCCCAACCCGCTCGCGCCCGCGCGCCACGCGGCCGACCTTGCCGTGTCGCCGCCGCGGATCGACGATCCGGGCTACATCCCGTTCCTCGAGCAGATCGCCGCCGAGCACGACGTGCGCGCGGTCGTGCCGCTGACCGACCTCGACATCGAGGCGCTGGCCGCCGCCGGCGAGCGGCTGCCGTCGTTCGTGCCCTCCGCCGAGATCGCGCGCAGGACGTTCGACAAGTACGAGACGCATCACCTCCTGGGCGAGCACGGCCTGCCTTCGCCGTCCACCGTCCTGCCGGGCGAAGACCCGCCGTCGTACCCGGTGATGGTCAAGCCGCGGCGCGGCTCGGGGGCGCGCTCGATCCATCCCGCCGCCGACCGCGCCGAGATGGAGTTCTTCGTCGGCTACGTCAAGGAGCCGGTCATGGTGCAGCGCCTCATGGGCGGGCCGGAGTTCTCGATCGACCTGCTCTGCGACCTCGACGGGCGCTGCCTGAACGCGATCCCCCGCACGATGATCGAGTCGCGCGGCGGCGAGTCGATCAAGGGCACCGTGATCTTCGACGAGGAGCTCATCGAGCTCGGCCGGGCGACCGGCGAGGCGCTCGGCGTGCGCGGCCCGTGCACAGTGCAGGCGTTCCGCGATCCGGAGATCGGCCTCGGCATCACCGACGTCAACACCCGCTTCGGCGGCGCCTTCCCGGCGCCGATCTACGCCTCGCGGCCGGGGCGCACGTATCCCGAGCTGATAGTGAAGATGGCGCGGGGTGAGACCGTCGAGCCGCACGTCGGCGACTTCGCCCACGGCCACACGTTCACGCGCTACTTCTGGCAGCTCGAGCTGGACCCGCAGCTGCGCCCGACGGGGCGCGACATCGTGGCCGACGGACCGCGCAAGCCGCGCTGACGCAACCCCCGCCTCGTCAGCGCTTCTCGCGCTCGCCGGAGACCGCCATGATCCCCCGCGCCACGCTCGCCGCGAGCGCGTTCGGCCGCCGCTCGTCGATCGTCACACGCGCGCGCCGGCGGCGCTCCAGCACCGCGCCCGATCCCGTCGCGGCGCCGGCGCGCGTCGCGATCTGCAGGCGCTTGGCCGCGCCCGGCGCCGTCGCCGACGTCCCGAGCGTGACGACGAGATTGCGCGCGTCGCCGCGCCCGAGGGCGGAACGCACCGCGGCGGTCGTGCTCCCGCGCTGACGGGTGATCTCGGTGGCGCCGAGTCGGTCGGCGCTCAGCGGTGCGCTCGCACGGGCGCTCGCCGCGTCGATCACCGAAACGCGCGTGCCCGGCGCGTGATTCTCGCCGAGCCAGCCGCCCAATGCCCGCAGTTCGCGGCGCAATGCCGGCGTGTCGTATGTGCGGTCGAGGACGAGCGCGACGCGCACGGGGCGCACGTCGTCGGGCTGGGCGAGCAGTTCCGGCATCCCGACGGCGGGCAGCGAGAACCCGCCGCCGGCTCCGGCATCGACCGCCGCGGGCGCGGGCGCGTCAGGGACAGCGCGGCCCGCGGGCTCGTCGTCGGACGAGCTCAGCAGGGCCAGCAGCGCGAGCGGCAGGAGCAGGGCCAGTAACCCGAGCAGGAGGCGCCGCGGCAGCCGGATCGACCTCAGTGCTCGAGCGAGGCTGCGCGCAAGCCCGCCGACGAAGGCAGGCAGGCCGCGCAGCACGGCGACGATCTTGGCCGCGAAGGCCTTCAGCGCGCGCGTGAGCGTCGGATCGCGCAGCAGGCGGTCGATCTCGGCGAGCAGCTGCTGCCACGCGGAGAGCGGCTGCTGGGGGCCGAGCGCCGGCGCCTCGCCCAGCGCCTTCGCCTCCTGCGGTCCAGCCATTGCGGTCGGGCGGGAATCCGCGGTCGGCCCCCCCGCCGCGCGCGACCCCAGGGTGCGGCCGGCGCTGCGGCGCGCCGCCGCCGGCTGCCGCGGCCCCGACCCCGACCGCGGCGGCGACGCCTGCCGCGCCCCGCTCACTCGGGCAGGCCCTTCGGCGCCGCGAGGTTGCGGCCCAGCAGCTCGGCGATCAGCGCGTCGACGTCGGCGAGCTTGTCGGGCACGGTCAGCCCGCCGCCGCGCACGAGATCGGCCTGCGCGTGATGCGCCTCGCCGACGTCCGGCATCCCGCGAAACGGCGAGTCCGCGCGCGGGCTCCACGTCCCGTAGAGATGCGGAAACTCGTCGGCGCGGCGTAGGAAGCCGACCTCCGGATGCAGGGCTGCCTCCTGGTACATCTGGCGCCGGGCGTTGGCGACCGTCGTCGCGATCTCCGCGCGCTGGGCCACGAGCGCCCCCACCTCCGAGGCCAGCTCGCCGCGGATGCGGTCGCGGTGCTCGAGCGTGCCGGCGTCGCGCCGTCGCCGGCGATCGCGCGCCTCGCGGGCCGGATCGACGAGCAGGTAGGCGACGCCGATGCCGAGCAGGAACACCGCCGCCGACACCAGGAAGTAGACGCCCGGCTCGGCGGCCGACGGCGTGTCCTGCGTGTTCTGCGTGAGGCGCTCGGCGGCGGCGCCGCGTGCGCCGGCGGCCTGGTTGGCCTGCTGGCGTGCCGCGGCCGCGTTGTTGGCGGTCGTGCGCGCGCTCTGCACGCCGTACCACAGCGCCAGGCCGGTCACGATGATCGCGAGCGCGACGGCGTAGCGCGCGCCCTTGGACAGGTCGCGGTCCAGCAGCGGCCGCCGGCCCTCGGCGGCCGGCTGCGGGTCCTTCGCGTGGGCCAGGCGCAGGTTCTTGCCGACCGCCTTCTGCCCGATCGCGATGAGCAGGGCGATGACCACCGCCGAAAGCGCGGGCGCGCCCTCGCGCAGCAGCTCCGGGTCGCTCTCGCGGAAGCGCGCGAGCTCGCGGAAGCCGTCGTAGGCGAACAGCGCCTCGGCGATCCCGACGGCGAAGAACAGCGCGAGCAATCCGCCCCCGGCCGCCATCCGCGCGGACATCCGCCCGCGCATCGTCGCCGGCGCGGGGCCGGGCGGCGCCTCGCCGGGCGCCGTCGAGATCTGCTCGGCCGCGGCGTTGGCGGCGATCAGGTCGTCGTCGAGCGTGCGCACGCGCACGGCGCGCTCCATCAGCGGGCCCAGCCGCGTGCCGATCAGGTGGTCGGCGTGCTGGGCGATCGTCTCGGCGACGATGTTGCCGCGGACGCGTTCGGCGTCGTCGCGGGGCCCGAGGGACTGCGTGCGGCGGCCCTCGGCGAGGTCGGGGGCCGGCTGCGTCGCGCTCGCGATCGGGGGCTCGCCCTGCGTCGGCGCCTCAGCCGGCTCGCCGAAGCCGGGTATTGCCAGCAGCGGGGCCGCCACGACCGGCGCGTGCTCCTGCGCGGCGTCCGCGGCAGCGGCCTCAGCCTCCTCCGGCGCCGGATCCTGCGGATCGAGCTCGCTCGTCGTGTCCTCTGGGCTCACCGGTCTCCTCGTTTCCGCTCGCGTCAGAGCTCCGTCGTCGTGGCGCAGGTCGCTGCGCCGGTCTGCTCGCATGCCGTCATCCAGATCTCCACCAGCTCGTCGGTGCGCCTCGCGCTCTGGTTCACGCGGTCGGGCAGCCGCCCGAGGCCGACGGCCTGCAGCACGTCGACGCCGTCAGCGTCGCCGAGCAGCTCGCCGAGCTGCGACGCCAGGCCGCTGCTCGCGTCGCCCGCCTCGAGGCGGCGCTTGAGCATCAGCTGGTCGCTCGCCTGGGCGCCGTCGGAGACGAGCGTTACGGCGCTGGCGCCGGACCGCTGCCTGGCTTCGCGCAGCGCGTTGCGCACGGCGCGGGCGATATCCGAGCTGCCTCCGCGCGTGAGGCCGCGCACGCGCGCGGCGAGGGCCGGGTCGTCGTCGATGACGCCGAGCGCGCTGTCGATCGTCACTCCGAGCGCGCGGCGCAGGTCGTGCTCCAGCGGGCCGCGGCGGGTCTCGTCGAGCTCGCCGAGCGTCGGCACCTCGTCGTCGTAGATGACCTCGACGGCGTTCGCGTCACCGGCGAAGACGACCATCCGCAGATGCCCGCCGGCGGTGATCGTGTGCTCCGCCGCGCGCACCGCCGCCGAGCCCGCGTCGCGCGCCAGCGCCTTGTCCTGCAGCGCGCCGGTCGCATCGACCGCGATGACCGAGTTCACGGGGCAGTCGGCGGCGGCGTCGATGCTGGCAGGCACGTCGCCGGGCTTGGCGGTGCACGCCGTGTCGCTGCCGCTGTCGCCGCCACAGCTGCCGAGCACCAGCATCGATGCGCCGAGCACGGCAAGTCGGGTCCATCGGAATGTCATGTGCGCGGCGTCGTTCTCCTGATCGGCGGGCCCGGGAGGGGATGGTAGATACCCGGCAGCCCCGGCAGCCCCGGCACCCACGGTTCCCGCCGAAAGTTGGCACGTGCGTGCCCAGTGGGCGCGGCGTCGCTCTGTGCTGCGACCTAGGCCTCGGCCAGCGCGGGCGCCGATCCGCCGGCGACGAGTTGCGCGTAGCGCCCGCCCTCGAGCATGAGCTCGTCGTGCGTGCCGCGCTCGGCGATCGTGCCGCGGTCGAGCACGACGATCTCGTCGGCAGCGCGGATCGTCGACAGGCGATGGGCGATCGCGATCGTCGTGCGGCCCTCGGCGAGCCGGTCGAGCGCCTCCTGCACGGCGCGCTCGGTCTCGGAGTCCAGCGCGCTGGTGGCCTCGTCGAGGACGAGCACGGGCGGGTTGCGCAGCACCGTGCGGGCGATCGCGATGCGCTGCTTCTCGCCGCCGGAGAAGCGGTAGCCGCGCTCGCCGACGACGGTCTCGTAGCCCTCGGGCAGCGAGGCGATGAGGTCGTGGATCTGTGCGGCGCGGGCGGCCTGCGCGAGCTCCTCGCCGCTCGCTTCGGGGCGCGCAAAGCGCAGGTTCTCGGCGATCGTGGCGTGGAAGAGGTAGGTCTCCTGGGAGACGAGCCCGACGGTCGCGGCCAGCGACGCGAAGGAAAGGTCGCGCACGTCGACGCCGTCGATCGTCACCCGCCCGCCGGTGACGTCGTAGAGGCGCGCGACGAGGTAGCCGAGCGTCGTCTTGCCCGAGCCCGTCTCGCCGACGATCGCCGTCGTCGTGCCGGGCGCGACGACGAGGTCGACACCGGCGAGGGTCTGCGCGCCCTCGTCCTCGTAGCGGAAGAAGACGTCCTCCAAGCGCACCTCGCCGCGGACCCCCGTGCCAGCCCCATCAAGATTGACCGGGTCGGCGTGCTCGGTGATCTCGACGGGCAGGTCGAGGTACTCGAAGATCCTGTCGAAGAGCGCACGCGAGGTCTGGATGTCGATGCCGACGTTCAGCAGCGAGCCGATCGGAAACAGCAGCCGCGTCTGCAGCGTCGTGAACGCGACGACCGTGCCGATCGTGATCGCGCTCGACCCGCCGGCGATCGAGAAGCCGGCGAAGAGGTAGACCAGCGCCGGCATGATCGCGAAGCTCATCTGAACGGTCGACATGCGCCAGCGGCCGGCCATCCGCGACTGGACCTCGATCTCCGCGAGCTCGGCGGACTCGGCGGTGAAGCGCTGGGCGAGCGCCTCGCTGCGGCCCATCGTCTTGCCGAGCAGGATCCCCGACACCGACAGGGACTCGGAGACGAGCGCGCTCATGTCGGCGAGACGGCCCTGCTTCGTGGCGGTGATCCGCTTGCGCTCGTTGCCGACGCGGCGCGTCAGCCAGACGAAGAACGGCAGCAGCGCGAGGCTGAACAGCGCCAGGCGCCAGTCGAGCAGGAGCATCGCGACGATCGTCGCCAACACCGTGGTGACGTTTGAGACGATCGAGGTCGCGGTCGAGGTGACGACGTTCTGCACGCCGCCGATGTCGTTGGCGATGCGCGACTGCACCTCGCCGGTGCGGGTGCGCGTGAAGAATGCCAGCGAGAGCCGCTGCAGGTGGCGGTAGACGGCCGCTCGCAGGTCGTGCATGACGCGCTGGCCGACGACGTTCGACAGCCAGGTCTGGCCGACCGAGATGACCCCCGTCGCGATCGAGATGAAGATCATCCCGCCGACGAGCCAGCTCAGCAGCGTCGTGTCGCCCTCGGGGATCGCGTGGTCGAGGACATCGCGCAGCAGAAACGGCGTGACCATCCCCAGACCGGCGCTGATCGCGATCAGTGCCAGGACCGTCGCGAGCCGCGCGCGGTAGGGGCGAAAGAGGGCGGCGATGCGGTGTGTCTGCGGGCTGAACAAGGGGCCTCAGTGTAGATGGTTGCGCGTGCAACTACAACCGGGATGGCCGGCGCGCCGGTCTGAGAGACCCGCGCGGGGGATACTGGCCCCGTGTCCGCAGGGGAGTCGCTGTTCGCGTTTCAGTCCGTCAGCGTCGGCCCGCCCGAGGCGCGGCGGCTGCACGACCTCGACGCGCAGCTGCCCGACGGCGGGCTGACCGTCGTCGGCGGCCCGTCGGGCTCGGGCAAGTCGACGCTCCTGCGGCTGTGCAACCGCCTCGAGGTCCCGTCGGAGGGAGTGGTGCGCCACCGCGGTGAGGACGTCGCGCAGCGCGACCCGCTCACGCTGCGCCGCGAGGTGGCGATGGTCTTCCAGCGGCCGGTGACGTTCGCCGGCACGGTGCTCGACAACCTGCGCGAGGCCGAGAAGGCCTGCGACGAGGAGCGCGGCGCCGAGCTGCTCGAGCGCGTGGGTCTGCCCGCGTCGTTTCTGGACCGCGACGCGGCCGAGCTGTCGGGCGGCGAGGCCCAGCGCGCCTGTCTGGCGCGCGCGCTTGCGACGAACCCGCGCGTGATGCTCATGGACGAGCCGACGTCGGCGCTCGACGCCAAGGCCGCCGCGGTCCTCGAACAACTCGCGCAGCAGCTCGTCGCCGACGGCGTCCCCGTCATCTGGGTGACGCACTCCGAGGACCAGATGCGCCGTCTCGCCGACTGCGTGCTGCTGCTCGTGGACGGACGCGTCGACCGCGTGGGCTCCGCCCAGGAGGTACTCGGCGATGGATAACGCCAGCGACATCGGCTTCGTCGGCCTGGCCGCAGCGCTCGTGCTCGTCGTGATCGCGTTTGCGATCAGCCTGCGCCTGAAGCTGCGCCTGGAGCGCGACCTCGTCGTGTCGGTGGGGCGTGGCCTCGTTCAGCTGCTCATCGTCGGCGCGGCCCTGGCGATCATCATCGACCCCGACACGCCACTGGTGTGGTCGTGGCTGTGGGTCGTCGGCATCGTCGTCTTCGCCGCCGCGACCGTGAAGCGCCGCGCGCCGGCCGTGCCCGGCCTGTTCTGGATCGGCCTCGTCGCGAACGCCGTCACGGCGGTGATCGGCTTCGCGGTCGCGTTCGGTCTGGGGATCTTCCCGGTGCGGGGCACGACGCTCGTGCCGGTCGCGGGGATGCTGATCGGCAACTCGATGAAGTCGGCGATCGTCGTCGCCGAGCGGCTCGTCGAGGCGCTCTCCGAGCAGCGTGCCGAGGTCGAGGCGCGCCTCGCGCTGGGCCAGCCGTGGACCGCGGCCTCGCGGCCGATCCTGCGTGGCGCGCTGCGCACCGCGCTCTCGCCGCAGATCGAGAACACGAAGGCGCTGGGCATCGTGTTCCTGCCCGGCGCGATGACCGGCCTGATCCTCGCCGGCGTCGACCCGCTCGACGCCGTGCTCGTCCAGCTCGCGCTGATGTACCTCATCCTCGGCGGCGTTGCGACGACCGCGGCGGTGACCGCGCTCGGCGCGGTGCGGCGGCTGTTCACCTCCGATCACCGGCTCGTCGCGCTGCCGCGGTCGACGCGCGACACCGGCTGAGCGACGGGCCACCGGCGCCGCCGGGGTTCGGCACGTTTCTCGCTATATCCGCGGGAAAGGTGACACACCCCCTCAGCCGCGGGCCCGTCACGAGGGTCGTTCGCGCTGGGCCGACGGGCGCTCCGGGAGCGGCTGAGCTCAGAACACGACGGTGCGCTCTCCGTCGCGCACGACGCGGTCCTCGCAGTGCCATTGCACGGCCCGCGCGAGCACGGTGCGCTCGACGTCGGCGCCGCTGCGCTCGAGCTCCTCGGCGCTGTCGCGGTGCGTGACGCGGACGACGTCCTGCTCGATGATCGGGCCCTCGTCGAGATCCTCGGTGGCGTAGTGGGCGGTCGCGCCGATCAGCTTCACGCCGCGGTCGCGGGCCCGAGCGTGGGGGCCGGCGCCGGCGAAGGAGGGCAGGAACGAGTGATGGATGTTGATGACCGGCACGGCGACGGTTTCGAGGAAGTCCGCCGACAGGATCTGCATGTAGCGCGCGAGGACGACGAGGTCGAAGTTGCCGGCCAGCAGCTCGATCTGGCGCCGCTCGGCCTGCGCCTTGGTCTCCCGCGTCACCGGGATGTGGACGAAGGGCACACCGAAGGAGCGCACGTCGCCGGCGAGGTCGGCGTGGTTGGAGATCACGAGCCCGACGTCGAGGTCGAGCTCCTCCCGCCGCGCGCGCCAGAGCAGGTCGAGCATGCAGTGGTCGTAGCGGCTGACCATGATCGCCGCGCGCTTGGGCACGCCGGGATCGGTGAAGCGCCACTCCATGTGCAGCGGCCGGCCGACCTCGGCGGCGAAGCGCTCTTCGAGCTCCTCGCGCATCGCCTGCAGGCCGGCCCGGTGGAAGACGACGCGCAGGAAGAAGCGTCCGTCGGTCGGGTGCGTGGAGTACTGGCCGGACTCCGCGATGTTCGCGCCTTGCTCGAAGAGAAAGCGCGACACGGCGGCAACGATCCCCGGCCGGTCCTGGCAGGAGACGAGCAGGCGGCCCATGTCCGGGGTATTGCTGCGGCGGGTCACGCCGACGAATGTACGCCGTGGTGCGGACCGTGCACATCGCGCTGTTCATCCTCGCCAGCCGTGACGAGCTCAACCTGCGCCAGTCGGTCATCGGGCTGGGGATCTCGACGGCAATCGCGAGCGGTCTGCTCGTCGGTGCGTCCTTCGCCGACGGCGCGCTGCAGGGCGGGCTGATCCTGATCATCGCGCTCGGCGAATCGATCGTCGCGATCGGCGTCGGCGCCGAGGAGCAGGTCGACGCCCCTCCGGCGATGTCGCTCCCGCGTGGCTGGCGCCAACGGAATGGGGCACTGGCGTCGGGGGAGGCCAGACGGTCTGGGCGCGGTGCGAGGTGCCTTCCGGGGAGCGGTTGTGTCGAGCCAGGTCCGATACCCGTACTTCGCCGCGACAGGACTGTCAAGTTCGAGGTCGGATGACGCGCGAGGTGCGCCATCCGCACTCGGCGCGTCGTTGACGCCCGATCCCGCGTCGGGTGTGTCGAATGATGCAGGCCGAGCGCGACCCATTCGACACACCCCGGATGGCTTCGCGCGCGACCGGAGGGTGGTCTGCTGGCATCTCGCGCGATGCGAGAGCGGTGCGATCGGCGCCCACCCAGACGCGGTCGTGTCGAATCTGATGCCAGGGCGCTGCATAGACGCCACAACCGCCGCGCCGGGGCGACGGACACCGCGGGCCGACCGCTTGTGCTTTCGCGTGATTGCGGACGCCGGGACCCGCGTCAGCGCTGCCTGCCCTGATCGTCGGGTCGCGCGCAGGCTCCATCGGCCGCGCGGCGTGCCCGGCAGCTCGATGGGCTACGCGACAGCCTCGCGCTTGGCGGCGCGAGCGCGCTTCACACGGCTCGTCTGGTCCAGCGCGACCTTGCGCAACCGGACGACCTTCGGCGTGACCTCGATGCACTCGTCCTCGCGCAGGAACTCCAGCGCCTGGTCGAGCGACAGCTTGCGCGGCGGGACGAGCCGGACGAGCTCGTCCGCCGTCGAGGCGCGGTGGTTCGTGAGGTGCTTCTCCTTGACGGCGTTGACGTCGAGGTCGTCGGCGCGGGCGTTCTCGCCGACGATCATGCCCTCATAGACCTCTTCGCCGGGAGCGACGAACATCGTGCCGCGCTCCTGCAGGTTGAACAGGGCGAACGAGGCGACCTTGCCGCGGCGGTCGGCGACCAGGGCGCCGGTCGGGCGGGTGCGCAGCTCGCCGAACCACGGCTCCCAGCCCTCGAAGACGTGGTGCAGCAGGCCGGTGCCGCGGGTCTCGGTGAGGAACTCCGTGCGAAAGCCGATCAGCCCGCGCGCGGGGACGATCTGCTCCATCCGCACCCAGCCGGTGCCGTGGTTGACCAGCGACTCCATACGGCCCTTGCGCAGCGCCAGCAGCTGGGTGACGACGCCGACGTACTCCTCGGGGACGTCGATCGCGACGCGCTCGACGGGCTCGTGCAGCTTGCCGTCGATCTCCTGCGTCAGGACCTGCGGCTTGCCGACGGTCAGCTCGTAGCCCTCGCGGCGCATGATCTCGACGAGCACCGCGAGCTGCAGCTCGCCGCGCCCTTGGACCTCCCACGTGTCCGGCCGTTCGGTGTCGAGCACGCGCAGGGCGACGTTGCCGATCAGCTCGGCCTCGAGGCGGTTCTTCAGCTGGCGGGCGGTGACCTTCGAGCCGTCCTGACCCGACAGCGGCGAGGTGTTGATGCCGACCGTGACCGACAGCGACGGCTCGTCGACGCAGATCACCGGCAGCGGGCGCGGGTCGTCGGCGTCGGCGAGCGTCTCGCCGATCGTGATCTCCGGGATGCCGGCGATGGCGATGATCTCACCCGGCCCGGCCTCGTCGGTCTCGACGCGGTCGAGGTTGTCGGTGACGTAGAGCTCGGAGATCTTCGCCGACTCGATCGTCCCGTCGGCCCGGCACCACGCGACCTGCTGGCCGCGCTTGATCGTGCCGTTGCGCACGCGGCACAGCGCGAGGCGGCCGACGTACGGCGAGGCGTCGAGGTTCGTGACCTGGGCCTGCAGCGGATGGCCGGGCTCGTAGGCGGGCGCGGGGATCCGCTCGACGAGCAGGTCCATGAGCGGGCGCAGGCTGTCGGAGAGGTCGTCGGGATCCTCGAGCGAGGCATGGCCGGCCTTCGCGTTGCAGTAGACGATCGGAAACTCGATCTGCTCCTCGTCGGCGTCGAGGTCGAGGAACAGCTCGTACACCTCGTCGACGACCTCGGCGATGCGCGCGTCCGGGCGGTCGACCTTGTTGACGACGAGGATCACCGGCAGGCGGGCCTCGAGCGCCTTGCGCAGGACGAAGCGCGTCTGCGGCAGCGGGCCCTCGCTGGCGTCGACGAGCAGGAGGATCCCGTCGACCATGAACAGCCCGCGCTCGACTTCGCCGCCGAAGTCCGCGTGGCCGGGCGTGTCGATGATGTTCAGCTTGACGTCGCTCGTGGCGCCGGTCGGCAGATGGCGCACGGAGGTGTTCTTCGCGAGGATCGTGATGCCCTTCTCGCGCTCGAGATCCATCGAGTCCATGACTCGATCGTTGACGTCTTGGCCGACGCGAAACGCGCCCGACTGCCAGAGCATCGCGTCGACGAGGGTCGTCTTGCCATGGTCGACATGGGCGACGATCGCGACGTTGCGTAGGTCTTCTCTGAGCTCGGGCATGGCGCATCAGGGTAGTGACCCGCTACATTGCCGATTTGAAAGGCCGGAACCAGAAGGATCCGGCGCAAGAAGTGCCAGCGCCCAGTGTCGTTGCCTGAACAGCATCCTCGGGGTATGCAGCACGACACCCGAGGAGAATCGGTATGCCTACTGGCACCGTGAAGTGGTTCAGCGATGACAAGGGGTTTGGCTTCATCAGCCCCGACGACGGTCAGAAGGACCTGTTCGTCCATCACACCGGCATCGTCGGCGAGGGCTATCGCTCTCTCGCCGAGGGCTCGAAGGTGAGCTACGACGCCGAGGCCGGCGACAAGGGTCCGAAGGCGGTCAACGTCCAGCCGATCTAGGCTGAACGCGCCTTCTGAACCATGCGGGGCGGTCGCGCAAGCGGCCGCCCTTTTTTTGGCGGTGGGGATCGGATCACGGCGTCCTGGCGAGGTGGATGGAGCGCTTGCCCGTCCGCGGCGGCGAGCTGCGCCTTGGGCGAGCGCCGCATCGTGACGGTCCTCTTCAGCGACATCCGCGGCTTCGCGCGCTGCTCCGAGGACCGCACGCCGGAGGAGGTCATCGAGGGTTGAACCGGTATCTGACGGTCATGAGCGACGTGATTCTCGACCACGGCGGGGCGCTGATCGCCTACATGGGCGACGGGATCAGGGCGACGTTCGGAGCGCCCACCGAGCAGGTCGACCACGCCGATCGCGCGCTGGCGGCGGCGCAAGAGATGGCGGGGCCGGCGCTGGAGGAGGTCAACGCCTGGTTGCGCGCGCGCGGGGGCGCCGACTTCAAGAGCATGCTCACCGGCGCGCGCGACGATCTCGTGCGCTTGGACGCGATGCGGGTGCGGGGCAAGGACGAGCCGGTCGTGGTGTGGTCGGTCGCGTGACGCGCGACGCGTCCGCCCGCGGCGGCGCGCGGTCGCTGCGCCGGGCCGAGCTGATCGCGCTCGCCCTGCTGACTGCGGCCGCGCTGGCCGGGTTCTTCGCCTACCCGACCTATCCGAACTACGACTCGCTGTACTCGCTGCTGTGGGCGCGCGAGATCCTCGACGGCACGCTGCCGTCGTTCGACGCCTACCGAGCGCCTACCCAGCACCCGCTGTGGGTGGCGATCAGCGTCCCGCTCGCCGCGCTCGGCGACGGCGGCGACCGGGTGCTGCTGGCGATCTGCGTGCTCTCGTTCGTGGCGCTCGTCGCCGCGATGTACGTGCTGGGCCGGCAGGTCTTCGGCGTCGCGGCGGGCGTCGTCGCGGCGGGGCTGCTGGCCAGCCGCCTGGATTTCCCGTTTCTCGCCGCCCGCGGCTACATCGACATCCCGTACATGGCGTTGATCTTCTGGGCCGCGGCGCTGGAGGTGGCGCGGCCGCGGCGCGGCGGCGTGGTATGGGTGCTGCTGACGCTGGCCGGGCTGCTGCGCCCCGAGGCCTGGCTGCTGGCGGGGCTGTACGCGCTGCGGATCGTGTGGCGGCGGCCGTTCGGCGTGTGGGTCCGGACCGGGCTGATCGCCGCGGTGGCGCCGGTGGTGTGGGCGCTAAGCGACTGGATCGTCACGGGCGACCCGCTGTACTCGCTGAACTACACGACGGAGTCGGCGGCGTTGTTGGGGCGCCGCCAGACCGTGGGGGAGCTGCCTGGGGTGACGCTGCGCTTTCTCGGCGAGCTCGTCAAGCCGCCGGTGCTGGCGTTGGGCGTGGCCGGCCTCGTGCTCGCCTGGCGGATGGTGCGCGAGCGCGAGCGGCTGCTCGTGCCGGCGACGCTGCTGGCCTGGGGCATCGGCACGTTCCTGCTCGTCTCCCTGCGCGGCTTCTCGGTGATCAACCGGTACCTGGTCGTGGCGGCGGTCGCGCTGCTGCTGTTCGCCGCGTTCGCGGCGGTGGGCTTCACGCGGCTGCCGGCCGGCCATCGCGCGCGGCGGCCATGGGCGGTCGGGGCGCTGGCGGTCGTGCTCGCCGGCGTCGTCTACACGGCGATGAACTTCAACCCGGCCTACATCGACCGCGAGCTCGCGCTGCGCGAGTCGGTGCGCCGCGACCTCGCCGGGCTGATCTCGTCGCCGGAGGTGCGCGCGGCGCGGGTGTGCGGCCCGATCAGCGTGCCCAACCACAAGCTCGTCCCCGACGTGCGCTGGCTGGCCCACGCCGGGGCGGGCGACGTGCTCGCGCGGACGGTGCAGATGCCGGCGCGCGGCGTGGCGATCCTCGTCATCGGAGGCACGCGCTTCCTCAAGCACCCGGCCTACGGCCCGTTCGATCAGGACGAGGACTCCGCCCGCAGCCAGCTGCCGCCGGAGGGATTTCAGCGCGCGGTGGTCGGCCGGCGATTCACGGCCTACGTACGCTGCTGAGGGGTTCGGACCCGTGATCGGGCGAAATGGCGGGGAGGCTGGCGACTTGATGTCCGCTACGAACAGTTTCGCGCCACGCTCCGTCTGCGCCGGCCGGAACGCCAGCACTCTCCCCCAACTCATCGGTCATCGATGCCGTTCGAGCGACGGCACCGACGCCTTCACCGCAAGACGGCGGCATCGTCACCGCCCCGCCGCGCCCAATTGCGCGCCGGCCGCTCCACCGCCACCCACGACAGCCAGCCCAGCAGTAGGGACGCCGGTACCGCGAACGCCGTCAGCGCCATGAACGCAGAACGCGAGCCGTCGTGGTCGAAGTCGAGCGTCGTGCGCGCGAAGAGCAGCAGCGGGTAGTGGACGAGGAACACGCCGTAGCTGACCGTCCCGACCCACCGCAGGGGCGTGATCGACAAGACGGAGCGCACTCGCTCCGGGGCCAGCGCGACCCCCAGCACGGCGCCCCCGAGGAGCAGCGGCAGCACCGCCATCAGCAACGCGTCGCTGCGCACGCCATCTCGCACGTCGCCCGCATCCGCGCCCCCTGCGGCAGCCACGAACAGCAGCGCCAGACCCAGGCAGACGACACCCCCCGCCAACGCCACGCCAGGCGCCAACCGCCAGCGCACGAACAGCAGCGCCGCCGCCATCCCCGCCGCGAAGTCCGTCAGGTGCAGGGGAAACGACGACAGCAGCACGCTCTGCGCCATCGAGCCGCCGACATCTCCGATCAGCACACGACCGGCCACGCCGACCACCAACGCCAGCAGCACCGCCTGCCACGCCCAGCGCCAGAACCACCCCGCCACCAGCGGCAGCACCAGGTAGAACAGCGCCTCCAGCGACAGCGTCCACACGACCGGGTCCACGGCGAAGCCCAGCGCGCCCGAGTAGCCGGGAATCAGCCGCGCCTCCTGCTGGGCGAAGACGACGTGCGCGAGCACCGAGTCCAACGTCACGCGTCCGTCCATCGCGCCCGTCGTCAGCAGCGGATACGCGACCAGGCACAGCGCCAGCACCACGTAGAACGCGGGCACGACGCGCGCCATCCGCCGCCGCGCGTACGGCTTCAGCGGCCCGAACACGCCCGCCCGCCGCGCCACCGGCAGGAACAGCACGAACCCGCTCAGCACGAAGAACAGCGTGACGGCGAGAAACCCCGCCGAGAGCACGTCGCGC
>JBBSMC010000044.1:0-27711 GCA_038233375.1 Solirubrobacterales bacterium
AAGCGCGGTCGACCCGGTGCCGCTCAAGGCGATGGGCCGCTTCGTCCACGAGGCCTGCGCCGTGGACCCCGCGACGGGCATCGTCTACGAGACGGAGGATCGCGGCACCAGCGGCTTCTATCGCTTCCTGCCCGACGAGCGGGGCAACCTGGCCGCCGGCGGGCGCCTCCAGATGCTCGGGATCAAGGGGCGGGGGCGTGACGGCTTCGACACCCGCACGGGCCAGCGCGTCGGCAAGCCGCTCCCTGTCACCTGGGTGGACATCGACGAGCCCGATCCCGACAACGCGGACGTCAACCCGCTGGCCGTCTTCCAGCAGGGCAAGGCGGGCGGCGGAGCCACGTTCGCCCGGCTGGAGGGCGCCTGGTACGGCGACGGCAGCGTCTTCTTCAACTCGACCTCCGGCGGCGACGCCGGCCTCGGGCAGGTGTGGGAGTACCGCCCGCGTGGCAGCTCGGGCGGCCAGCTCATCCTGGTCTTCGAGTCGACCGATCCCGAGCTGCTCGAGAAGCCCGACAACATCACGGTCTCCCCCCGCGGAGGCCTGTTGCTGTGCGAGGACGGCGGGGGCACCGACTTCCTGCGCGGCGTCAACCCGGAGGGCCAGATCTTCGACCTCGCCCGCAACGACCTCAACAACAGTGAGTTCGCCGGAGCGACCTACAGCCCCGACGGCGACACGCTGTTCGTCAACATCCAGACCCCGGGGATCACCTTCGCGATCACCGGGCCGTTCGAGAAGGGCGCCCTCTAGCCCCGAGCCCTCGGGGCGGGGGCGGGGGGCGCCGCGCGCGGGGTGGCGGGGGCTAGCCTCGTCCCTCGCCGCGCGTGAGTCCTTCCGCCCCACCAACCACATCGCGGATCCGCAGGCGCCGTCGCGCGCTGCTCGCCGTGCTCGGCGGGGCATGCGTGGCCGCCCTGGTGCTCGGCGCCAGGGCGGGCGGCCCGCCGGCGCCCGGGTCAGGCACCCCCGACCCGGGCGCCGACGACCCGGCTCAACCCGCGGCGAGCTCAGCCGCCCCCGAGCGGCGACCTTCCGCGGGTCGACGAGCTGGGGCTCAAGGCGCAGCTGGGCGAGCTGGTCGTGCTGCGCTTCGCCGGCACGCGGTTGCCCGGCTACGTCGAGGACATCCTGCGCGAGGGCCGGGCCGCGGGGGTGGTCCTCTTCGCCGACAACCTCACGGGGCCCGACCAGACCCGCGGGCTCACCGCCGACATCCAGCAGGCGGCGGGCGGCGACGCGCTGATCATGACCGACCAGGAGGGGGGAGCGATCCGAAACCTCGAGTGGGTGGGTCCGGCGCGCCCGGCCCCGGCGCAGGGCGGTCCCGCCGCCGTGCGAGCCGCCTCTAAGCTCACGCCGCGCCAAGCGAAGATCGCACAGGCCATGTACGACGAGCTCGGCCCCGACGGCCACCGCCAGCATACCGTGCAGCAGATCGCCGACGAGTTCGGAGTCACGCGACCGACGATCTACCGCCACCTCCAACGACCGCCCTCTGAACACCAGCGCACCGGCCGATGAGCACGCTCCTGCAGATCGCGATCGTCGCCGCTGCCCTGTGGATCGGATCCTGGTTGATCATGATCCTCTTGGCCAAGCGCCTACCGCCCGGCCTGCTGCACGACGCCGCCGAGTTCCTGCCCGCATGCGTGACCACCGCGCGTCGGCTCCGCGGCAACCCCGCGGTCCCGCGCCGCGCGAAGGTCGCGTTGCTCATCGCCATCCTCTGGGTGCTGTCTCCGATCGACCTGCTCCCGGAGTTCCTCCCGATCATCGGAGCGCTCGATGATGTCGTCGCCGTCGTTCTGCTGCTGCGCTACGCCGCACGGGCGATACCCCGCGATGTGCTCCTCGCGGCCTGGCCGGCCGAGCCACGGCTGCTCGAACGACTGCTGCCCACCGTCGGCTGATACCTGGGCTACTTGTCGGTTGGTGCCACGTTCCTTAACGGCACCCCGTGTACGGATCGCAGCTGCAGGACCGCGCGATCGCAGGCTTGCCGGCGGAGGGGCGCATCCGCATCACGACGACGTCGCCGCGCGGGCGCTACGGCGACGGGACGCTCTTCCAGCTGCTCGCGCCGCGCTACACGATCGCCGACCGCGCCTTCGGACCGCTGCCGAAGGACCTGCAGATCGGCCCCCGCGTGGCGCCCGGCGTGTTCGGCGTCGGCCTGCTGGAGGCCATCGCGGAGCGCACGATCCTCGACCGCGCCGACCCTGCCGACGACGACGACGACGGCGACGGCATCTCCGGGCGCGCCAACCGCGTCGCGACGCGCGCACCCGCACGACCGGCGCACTCGGGCGCTTCGGCTGGAAGGCCAACGTGCCGACGGTCGAGCAGCAGAACGCGAGCGCGTTCAACGGCGACCTCGGCATCACGTCGCCGATCTTCACCGAAGAGGACTGCCCGCCCGGTCAGCGCGCGTGCGCCCGGGCGAGGACGGGCGGCCGGCCCGAGATCGACGCCAAGAAGCTCGCGCGGGTCACGTTCTACACCCGCACGCTGGCGGTGCCGGCCCGGCGCGAAGTCGGCGAGCGGGCGACGGACGCCGGCGAGCGCCACTTCGAGCAGCTCGGCTGCGATTCCTGCCACCTGCCCGAGCTGCGCACCGGCGACAGCGACGTCGCGGGCTTGAGCGACCAGCTCATCCGCCCGTACACGGACCTGCTGCTGCACGACATGGGACCGGCCCTCGCCGACGGCCGCCCCGACGGCCTGGCCTCGGGCTCGGAGTGGCGTACCGCGCCGCTGGGGGGCATCGGCCTCGTCGCCGTCGTCAACGGCCATACGCGCTTCCTGCCCGACGGCCGCGCCCGCAACCTGGCGGAGGCGATCCTCTGGCACGGCGGCGAGGCGCACCCGGCGCGGGAGCGTTTCCGCGGGCTGCCTGCTCGGCGCGAGCGGCGCGAGCTCGTGGCGTTCCTCGACGCGCGCGCCGCGCCGTCAGACCGCGACGGCGCGCAGCACGGGCTGGCCGCGCACGAGCCGCTCGAGCGACAGCGTCTCCGCGGCGAACGCCGCCGCCCATGAGCAGCGCTTGCCGAGCGCGACGCCGGCCGCGTCCGCGGGCGCCGACGTGCGCGCCATCTCGATGGCGGCGAGCAGGCCGTCGATGTCGCCGGGCTCATACGTGTGCGCGAGCGTTCGCATGATGGCCGCCGACGGCGCGTTGGAGCAGGTCACGACGGGTGCGCCCGTCGCGGCCGCCTCCAATGCGCTGAGGCCGAAGGTCTCGTGCGCGCCCGGCATGACGACGACGCGCGCGCCGGCGTACCAGCGCGCGAGCCGCGCGCGGTCGGAGATGAACGGATACAGCCGCACCCGGTCGGCGATCCCGAGCTGCGCGGCGAGGCGGCGTAGGTGGCGCTCGTACGGGCCGTGTCCGACGAGCTTGAGCAGCCAGGGCTCGTCGGCGCGCGCCGCCGCGCGCAGCAGCTCGACCACGCCCTTCTCGCGGGCGAGCCGCCCGGCGTACAGGACGTGGTCGTGCCGGCGGACGTGGGGCCGTGGCACGAACGCCGCGTCGATGCCGAGGCGTAGCGCGATCGTGGCGCTCCGCTCGCCGACCGCGATCGCGCCGCGGCGGGCGGCGACGACGTGCGCGCCCACCTGACGGGCCGCCTGCTCGACGCCGAGCGGACCCCAGAAGGGGTCGTGCAGGATGACGACGTCGGGGCACAGCTCGCGCAGGGTGTTCCTCAGCGCGCCGGCGAGGAGCGGCAGCCGGTGGCCGTTGGGCGCCGGCAGGCGCAGCGACCGAACCTCGTGGCGGCCGGCGTCGTCGCGCGCGGGACGGCCCGGCACGACGACGTGGTGATCGATCAGCCCGCTCCTCTGCGCCCACGCCGCCTTCGCCTCGAGATAGGTGCGGGTGGCTGCGCTGCGCTCGCCGTGAAACAGAGCGACGTCCACCACGCGGAGGGGCGAATGGCGCAGCGCCGGTGCCGGCGGGCGTGGCGCGGCGGCGTCGCGCAGGCGCCGCCGCGCCTCGATGACCGTCGACTCACGCGGCACGGCTGGCCTCGCGCGCGGCCTGCGTCGGCTCGAGCGCGCGCCGATAGCCGTCGCCGAGGCGCTGCAGCGAGCGTTCCCAGGTGCGCTCGGCGACGGCGCGCAGCGCGTTGGCCGCAAGCCAGCGGCGCCGCCCCGGCGACGCGGCGAGCGCGACGACCGCGCCGGCGAGGGCGCCGACGTCGGCGGGGCACAGCCGCCCGGTGATCTCGTCGGTGACGATCGTCGTCGGGCCGCCCTCGCCGACGGCGACGATCGGCAGCCCGCTCGCCTGGGCTTCGAGCAGGACCTGGCCGAACGTGTCGGTGCGGCTCGCGAACAGGAAGATGTCGGCGCTCGCGTACGCGGCGGCGAGCGCGTCGCCCTCCAGCCAGCCGAGGAACGTCGCGTGCTCGCCGAGACGCGCGCGCAGCACATGCTCCTCGGGGCCGCCGCCGGCGAGGACGAGGTGCAGGCGTGGGTCGCGCTCGCGGGCCTGCAGGAACGCCTTGGCCAGCATGTCCGCGCCCTTCTCGCGGGTCAGCCGGCCCGCGTAGAGCACGGTGATCTCACCCGGCAGCAGGCTCTCGTCGCGGCGGGCGGGGGAGAAGCGCGTCAGGTCGACGCCGCGATCCCAGCGGCCGATGCGCTCGTCCGCGATGCCCATCTCGCGCAGGACGGCGTCCGACGTGGCGCTCGGCGACAGGACGCGGTCGCACTGCCCGTAGAACGCGGCGATCGCGAGATGCGCCGCGGCCTCGAGCCGCGGGTCCTGCGTGCGCAGGCCGGTGTAGGCAGCGAGCTCGGTGTGGTAGCTGCCGAGGATCGGCACGCCCATCGCGCGGGCGATGAGCGCCGCGGCGGCGCCCGACGGGCCGGGCGAGCAGAGGTGGACGAGGTCGTAGCGCCCGTCGGCGAGCGTCTCGACGATCGCCGGCAGGCTGGGGACGCCGACCTTCAGACCCGCGTAGAACGGGATGTCGATCTCGGCGACGGCGCTCAGCCGCCGGTCGACGTTGTGGTCGGTGCCGACGACCTCGACCTCGAAGCCGGGCACGCCGCGGTCGCGCAGCTCGTCGAGCGTGTGCGTCACGCCGTGCATGCCGCCGACGGCGTCGGCGACGAGCGCGACGCGCAGCGGCTCGCCCTCGCGGCGGGCGAGCTTGGCCTTCTCACGGCCGAGGAACGCGGCGGCCGGGGCGTAGGGGATGGCCGCGAGGCACGCGTCGAAGAGCGCGGTCGCGGTCCGCGCGAGGTCCAGCCCGCCGGGCGGGGCCGCGGCAACGTCCGCGACGGCCTGCGCGAGCTTGCGCTCGTGCACGCGCTTGGCGCGGCGGTACAGGTCGGCGTGAAAGAAGTCGTCGCCCTGCAGGAGGGCGAGCAGCTCGGCCTCCTCCATGTCGAGCTCGACCGCCGCCAGCCAGGCGCGCAGCAGCGCACGCGCGTCGTCGGCGCACAGGCCGGTGTCGGCGTGGCTCGAGCGCGCGTCGCCCTCGCGCATGAGCCGCTGGACCATCGTGAAGATCGCGGCCGGATCGGGCGCGTCGCCGTCGGGCGCGCCGCGGCCCAGCGCCCGCGTGGCAATCGCCATCGCCGCGTGTGCCCACTTCGCGGCGCTGCCGTGCTCGCCGACCGGCGCGGCGTCGCCGGCGGCGACGTGATCGAGGAACTCCCGCCACGTCGCGCACTGCGGCGCGCGGGTGGAGGTGCGGCCGATGTCGACGCCGGCGTGGTCGTCGGAGCCGCCGACGCCCGTGCCGCCGTGGGTCTCGATGTAGACCTCGGCGGGGGAGTTCAGCTCCGGCGCGCGCGAGCCGTTGCGGGTCTCCCAGATCGGAAACAGCTGCGCCAAGCGGCGGCGGTGACGCGGCAGCAGCGGCGCCTCGACGGCGTAGAACGGGTGCGCAAGCGCGCAGGTGATACCGCGCGCGGAAAGCTCTTCGGCGACGGCCTCGACGTCGCCGGCGAGCGCCTGCAGGCGCTCGTGGTCGGGCTGAGTGATGCCCCAGCACAGGATGTGCACCGCTTGGCGCTCGCCGCGAAACCATGCCGTGAGCTCCTCGGAGACGAACGCGTCGTCGTAGCGCTCGGCGAGCTCGAGGGCGCCGTCGATCGTGTCGTGATCGGTGATCGTCACGAAGCTCATCCCGCGCCGCTTGGCGAGGTCGTAGACCTCCTGCGGGGGCGTGGCGCACTCCGGCAGCCCGAGCGCGCGCTGGACGCCGAGCTTGGATATCGCCGACGCGGTGGAGTGGCAGTGCAGGTCGACCCGGCTGGCCGTCGTGGGGGTCATCGTTGCTCCCTCGTTCGTTGTCTCGTTCGCTACACAATCTGGCCTGCAAAGGCCCGCTTTTCGTAAACGAGTTGGGACCGTGCGGTGACCTTCGTGTGAACGGTCGCTGCGACGACGCCGGCGCGGCGAAGCTGTGAGCGGATGACGGTCCACGCCGCCACGGTCGCCGACGCCCTCGTGCTGTCGCGCGCCGAGCTGCGCGTCGAGGTCACGCGCCGCCCCTTCGCGATCGACGTGCGCCGCGACGGGCGGCGGGTGCTCCGCGGCTTCGGGGTCTGGTGCGCCGACGGGACCGTCGGCGACCAGTTCATCCGCTTCACGGAGGGGGTCGTCGCCGCCGAGACGCTCGAGCTCCCCGAGCGGGTCGTCTCGGCGACGCTCGCCGAGCCGCTCGCCGACGGGGCCGAGCTCGCGCTGCGCTTCGACAGCGGTCGCCGCGGGCGGCTGCGGTTGACGCTGCCCGTCGACGACACCGTCGTGCTGGAGCTCCGCGTCGACGGCGATCCGCTGCGCCTGGCGGGCGACTGGGACGCGCACGCCGAGGAGCACTTCGCCGGCCTCGGCGCGCGTCACGCGCTGCGCGTCGATCACGCCGGCCGCCGGATCCAGCTCGGCGCCGACCGTGCCTACACCGGCCCCGACTGCCCATCGGACATGCTCGCGATCGGCGGGATCCCGCAGGGCGACTACGCGCCGGCGCCGTGGCTGCAGTCCTCGCGCGGCTACGCGGTGCACCTGGGTGGGTTCGGCAACGGGATGCGCTTCGACCTCGGCTCGGAGCGCACCTCGGCTTCGGCGCGCAGCGCGGCCGGCCCGCTACGCGTCGAGCTGCTCACCCACCCGACGCCGGCCGCGCGCCTGCGCCGCCACCTGCGCACGAGCGGGTTTGCCCCCGTGCTGGCGGAATGGGGCTACGGCTTTTGGAAGTCGCGCGACGTCTATGGCCACCAGACCGAGGTCGAGGACGACTTCCGCGGCTGCGCGGAGCACGGGATCCCGCTCGACGCGCTCGTGCTCGATTCGCCGTGGGAGACGCAATACAACACGTGGATCCCCAACCCGCACCAGTTCACGGACTTCACGGGGATGGTGCGCACGTTCCGCGCTGCCGGCGTGCGCACCGTGGCGTGGATCACGCCGTGGACGAACCTCGATTCGTCGGAGGGCCAGACGCCGCCCGATCCGGCGTCGCGCGCGCTGCACCGGGCGCCGGCCTCGAACTACGCCGCGGGCCTCGACGGCGGCCACTACGTCCGCGGCGCCGACGGCGAGGCGTTCGTCGCGCGCTGGTGGATGGGCACCGGCTCGCCGATCGACTTCACGTCTGCCCGCGCCGAGACGTGGTGGCGCGAGCAGGCCAAGCGCGCGCTCGAGCTCGGGATCGAGGGCATCAAGGCCGACGACGGCGAGGGCTACTACTTCCCCGATGGCGTGCGCTTCGCCGACGGCAGCACGGGGGCGAGCGCGGCGTGGCGGGTCGGCGGCCTGTACCGGCGCTCGATGCAGCGCGCGCTCGACGAGGTCCATCCGGGCCGCGGCGTGCTCTTCGGCCGCAGCGGCTGGAGCGGCCAGCAGGCCAGCGGGATGCTCTGGGGCGGCGACCAGGCGTCGGACTTCTGGTCGCTGCGCGTGCTCGTGGCCGCGTCGATCAGCGCCGCCGCGTCGGGGTTCAGCAACTGGTCACACGACGTCGGCGGCTATCTCGGCCACCGCCTCGTGGAGCGCTGCCCGGCCGAGCTGCTCGTGCGCTGGGCCCAGCTCGGCTGCTTCACCCCGCTCATGCAGGCCCACGGACGGATGGTCCAGGAGCCGTGGACCTACGACGATCGCACGCTGGCCATCTACCGGTCCTACGTCCTGCTGCACGAGCGGCTCGTGCCGTACATCCGCGCCGCGGCGGCGACCGCCGCGCGCAGCGGGCTGCCGATCATCCGCCCCCTGCATCTCGCCGAGCCCGACGGCGACCACGGCTGGACGGTGGCCGACGCCTACGGCTTCGGACCGGCGCTGTGGGTCGCTCCGGTGCTCGACGAGGCCGCGCGCTCGCGCGAGGTCGCGCTGCCGCGCGGTGAGTGGATCGAGACGTGGTCGGGCGAACACGTGCAGGGCGGGCGCGAGGTCGTCGTGCCGGCGCCGCGCCACACGATCCCGGTCTGGGTGCGCGGCGGCTCGATCGTCGTGACGTACCCCGCCGCGCATGTCGCGACGGGGCTGGGCGACACGCCGGAGTACGAGCGCCCGCTGGAGGCGACGCTATGGGGCGAGCCCCGCCTCGGGCACGCGGCGGTCCGCCTGGCCGACGGCACGAAGCTCGCCTGGCGGCGCGGTGTCTGGTCGGTCGACCGCGAGCGCGACATCGTGTTCTTTGAACGCTGACCTGTCAGGCGGTCTGCGGCTGCGGGCCGACGCGTTTGCGCCAGCCGCGCTCGACGCGGTTGACGAACTTCTTGGGCGAGCGCTTGTAGACGCCGCGCCCGACCTTCAACGCACGCCGTCCCAGGGCATCGCGGCGGCGATCGATCGTCAGCAGCAGCGCATCACGTGATGCCATGTCCTCGAAGTGGTGCGGGTGCACTTCGACATAGTCGCGCAGGACGCTCAAATCGTGATGGTCGCCAAGCAGGTCGGCGAGCTTGTGCGCGCGACGCGACAGCCGCTTCATGCGCTTGGGGTGCGCCGCGCGCAGGAGCTGGGCGGCGTGCCAGAGGTCCTTGGCGCGCTTACGGCAATCGTGGAGGTGCTCGGCGTCTGGTTCCGAGCGGGCCTCGCGCAGCAGCCTGCGCCCACGACTATAGATGCGCCGCAGCTCGGGCTTGATCGTGCGAAAGTCGTCACCGTCGAACGTCCATTGGGTGGTTCGAACATGCGCTTCCCCGAGCGCCTGCGCCGTCGTCTGGTCGAGGCCCTCGGCCAGCAGCGCCTCGAGTGTGCGCTCGTGCTCGTCGCGCAGGCGTGCCCGCAGCTCGATGGTGCCGCGTTCTGGCAGCGCGTCTGCGCAGCGCTCCTCGAGCGCCGTCAGCGTCTCGAGCAGCACGCGCGCATCGCGCGCGGAGGACAGTTGTCCGGAGATCGCCTGCAGCTGGCGCTTCTCGGGCGCATACGTGTGCTCGCCGATCGCCGAGCGTGACAGCCGCAGCGCCGCCCGCACTCGCTTGATGCGCTTGCGGGTGGCGTGCACGGCCGCTTCGAGCTCGGCCGCGCTGACAGCGGCGAAATCGTCCGCCGCCTCGGCCAGCTGCGCGCCTGCGGCGCGCCGGATGCCGTCCGGGATCGTCTCGCCTGGCTGCAGGCGATAGCAACGCCGCCCGGGGTCGGGCGGTGCGGGCGGGGGTGGTGGGTCAGCGGCCGCGATCGTCCCGGCGGCGGCCGCCCCGATCAGGGTCCTGCTGGATGGGGAGACGTTTGTCATCCTGCGATGTTCACCCGAACTTCACCGGACCAAACCCGAACCGCTAGGCGTGCTCACGGCGACCGCATGCCTGTCTGCGATCGGGCGGCCGAGCTCGCGGGTGAGGCGCTTGACGAGCGAGATGACGCTGTCGAAGGTGGAAACGCGGTAGCGCCGGTCGTAGATCCTGTTGTACTGGCGGATCTGCGAGATCCGCTCCTTCGACCGCAGCGTTCGCTCGACGAGCGTGAAGTGCTCGTTGAACCAGCCCGTCAGCGCGACGCCGTCGATGACCTTCGTCGTGTTGCGCGACGCGAACTCGGCGTGGTCGGCGCCCATGCGAGCGGCGAGCTCGTAAAACGCGAGCGTGTGCTCGGGCCGGTGGCCCGAGGCGCCGCGATGACCGATGACGATCGGGTGGGCGGCGTCCTGTCGGCGGCGGACGCGACAGTGCTGGTGGCGGCGGCCGAGGCGGGCGACACGGCGAGCGGCAGCCGAGCTGGCAGGACCATCGGGATGCTTGCGGTCGCCGCCGCGGTTGTGACGCTGTCGGTCGGATGCGGTGACGAGAGCGAGGCGCAGACCGACGGCGTGCCGGCAACGTTGCGCATGGCGGTGACCGATCTGCAGGGTCTGAAGGAGCTGCAGCGCGAGTTCGGATCGCTCAAGGCCGAACTCGAGCAGCCGGTGGCGATGACCACGTCGACGCCGGCACGGGTGCTGGGCCTGCGCCCATCGGCGGTGGTGGTCGGCGCGCCGCTCGACGCGGTCGCCGTCGTGCGCAACGACACGGCATTTCAGTCGATCGCGCAGTGGCGCAACGGCCGGCTCGTGCACCTCCGCCAAGCAGCGGTACTGGTCGACGCACGCGTCGCCTGCGCGAGTCCGGGCAGACGCGACCTTGCGGAGTTCACGGCGTGGTAACTCGCTCGGCGGCCCGCACCCGCAGGCTTCCCGGGGAGGTTGTCTACGCAACCTCCCGTCGGGAAATTCCAAACGAGGAGCGCGCATGATCGTTCGCCTGTATGCCAGCCTGGCCGCGACGGCCGCCGCCGCCATCCTTGCCGGGTGCGGCTCGGATTCGGAAAACGAAGGCTCAGCCGCAGCCGCAGGTGCATCGTCGTCATCGGAGTGTCCGAACAACGGCACCGTCCGTTTCGCCGTCGAGCCCTACGAAACATCCGCGAAGCTGCTTCCGGTCTATGACCAGATCGTCGAGCAGCTCAGCCAGAAGCTCGGTTGCAAGGTCGAGCTGACGATCACCCAGAACTACACGGCCGAGATCGAAGCGATGCGCGCCGGCAAGCTCGAGGCGGCGCAGTTCGGCCCGCTCGGCTACGTCCTCGCCACGAAGGTCGCCGGGGCCGAGGCGGTCGCGAGCTACGGAGAGAAGGGCGGTGAGCCGGACACCTACTTCGCGAGCATCGTCGCGCCGAAGGACAAGGGCATCAGCTCGCTGGATGGGGTGAAGGGCAAGGATTTCGTCTACTCCGACCCGGCATCCACCTCGGGACACCTGTTTCCCGCGTTCCTGCTCAAGGAGGCGGGCATCGACCCCGACAAGGGCGTCAAGCCGGTGTACGCGGGCAGCCACACGTCGGCGTTCGAGGCGCTTCGCAACGGCAAGGTCGACGCCGGCGAGCTCAACTCCCAGACGATCGAATCAGCCCAGGCCGACGGCACGTACGAGTCCAGCGACTTCGTGACTCTCGCGAAGTCCAAGCCGATCCCGGTGGACCCGATCGCGGTACGCGGCGATCTGACGGCGGAGTTCAAGAAGCGCTTCGTCGATGCGCTTCTCGCGGTCGACCTGTCCAAGGTGGACGATCCCAGGGAGATCCTGACCGGCGACGCCTTCGTCGCACAGGACGACACCGCCTACCAGCAGATCCGCGATCTCGCCGAGACGCTCGGCATCGGCCTGGAGGACGTCAACGGATGACCGTCTCAGGGACCGGCGCGGCGCACCTCGGTGCGGCCCACAAATCGGTGGTCGCCGAGCCGATCGGCGCCGCCGCGGCGGACCCCGCGCTGCGGATCCGGGAGCTCAGCAAGCGCTATCCCAACGGCGTGCTGGCCGTCGACAGAGTCAACCTCGACGTCCAACGTGGTGAGCTGGTGGCGTTGCTTGGCGCGAACGGCAGCGGCAAGTCGACCGTCCTGCGCTGCGCCGTGCGGCTCACCGATCCGACGTCCGGCTCGGTCGAGGTGGCCGGTCAGGACTTCGTCGGGATCTCGGGCCGCTCGCTGCGCGAGGCACGCAGGAGCGTGGCGATGATCTTCCAGGAAGGGCACCTCGTACGGCAGCGCAGGGTCATCGCGAACGTCGCCGCGGGCGCGCTGGGACGCAACGGCTGGCGATCGGCGTTCGGGAGCCTGCCGCGCGAGGAGCTGCGCCGCTCGCTGAAACACCTCGATCGCGTGGGGCTGCGCGAGCTCGCACTGCGCAGGGCCGGTTCGCTGTCGGGAGGCCAAGCGCAGCGCGTGGCGATCGCGCGCGCGCTCAGTCAGCAGCCGCAGGTGCTGCTCGCCGACGAGCCCGTTGCGAGCCTCGATCCGGATGCCGCTCAGATGGTGATGACGCTTCTGCGCGATCTCGCTGCCTGCGAGGGTCTGGCGATCCTCTGCGTCCTGCACCAACCCGAGCTGGCACTGCGCTTCGCGCACCGAGTGGCCGGGATGCGCGACGGGCGCCTGCAGTTCTGCGAGCCGGCCGCCAATCTCACCGCCGGGGCGATCGCGACGCTGTACGGCGACCGGGAGGAGGGCGCCGAAGACCGTGCTCGGCCGCCGGCGGCTGCGCGGGTGCGCGGCCGGCGCGCCGCCAGCGCAGCGGGCAACCCGGCAGCGTGATGATGGAGGGTCGCGCAGCCGCGGACGCGGCCGTCGACCTCGAGCTGTTCGGGCCGCCGCGGGGTTCGATCGGCCTACTCAAGCGACTTGCCGTCGCCCTTGTCCTCGGCGGCCTGCTGGTGCAGGGCCTGATCGTCGTCGACGCGCGGCCGCGCGAGCTCCTGACAGGCATCACCGGGATGGCCGACATCATCTCCCGGTCGCTGCCGCCCGCGTTGTCCGTGGTTCCGGATGCCGTCGGGGCCGCGCTGGAGACGTTCGACATCGCCCTCGTCGGGACCGCCGCGGCACTCATCCTGGCGCTGCCGCTGTCGGTGCTCGCCGCCGAGAACCTCGCTCCGAGCAAGCTCGCGTACACGGCCGCTCGCGGGTTCATCACGGTCTGTCGCGTCATCCCGGATCTCGTCTGGGCGCTGCTGTTCGTGACCGCCGTCGGACTCGGGCCATTCGCCGGGGTGCTCGCCGTCTCCGTGCACTCGATCGGCATGCTCGGCCGCCTGTTCGCCGAACGCTTCGAGGACATGGACATGGGACCGGTCGACGCCGTGAGGGTGACGGGAGCCAATCGCATGCAGGTCCTGACGCACGCCGCCATTCCGACCGTGCTGCCGTCGCTCGTCGGGATCGCGCTGTACCGCCTGGATGAGAACGTCCGCTCCTCCCTGGTGCTGGGCTTCGTGGGGGCCGGCGGCATCGGCTTTCAGATTCTCTCGGCGATCCAGCTCTTCCAATACCCGACGGTCGCGATGCTGCTGATCGTGATGTTCGTCCTCGTTGTCCTCGTCGAGCGCGGATCGGCTGCGCTGCGACGGCGGATTCAGTAGTTGTCTATGCAACCCGTTAGGATGCCGCTCGTGTCCGTCGTGCAGATGCCCTACCAGGCCCTAGCCAACCAGCTGCAGAGCACGATCTCGAGTGTCGAGCCGGGTACCCGCGTACCGTCCGAGCACGAGCTCGCCGCGGCGCACGGCGTTCACCGCTTGACCGCGCGCGCGGCCCTGCAGGAGCTCGAGCGCCGCTATCTCGTGCGGCGCGTGCAGGGCAGCGGAACGTTCGTGACCGAGCGCATCGAATATCGGGTCGGCGCCGACTCGCTGCCGAGCTTCTCCAAGACGGTCAGCCAGGCCGGCGCGCGCCCACGCTCCCAGACGGAGAGCGTGCGATCGCGCCGCCCGCCGGCGGCGATCCGCGACGTCCTGCGCTTGGACTCCGGCGACCGCGTGTGGCTCGTCTCGCGACTGCGCTTCGTCGACGACGAGCTCGTCGGTTGCGCGGACACGTACGTCTCGCAACGCCTCGCGCCCGATCTCTCGTCCCATCTGTCGGCGGCTGGCCCCGGCGGTTCCCTGTATGCGGCGTTCACCGACGTCTACGGGCTCGCCCCCGCGCGGGCCGGCTACCGGGTGGAGGTCGAGATCGCCTCGGAGACCGTTGCCGGCCGGCTGCGGCTCAAGGGCCGACCCTGGATGATCGCCACCCGTGGTCGCAACGACGATGCTCGCAGCGGACGACCGCTCGAGGTCACGCTCGGCTTCCTGCGGGCGGATGTCTTTCGCATCGTGATGGAGTTCGAGGCCCGGTGACCGCCCACCGGCGCGCGCAGGGCCTGGCCGCCGCAGCACGCGTGCAGCGCGAACGCCTGCTCGACCTCGGCGAGAAGATCGCCGCCGGTACGCCGGTCACGCTGGTCGAACCGCCGACGGCGCGCTCGGTCATGCTCGAGGTGCAGTCCGCCGTCGGCGCCGCGTGTCTGGGCGAGGTCGTCGTCACGACCTGCTCGGTGACCGTCGAGGGCGAGCCGGGATGGAGCTGCACGCTCGGCTGGGACCGCTCGGGAGCGCTCGCGGCGGCGCTTGCCGACGCGGCCGGCGGGACCGAGGCCGAGGAGATCGGACGTCGCGCGATCGAGTTCGAGGCCGCCGCTCGGCGAGCCGAGGACCAGGCCCTGGCCGCGACCCGGGTGCTGCTCGGATGAGCGTCGTGGCGACGGTCGCCGATCCCGCCGCGCACGATCACTTCGTGTTCCGCGCCGTGCTCGCCGCTCTGGCGCATCCAGGCCGGCGCTTCGATCTGCCCGTCGGCGACGGCGCGCTGGAGATCATCAGGTCGCTGTATGAGACGCGCACTCCGCTGTGGCGCGTGGGTGCTTGGGAGCTGCCCGGTGACGCATGCGACGTTGATATCGGACAGGCGCAGCTGCTGCTCGTCGCGGCCACGAGCTCCGGCGGGGCGATCGGCGACGCCTTTCGCGGCACCGAGGTACAACCCGAGCTCGCCGCCACGGTGATCTACGAGGCGGGTTCGCAGGCGCCGGTCACCCCCGTACGGCTGTCTGGGCCGGGTGTCGACGGCGAGCTGTCGACGAGCCTTGCGCTGGACGCCGACGAGCTCGCGTGCAGGGCGCTGGCGTGCGCCGAGCCGCCGCTGGGGATCGACTGCCTGATCGTCGCCGCCGACGGCGGGGTCGTCGGCCTGCCGCGGACCACCCGTGTCGAGGTGACGGGCTGATGGGCTATACCACCGTCCGCGCGAGCCCGGGAGCGGTCAGTGCCGCCGCACGCCTGGCCCAGAACGCGCAGGCCGTGGGCGTGAGCCCGGAGCAGGTCTGCGATGCGCTGGGGATCCTCGTCGACCAGGTCAGCGGCGAGGCCGGCGTCTGGGAGCCCGCGGTCTGCGCACGGGCGTTGCTGCAGGCCCAGGGCGACGTGGCGCGGGCCGTCTCGCTCGTTCGGGCGTGGGCGGCGATGCTTCCGCGCCTGGCGACCGCGCGCACGGCGCTGTCGGGCATGCGGACGGTGCGCAGGATCACGCCGGCGTTCCGCGAGCCTGACGGGGGACAGTACCTGGGCGCTTCGCTGGACTACGCCCAGCGCCTGCTCGATCTCGACGACCACGAGACGAGCGCCATGCCGAACGCGGGCCACGAGACGGTCTCAAACGGCGCTCCTCACCCGCCGGCGCCGATGGCGCAGGATCTTCGGCGTGCGCTGGAAGGGCTCGAGCTAGACGGCCGGGTCGACCCAGGTCGCGCAGCGCGCCCGCTGGATCGCACGCGCCAGCCGGTCGAGGTCGGCGAGCAGCGCGGAGCGTTCGCGCAGCTGCTCTCCCGTGCCGAGACCGGGACGATGACCGCGATGGCCTACACCGCCATTCGTGGCGACGGCGATCACCCGACGCTCGCCGAGCTGCGCGGCGGTGAGCTCGAGCTCGAGGTCGTCCATCCGCGTAGTGGCGGGACCGTGCGCGTCGGTGTCGTGCCGGCGACCGTCGCGGAGATGGTGCTCTACCGCCGACCCCCCCGAGGGAACGATCGCCGCCTGACACTCGGCGTCGGCGTCACGTTCGGCCGTCTGGAGCGCCGCGCGATCGCGGCTGCGCTGCTCGACGCCAACTGCGCTGCCGTTGCGCCAGCAACCGCCGGCCGGCCTGCGCCCGCGGCCGACGAGGAGTTCCTCACGATCGCCCTCGAAGGCCAGGAGGCGACCGGCTTTCTCGAGCATCTCAAGCTCCCGCACCACGTGACGTTCACCTCGACGCTCGATCGGCTGCTGGCAGACGACGTCGCCGACGACGCCGCCCCCGAGGAGGACTCGTGAGACCGGCGCTCGATGGACTGCTGCAGAGGGGCGCGTCCGCGCGCGCGGGCTACGGCTTCGCGTACATGGATGTCACGACCAAGCGCGAGGTTCGACGGGCGTTGCTGAAGGCCGTCTGCGTGCCAGGCCACCTCGTCCCGTTCGCTTCGCGCGAGATGCCGGTCGCCCGCGGCTGGGGCAGCGGAGGCCTGCAGGTCACGCTCTCCTGCGTCACTCCCCAGGACACCGTGAAGGTCATCGACCAAGGCGATGACGAGAGCATGAACGCACGCGGGCTCCGTCAGCTCATCGCCGACACGACGGGGGTCGCGACGACGACCGACGCTCGCCGGGCGACCCTGATCCAGACGCGCCACCGGATCCCCGAAGACGAGCTGCGCGAAGGCCAGGTGCTGATCTTTCAGGTGCCGGTGTCAGACCCCCTGCGGCGCGTCTCTGCGCTCCCCTCGGTCACGCGCCGGCTGCATGCCGAAGGCGACTACACGGCGCTCTGGCTGTATCTCTACGAGGACCACGCCCGCGCCGGGCGCTCCTCGTTCACGTCCAGCTATCCGGTGCAGGTCGACGGGCGCTACGTGATGACGCCGTCACCGATCCCCCGCTACGACGTGCCGCGCCTGGATCGGGCGCCGTTCCTGACGCTGTTCGGAGCCGGCCGTGAGGCAGCGGTGTTCGCCGTTCCTCCGCACACCCGGGTCCTACCACTGGCCTTCGACGATCGGCCCTTCGAGATCGAGCGCTTCGATGGACCGTGCTGGCGCTGCGGCTCGGCCGGCTCCTACCTCGACAGCGAGTTCGCCGAGGGTGCTGAGCGCCTCGTCTGCTCGGACACCGACCGCTGCCGGCGCCGCACGCGGGAGCAGATCGGATGACCGCGCTGCTCGAGGTCAGCGGGCTGACGGTGTGCTACGGACCGGGCTGCTCGGCCTGCTCGTCGCCGATAGCCGAGCAGATCGCCTGCGCGGACTGCGGATCGGTCTACGGCTGTCGCGACGTCTGCTTGGAGCTCGATCGCGGCGAGATCCTCGGAATCGTCGGCGAGTCGGGCTCGGGCAAGTCGACGGTCCTGTCGTGCCTGAACCTCGATCGCGCGCCGACGGCAGGACGCATCCTGCTCGACGGCGACGACGTGGCAGGAGCGCAAGGTGCGCGCCGACGGCGCCTGCGCGCAGCAGATCTTGGGATCGTCTACCAGACGCCGCAGCAGGGACTCGATCTCGCGCTGTCGGCCGGCGGCAACGCCGCCGGACGCCTGCTCGCCCTCGATTGGCGCCGCTACGACGAGGTCCGTGGCCGCGCGCTCGCCCACCACGAGTCCGTCGAGCTCGCGCCCAGCCGGATCGATGACCCGACGCTCACGTTCAGCGGTGGCATGCGGCAGCGCGTCCAGCTCGCCAAGGCATTGATCAGCACGCCGAAGCTCCTGCTGCTCGATGAGCCGACCAGCGGGTTGGATGTGTCCGTCCAGGCACGGATCCTCGACCTGATCCGCCGGATCCGGCGAGAGGCCGAACTCGCGATGGTGATCGTGTCCCATGACCTCGCGGTCATCCGGATGCTCGCCGAGCGGGTCCTCGTGATGCAGGCAGGACGTGTCATCGAATCCGGCCTGACCGACCAGGTCCTCGGCGATCCGCAGCATCCCTACACGCAGCTTCTCGTCAGCTCCCAGCTCACGTGACCGCGCTCGCGATCCACAACCTGCGCAAGAGCTTCGTGCGCCACCTCAACGGAGGCGAGCGGCGCGACGTGCTGCGCGGGATCGATCTCGAGCTGGAGGCGGGTAGCTGCACGGTACTGCGGGGGCCCAGCGGCTCGGGCAAGTCATCGGTGCTGCGCTGCACCTACCGAACCTATCGCGCCGACGCGGGGAGGATCCTGCTGTGTGCGGGCGGCGAGGACGTCGACATGGCCACCGCGAACGACCGTGAGGTTCTGCGGGCTCGTAGCCGGATCGGGCTGGCGACGCAGTTTCTGGACGTCGTCCCACGTGTCGGCGCCGCCGACCTCGTCGCAGAGCACGGCATGAGCCGCGAGCAGGCGGGCGAGACGCTGAGCGCGCTCGGCCTGCCCGCAGCGCTGCACGACGCGGCGCCGGCGAACTTCTCGGGCGGCGAGCGACAGATCGTCAACCTCGCGATCGCGCTCGCGGTGCCGCGGGCGGTGCTCCTGCTCGACGAGGTCACCGCCTCGCTGGATCCGGTGCGACGCGGGCAGGCGCTCCAGGCGATCGCCGCCCGCAAGGCGGCTGGCGGAACCCTGTTGGCGGTCTTCCACGACGTGCCTCGCACGCCGGGCCTGGTCGATTGCGTGCTGGAGATGCGCGAGGGTCGGCTCGTGCCGGGATGATCGCCCTGAGCGCAGCGCGGGTTGCCACGCCCCAGGGGGCGCGGGCGGACTGGTGGGTGACGATCGCGGACGGGCTGATCGCCGCCGTCGGACCCGAGCCGCTTGCGGGTGCGGTCCGGATGCACCTCGGGGCACTGGACCTGATCCCGGGGATCGTCGACCTGCATTCCGACTGCCTGGACGAGCGCGCCCAGCTACGCCCGACCAACCGCCAGCCGATCGAGGCCGCGCTGCTGCAGCTCGACGCGGAGGCCGCCGCGCACGGGATCACGACCCAGTTCATCTGCGCATCCTTCGAAGATGATCCCGTCGGCCACCGCTCGACCGAGTCGGCCACCGCGATCGTCGAGGCCGTCGCGGCGTGGTCCGGGCATCTGCGGGTCGACACGCGGGTCCACCTGCGTTACGAGCTGACGTCTGAGCGGATCGCCCTCGTACGAACGCTCGCCGCGCTCGATCCGGTGGGAATCATCTCCTATATGGACCACTCGCCCGGCCAGGGTCAGTTCGTGTCCGAAGCAGCGTGGCGGGAGTGGTACGCGAGGCGCTTTCGCGGCGACGAGCGCGCGCTCGATGAGCTGATTGCGCGCCGCCGGGAGCGTCAGGCCGGGATGGGGGAGCGGCGCAGCGAGCTCGCGGCGCTGGCGCACGCGTGCGCGGCGACGCTCGCCTCGCATGACGACGACACCGTCGCCGATATCCAGCGCTCGCTCGAGCTGGGATCCTCGATCGCCGAGTTCCCGGTCAGCGCGGCCGCCGCGGCGGCCGCCGCGGCCGCAGGTCTGGGCGTCGTGATGGGCGCGCCCAACGCGCAGCGCGGCCATTCGCACATGGACGGTCTGTCGGCCCGCAGCGCCCTCGGGGCCGGGCATCTGGATGCGCTCGCCTCTGACTACCACCCCGCGTCGCTGATCGGCGCCGTGTACCAGCTCACCGCCGACCGCGTCTGCGCGTGGACCGATGCGGTCGCGCTCGTCAGCGAAGGCCCGGCCCGCATCGCCGCCCTGCATGACCGCGGGCGCATCGAGCCGGGCCTGCGAGCCGACCTCGCCGCCGTCGGCGTCATCGGTGGCCGCCCGGTCGTGCGCCAGCTCTGGATCGAGGGCTGCTCGGTCTTCGGGGCAGCGGGGGCGGCGTCGTCCCCAGCGGGCCGGATGCCGGCGCCCGCGCCCGACCCCGATCCGCGCGAGCACGCCGGGTCCGTGCCCGTCGGCGACACGACGCGGATTCGTCCGGCCACATGGTCTGATCGCGCGGCGATCGCGGAGTTGATCGATGCGCTCGGCGGCCACGACGGTGCCGCGCAGCGAGCGGGCACCGACGTGGCGATCGCGTCGGTCCTCGAACTCGCCACCGCTCGGCTGCTCGTCGCCGAGGACGAGCGCGCGGTGGTCGTCGGCCACCTCGAGCTGCACGCGCGGCCAAACGTCCTGCATGGCGAGCGGGAGGCGTGGATCTGCGCCCTCAGCGTCCGGCCGGACGCGCGCGGCGCGGGCATCGGCTCACGACTGCTGGAGGCCGCGCAGCGCGAGGCGGCCCTGCTCGGCTGCGGTGAGCTGGTACTCGAGAGCTCCGCCGCCCGCTCGGACGCCCATCGCTTCTATCGCGCGCGCGGCTTCCGGGATGCCCCTCCGGCGGTACGCATGCGCGCCGCCGTCGCGCGCCCGGCCGGTGCGCCGCGCGAGCAGCGCTTTCTCATGGCCGCCGCACGTGCGGCGACGGCGGTGCAGACGGCGCTGGCGCTGCGGGCCGAGCGGATGCCGGATGCCGGCGGATTCGACACGGAGGACAAGTACGTCGACCTCGAGGCGGAGCGGATCGCGCTGACGTTCCTGACGCCCCTGGGAATTCCGATCATCAGCGAGGAGAGCGGCGTCATCGGCGCCGCGCCACAGCCGGGTGAGACATGGATCTCGCTCGATCCGCTGGACGGCACCCGCAACTGCATGCACGGCATGGCGCCGTGGGCGCTGTCGGCCGGACTCGTGCGCGACGGCCTGCCGGTCGCCGGGTTGGTCGTCGATCTCAGCTCGGGGCGGCGGTGGTGGGCGGGGAGCACGGACGGGGCACGCGTCGACGGCCGGCCGCTGCGGCCGCGATCCGGCGGCATGCTCACGCTTCCGAGCTCACCACCCGCCGAGCTGGCCGCGGTCCGCGGCTCGGCCGGCTTCGACCGGGTTCGCCTCGTGGGCAGCACAGCGATCGACCTCTGTCGCGTGGCGGATGGGACCACGGGCGCCTTCTGTGACCTGACCCGCGCAGTCGCCCGCGTCCACGATCTCGCCGGTGCGATGGCCGTCCTGCATGCCGCCGGGGCGACGCTCCTGACGACCGACGGCGTACCGCCGGTGCTCTGCGCGGATCCCGCTGTTCGCTTCCACATCGTCGCGGCCGCGACCGAGGGCGAGGCCCGCGCCCTGCTCGAAGGCGCGGCGTCGTCGATCGCAGCGGGAATGCGGGCGTGATGCGCACGGTCGAAGCGATCAACGAGGAGATCGTCGCCGCCGTCTGCGCGGTCGAGTATCTGCCCTACGGCGGCGAGCAGGTCGATCAGCTCCAGCACGCGCTGCAATGCGCCGCGCTCGCCGTTGCGAACGGCGCCGACGACGAGCTGATCGTCGCCGCTCTTCTGCACGACGTCGGCCGCTCGCCGCTGCTCGTGCGTGACGGCGGGTCGGCCGACCACGGAGAGCTCGCGCAACGCTGGCTTGCCGACAGGACCGGCAACCGCGTCGCATCGCTCGTCGGCCAGCACGTGCCGGCGAAGCGCTTCCTGTGCACGATCGAACCCGGCTATGACCTCAGCGAGCCGTCGCTGCGCAGCCTGTCGGCGCAGGGCGGCCCGATGAGCTCGGACGAGCTCGAGCGCTTCCGCGCCCATCCGGACTGGGAGAGCGCCGTCGAGTTGCGCCGGTGGGACGACATCGCAAAGGATCCAGCTGCGCGCGTCGCGCCGCTGGCGTCCTACCAGCCGCAGCTGCGCGCGGTGATCGCAGCGACGCTCCCGTCCGGCAGGTGAGACGTCCCAGAGGGCCGAGGCCAGGCCCCACGCGCGTGTGGGCAGCGCGCCTCCGCACGGCTCGCGAACGCGGCCGTGGTGAGGTTGCGGAGCATTGGCGGTCAGCGGTCGCGGGCGTTAGCTCGCGCATGTTCTGGCGGGCGAACTGCCGCGGCAGGGTGGCGTGGCTGTAGGCCAGGAATGCCTCGTAGTCAGCCGGTGTGTTGATCGCAGCGTCGTAGGGCGTCCTGTTCGCGCTCGCTGATCTCGCGGTGATAGCTGTTGTGCGTCCCGATGACCTGCAACTCGCTGAGACGCATCCCAAGGCGGTAGCTCGTCGCCGCTGCGGCGCTGCCGGCGGCAAGGGTCAGGACGATCAGCAGCCCGAGCGCGACGGGCAGGAAAGGACGGCGCATCGCGACACCTCCGGTCAGGACCTGGACGCTGCGCAGTCAAGTGGCCGCGGCGCCGGCTGGTGTAGCCACTCGGTGAAGAGCGTGGGCCGGCCCGACGCCGCCGTTCCCATGATGTTCACGTCCAGCGTCGTCGGGTGAGCCACGATGCGGTCGCGCGCTGCCTGATCCCCGAGGCGGCGCGCTGAGCACGGCGCGGCGCGGCCCGGCGACCAAGAGACGGCAGTCTCGCACCCCCCGGTCGCCGGGTCAGGCGTCGCCTGCTCAGTCGGTCGGCCCCTCGCGGGCCTCGACCGCGGTGTCGGGGTAGTCGGAGAACACGCCGTCGACGCCGAGGCCGAAGAACTGCTCGTACTCGGCGACCGCGTCGCCCCACGCGGCGGGGTCGGCGCCGCGGCGCAGCTCGAGCGGCAGGAAGGTGTTCTCGTTGCGGAACGTGTAGGGATGGACGACGAGGCCCGCGTTCGTCCGGCCGAGCTCGCGGCTGAGGCGCTTGGCCAGCCAGACGACCCCGTCGAAGGTGGCACCCGGTAGCGCCCGTCGTAGATCGTGTTGCGCTGGCGGATCGCCGGAATGCGCTCCTTGGCGCGCAGCGTCCGCAGCTCGGCGAGCGTGAAGTCCTCGGTGAACCAGCCGACCAGCGAGACGCCGTCGATGACCTTCGTCGTCTTGCGGTCGGCGAACTCCGAGCGGTCGGCGACGTCGGTCGTCCCCGAGATCTCGTTCTCGTGGCGGGCGACGAGCACGTGGTCCTTCGTCGAGACGAGGTCGGGCTCGATGTAGTCGGCGCCCATGCGGGTGGCGAGCTCGTAGGCGGCGAGCGTGTGCTCGGGTCGGTGGCCGGAGGCGCCGCGGTGACCGATCACGAGCGGGTGGGGGGCTCGTGACCATTGCGTGAAGGGCGCTCGACGCCGGCCGCTCGATCACGAAGGCTTCACACGAGCCGGCTCGCTACAGCTCACAGTTCTCGCATGCCAAGCATCGGTCCCACAGAGCTCATCATCGTCCTCGCGCTCGCGCTGCTCATCCTCGGCCCGAAGCGGCTGCCCGACGCCGGGCGCTCGCTGGGGCGGGGCATGCGCGAGTTCAAGGACTCCATCGGCGTCGGCAGCGACCGCGCCGCCACGCCGGCCGACCCCGACCCGGGCGACCCCCCGGCGCGACCCGCCGGCTGAGATCGAGCGCCGGCCGCCGGCGACGCACTCGGGGGCCCTGCGCCCCCGAGCGCCACGTCGACGCTCAGCGATCGCGGACGTTGCCGAAGGGACCCCAGATCGCGTACGTGAGCCCCGCATCCGCCGCGGGCTGGGCGGCGGGGTCCTGGCCTGTCGTGAGTCGCCCGCCCTGCTGGTTGAGGAAGAACGTACGGCCGTCGGGGCTGAAGCAGCCGCCGCAGAACTCCGAATCGTTCAGGAGCGTCTGCGCGAAGTCGTAGATCGTCCCGCGCTTGGTGACCCCGCGGACGAACTGCTCGCCGTCGCCGTCCTCCTGCAGGAAGACGTGTCCGCTGTCCGGAACGACCACGAGGTTGTCGGGGTTCTCGAGGTCCGCAGCGCTCGTCGACTCGTAGATCAGCGTCAGCTCGCCGCCGTTGCGGCCGCGCGGCTCGTAGCTCCACAGCTGCCCGAGCTGAACCTCGCCGCCGGTCGTGCAGTCGAAGTACACGCGCCTTCCGGCAGTCCACGCGCCCTCGGTGCGGTCGAAGATCGCGGCGCCCTTGCTCTGCGCCTCCTTGCGCACCGCGTCGGTCAGCGGGTTGGGCTCCTCGATCGTCACCCACTCCACGTCGTAGGACTCGCCTGGCTCGGCGAGGTTGGCGTCGAAGCCCGGCCGGCTCTTGATGGCGAGCGCCTGCAGCGTCCCGCCGAAGCTCGCCAGGTCGCCGAACTCGCGCGGCCGCCGCGCCGGAAGGAAGCGATAGAAGGCGGCGTCGCCGCGATCCTCGGTCTCGTACAGCGCCCCATCGAGCCATGCGACCGCCTCGTGGGAGAAGCGGCCGGCGTCGACGATCGGTTGCGCGTATACCGCCGCCGTCGCGTCGGCCGGGATCTCGAAGCTGTATCCGTGCGGCACGCCCGTGCCGGGGGTGACGTTGTTCTCGACCGAGCCGTAGTTGAAGATCTCCTCGCAGGTGATCCACGTCCGCCACGGCGTCTCGCCGCCGGCGCAGTTGGTGTGCGTGCCGCCGAGCACCGCGTAGACCTCCTCGAGGCGGCGCCGGCGGTCGACGACGAGCTTCGTGTTGCCACCGCGGACGTTGGCATCCGGGTCGTAGCGCTTGCTCGTCGGCACAGGGACCGTGACCTCGCCCGGCCGCGAGCGGTTCTCGTGGTTGCGGATCAGGATCGTCGAGCCGCCGCGGCCCGAGTAGGCGCCCATGCCGTCGAAGATGCCGGGAGTCGGGCCTCCCGTGGTCATCGGGTCGCCCGCCTTGTTGATCAGGCGGTACTCAAAGCCCGGGGGCAGCGCCAGGTACGCGATCGCGCTGTCGATCTCCGGGGTCGGGCTCAGCAGGCCGTAGCCGACCGCGCCGCGGCGCCCGCCGCCTCCGGCACTGCGAGCGGCGTAGGCCGACATCGGCCCGCCGAGGGTGATCCCGGCGCCCACTGCCGCCGTGCCCTTCACGAAATTGCGTCGCGTCACGTCGCTGGCCATCTGTTCCTCTCCATCCGTTGCCTGAAGTCGGCAGGGACCGTGAGGGCGAAACGCCTGTCGCTGTGTAAAGCACCTGTGACCATCGCTTCACGGCGGGCCGCGAGGCACCTATCGTCGGCATCGCGTTGCCAGCGCGCGACACATATCGCCCGGCGCCGGGGGCCCAGCCGCGCTCCGGCGGTCGCGTCTCGCGCCGCCGGCTGCTCGGCCTCTCGTGGACCAAGCTCGGCCATGCGCCGGTCGATCTCGGCGCGTTGGCGTCGAGGCGTGCAGCGGAGTGGGAGGGTGATGCCCGGATCGCGATGCTGCGCGCGCTCGAGCCGGTCGCGCACGCTGCGGCGGCGATGTCGCGTGGCGGCAGGCGAACGCGCAGGAGCTCGCCGAATACGCCGATGATCGCTTCGACATCGTCGTCTCCGCCTTCGGCGCCGCCTGCGCGCCGCATCCGCGTCAGGTCGCGGCGCAGCTGGCCCGCGTCTGCCGTCCCGGCGGCCGTGTCGTCGTCGCGGCCTGGGTCCCGCGTGGGCTGCCCGGGCGATTGCCAGAACTCGTCGATGCGGTGGATCCGCCGCCCGAGGGCGTCCCCGCGCCGGGCGCGTGGGGGCGGCCGGATCGCATGGAGGCGCGCCTGGCGCCGCACCTCGAGCAGCTCACGGTGCGCACGTACGTCGTGTCGCTACGCTTCGCCGCCGCGGCCACCTGCTTCGACGCGATGGCGCCCTCGACGTTCGGCGAGGCCCAGCGCGCAGCGCTGCGCCCGGGCTTCGAGCGCCTGCTGGCGTCGGTCAACAACCGCTCGCCGGCGGTCGAGATCGACGCGCGCTACCTCGTCGCCGGCGGGATCGTGCGCGGGTAGACGCAGCCGCCCTCCGGCGTTCTCGTATTCACACGTTGTTCACAGCGCGATCACGACCGCATAACGCGCTGACGCGTCCTGGTCGTGAGCCTTCGGCCTCATGCAGGCAACGGAAGTGGAGTCCCTCCGGGTCGGAGAGCTCGAGATCCGGCCGCGCGAGGGGCTCGTGCTCGCGCGCGGCCATGCTCTCACGCTCTCGGTGCGCGAGTTCGGTCTGCTCGTCGCCCTCGCCAGCCACGCGGGGCGCGTCGTCTCGCGGGAGGAGCTGTACCGCCTGACGTGGGGCGGCGCACTGCGCTGTGGCGATCGCTCGTGTGACGTCTACATCCACAAGCTGCGCGCCAAGCTCGAGCGCGCCCTGCCCGACCAGCGCTTCATCCACACGCACGTGGGCTTCGGCTACCGCCTCGACCCCGGGGCTTCACATCCTTTTCACACCGCGAGCACCGGTCGGTAACAGGATGGGGCGGTGCCCCTGCGACGGTCGGCGTTGCTATGGGAACACTCAGAGGAGGAACACCTTGAAGCTTCATCGGTTCGGCGTGGTCGTCGTCGCCATGGGCGCGCTCGCGTTCGGCGTCGCCGCCTGCGGGGATGACGAGAACGACAGCAACGCCGCCGGCAGCGACGCCGGGGCGGCCAGCGAGGATCTGAGCGGCTCGATCCGGATCGACGGCTCCAGCACCGTCGCGCCGCTCACCGAGGCCGCCGCGGAGTTGTTCAACGCGAAGAACCCGAACGTCCGCATCGCGGTCGGCACTTCGGGCACCGGCGGCGGATTCGAGAAGTTCTGCCGCGGCGAAACCGATATCTCCGATGCCTCGCGCCAGATCGAGGACGATGAGAAGGCGGCCTGCGAGAAGGCCGGCATCGAGTTCGACGAACTGTCCGTGGCAAACGACGCGCTCACCGTCGTCATCAACCCGAAAAACGACTTCGCCGAGTGTCTCACCGTCGAGGAGGTCGCCAAGATCTGGCGGCCCAAGAAGGCGGTCGACAACTGGAGCGAGGTCCGACAGGGCTTCCCGGATCTGGAGATCAAGCGCTTCGGCCCCGGAACCGACTCGGGCACGTTCGACTACTTCACCGAGGCGATCAACGGCGAGGAGGGCGCGCAGACGCAGGACTACAACAATGTCGGCGAGGACGACAACGCCACGGTGACCGGCGTCACGGGCAGCGAGGGCGGCATCGGCTACTTCGGCTACTCCTTCTTCGCCGAGAACGAGGGCAAGCTCAAGGCCCTCGAGATCAAGAACGAGGGAGGCGAGTGCGTCGCACCGAGTCCCGAGACCGCGCAGGACGGCTCGTACAAGCCGCTCGGGCGCCAGCTGTTCGTCTACCCGAGCGGCAAGGCGCTGGAAAAGGAAGCCGTCGACGCGTTCCTGCGCTTCTACATCGACGAGAACGAGACGATCGCCGAGCGGGCGGGCCTGATCGCGCTCACCGACGAGCAGAAGCAGGAGGCCACACAGAAGCTGGACAGCCTGCTGTCCGGCGGCGAATCCGGGGCCGAGCCGACCGAGACGACGACGACGCCGTAGCCATGGCCTCGCGGGACGTCAGCGCAGCCGTCAGCCCCGCCGCCGCTGCCGCGCGGCGGCCGCTGACGGGTGCGCCTCCGCGCCACGGCGAGCGGGCCATCATCGGCCTGTTCGCCATCTGCGCCGTGGTGTCGGTCGCGACGACGCTGGGGATCATCTTCGCCCTCGCCGGCCCGACGATCCAGTTCTTCCAAGAGGTCTCCTTCCGGGAGTTCTTCTCGACGGCGCCCTGGGCGCCGACCTTCGCCGATTCGAGCTTCGGGGTGTTGGAGATCGTCGTCGGCACGCTGAACGTGACGCTGTGGGCGATCCTGGCCGGCATCCCCCTAGGTCTCGGCGCCGCCGTCTACCTAGCCGAGTACGCCAGCCACCGCGTTCGTGGTCTGCTCAAGCCGGCCCTCGAGGTGCTCGCCGGCGTCCCGACGGTCGCCTTCGGCTTCTTCGCCCTGACCTTCATCACCCCGATCATCCGCGACCTGTGGCCAGGGTTCCTTGGCGATGGTCCCGGGATCTTCAGCGCCGGCGCGGCCGGGCTCGTCCTCGGCCTGATGATCGTGCCGATCATCGCTTCGATCTCCGACGACGCCATGCGCTCGGTTCCATCGGGCCTCCGCGAGGGCGCCCATGCCCTCGGCGCCACGCGCCTGCAGGTCGCCACGCGCGTGGTGATCCCGGCCGCCCTGTCGGGCATCGTCGCCTCGTTCGTGCTGGGCATCTCGCGGGCCATCGGCGAGACGATGGTCGTGCTGATCGCCGCGGGCGCGAC
>JBBSMC010000045.1:0-27023 GCA_038233375.1 Solirubrobacterales bacterium
CAGTACGCCTTCACCATCACGCTCGGTGACACCCAGAGGTTCTCGCTGCCCCGCTTCGCCGCCACGATCGACCCGTGCAGCGGCGGCAGCCCGAAGACCGTCGCGGTCACCCAAGGGCACTACACGACCCGATAGCCCGTTTGAGGTGGCCCTGCGGCAAGGCCACCGCATCACCGCGCCGACGGTCGCGGCGTCCGGGCCGCGGATATCATGCTTCGCGATGCGGTTTAGGCCATCGAATAGGCCATCGAGCTACTTTGGGGTCCGCTGGCACCAGAGCCCAGCCGCTGCAAACCTTCTGATTTGCAGCGACTTGTCGTCATGGGCGCGGCGGGTTTCGAACCTGCGACCTCTCGCGTGTGAAGCGAGCGCTCTCCCACTGAGCTACGCGCCCTCAGGACCGCGGATTGTAGGAGACGCGGGCCGGAGTACTGGCGGGACGGCCGCGGCCGTGGCACCCTGCGGTTCGAACCATGTCTCCGACGGTGCCAAAGGAACGCCGCGTCGACGGCCCGACGAACCACGGCGAGGAGATCTGCCACATCGTGACCGAGGAGGATCCGGACACGGCGTTGTGCGGCAAGGACGTCACGGGCTGGCCGTGGAATCCGCCGTGGCCGTACTGCGTCGTCTGCCTCGACCTGATGCACGGCAGCGCCGGCGGCAGCTGAGCATCGAGTGGCGCCTTTCGCGGGCTGAGACCGATTAAGGCGCCACTCGCCTGAGCGAGGCAGCGAGCCGGCGAGGGGTCGCCGCCGATCAGCGGCCGGTCTTCGTCCGCCGCGCCTCGCGCTGAATCCGGTTGTAGCTGCGCCCGAGCCGCTCGCGGGCGGCGGTGGCGGCACGGCGGTCGTCGATCCACTTCTGCTCGCGCTCGAGCTTCTGCCACGCCGCGATCCGCGCGGGATCGCCCTCGGCGCGCACCGCGCAGCCCGGCTCGCCGTTGTGCTGGCAGTTGGAGAACCGGCACTGCGCCGCGAGCTGCTCGATGTCGGCGAACGACTCGTCGACGCCGCCGCCGTCCCACAGGCCGGCCTCGCGGATCCCCGGCGTGTCGATCAGCAGCGCGCCGCTGGGCAGCGTCAGCAGGTCGCGCGTCACCGTCGTGTGGCGCCCGCGCCCGCCGTTGTGCTCGCTGACGGCGCCGATCGCCTGGCGCTCGATGCCGAGCAATGCGTTGACGAGCGTCGACTTGCCCGCGCCCGACGGCCCGAGCAGGACGCTCGTCGTCTGCGGCTCGAGCAGCGTCGCGAGCGGCACGATCGAGTCCTCGTCGTGGACGGTCACCGCGATGCCGTCGGCGAGGCCGAGGCTGCGCGCCATCGTCCGCGCCGAGACGCCGCCGTCGGGATCGAGGTCGGCCTTCGTCAGCACGAGCGCGGCCGGCACGCCGCCGGCAGCAGCCAGCGCGACGATCCGCTCGCAGCGGCGTTCGTTGGGCTCGGGGAAAGGCTCCACGACGAGCACGAGCTCGACGTTCGCCGCGAGCACCTGGCCGGTGACCGGCGAACCCGCCGCGCGGCGCACGACGGTACCGCGCCGCTCGAGCACGGCGGCGATGACGCCGTCGCCGTCGAGGGCGACCCAGTCGCCGGTCGTCGGCGTGCGCTCGCTCGCGGCACGCATGCGCCCGCGCGCGGCGACGAGCCGCGGTGGCGCATCGGTGCCGTCGCAGACGAGCCAGCGACCGCGGTGCTGGGCGAGCACGCGGGCGCCCGTGTACGTGCCGTCGCCGAACTGCGCGAGCTCGGCGGCGAGATCTGGTCGCCGCCCGATGGCGGCGGATGGGGCATGCAAAGTGGGGCCCTCCACGAGTTCGCCGGTGGCGCTGGTGCGGCGTCGGTGCCCGGGCGCTGCCCCGGGCGCGTGATCAGACGTCCGCGGCGTGACTGACGACGGTGTGAAGGCGAGTGAACATCCACTGCCAATCCTAGACCGTTGCGGGGAAAGCGCAAAGCGCGCGGTGGCGCTCGCACGAGGCCGATGCGTTAGGTTCGCCCGCGTCGTGCTGCTCAGTGCCCTCCTCGTCGCGCTTCTCGGCGCGACGCTCCTCGCAGCCGCGGCGCTGAAGCTCGCCGATCCCACCGCGACCGCGGTCGCGGCCGAGACCTTCGGGCTGCGCGGCGCCCCCGCGCGCCACGCGTGGATCGCGCTCGTGCTGCTCGAAGCCGGTCTTGCCGTCGCTCTGCTCGCCGCCGTGCCGTGGGCGCCCGCCGCGGCGGCGGCGGTGCTCGGCGGCTTCGCGTTCGCGCAGGCGGGCGCGATCGCCGCCGGCCGCGCGGGCGCCCCGTGCGGCTGCTTCGGCGCGCGCGGCCAGATCTCGTGGGGCTCGGTGGCCCGCACGGCGCTGCTCGCAACCACGGCCGCGGGCCTCGCGGTCGGCTGGGGCGCGCGCCAGCCGCCGCCGCTGCTGCCGGCGCTCCTGGCGATCTCGTTCGCCGCGGTGATCGTCGCGCGCGCGCGCGGGGCCCGGCCCACCGGCGCGCTCGACGTCGACGGCGAGGGCCCGCCACTCGGGAGCGCTCCGGCGCTCGGCCACGGGGTGCGGTTCGCGCTGTTCACCGCGCCCGGCTGCCGGCTGTGCCGCACGCTCGTACCGCAGGCCGAGCGCGGCGGCGCGAGCGTGTTCGACGAGGTCGCCGACGCCGAGGCATGGGCGAGCGCGAACGTCCCCGGCGCGCCCTACGCGGTGGCACTCGCCGCCGACGGCACCGTCCTGGCGAAGGGCACCGTCAACACCCGCGCCCAGCTCGCCTCGGTGTTCGGCGCGGCGCCTGCGCCCGCACCTCCTATGGCTCACGAGGCGCATCCCACCGGCAGTTCGCGCCGTGGTTTCCTCGCCACCGCCGGCGCCGCCGTCGCCGTGATCACCGCCGGCCGCCTCACCGGCGCGCTCGTCGCGCCCGGCGACGCCGAGGCCTTCCACTTCTGCGGTCACATCTACACCACCGACGGCTGCCCGCACCCGACCGGCCTGCCGCGCATCGACCGCCACGGCTTTCCGCTGCGCGCCCGCGACGGCAGGCCGGTCGACGACCTCGGCCGCCTCGTCGACGCCGACGGCGCCCCGATCGAGGAGGACGGCACGCCGATGCTCGATCCCGACGGACGGCCGCAGCCGCCCGCGCGCCGCCGTCGCATCTGCACCGCCGCCGGCAAGCGCTACAGGATCGAGGTGCGCACCGACGGCGCCTGGTATCGCTGCTGCGACGGGCGCGTGCGCAAGCTCATCGACTGCTGCACGACGAGCCCGCGGCGGATCAACGGTGACCGCGGGCTGCGCGGCTACTGCTACGCCAAGCGCAAGGTCTTCTGCGTCATGTACTTCCAGACGAACGTCCCGTGCTGATCGCGCTCGCCGCCGCGGCCCTGATCGCCGGCCTGGCCGGGGCCTGGTCTCCGTGCGGCTTCTCGATGGTCGACACGCTGGCGCCGCACGGCTACGCGCAGCGAATGCGCACGACGGTCGTCGCCTGCGCGACGTTCGCCGCCGGCGCGCTGCTCGGCGGCGTGGTGACGTTCGGCGGCCTCGCACTGCTGGGCGGGCTGCTCGGCGCCGGCCACGGCGCCGCCGTCGCGATCGCGGCGGCGCTGTTGCTGGCGGGCGCCGTGGGCGACGCGGCCGGCCGGCGCATCGTCCCGCAGGTGCGCCGCCAGGTGCCCGAGGCGTGGCGACGCGTGCTGCCGGTCCCGCTCGCCGCCGGCCTCTACGGCGTGCTGCTCGGGCTCGGCTTCACGACGTTCGTGCTCTCCTTCGCCGTCTACGCGCTCGCCGCCGCCTGTCTCGTCCTCGGCGACGCCACCGCCGGGCTCGTTGTCGGGCTCGCCTTCGCGGCCGGGCGGATCGGGCCGGTCGTCGTGCTCGCGCCGCTGCAGGAGACCGCCCGCGGGATCGACGTCGCCGCGGCGATGGCCGAGCGGCCGAGCGTTCTGCGCGCGATCCGCGCCGCCGGCGCGCTCGCGCTCAGCGCCGCCGCGCTCGTGCTGCTGCTCGGCGGCGTCCCCGCGACGGCGGCGACCGAGAGCCTGCTGACCGACAACGGGACCGATCCCACCGCGAGCGCCGGCGCCGTCGCGTGGCAGGTGCCGGGCGTGCCGGCCGGGATCCTCCAGCGCGCCGACGGGTCGGCGGCGGAGCTGCCCGGCGCCGACCCGGCGCTCGGACCCGGCAACGTCGTCTGGCGCGAAGGGGAGACGCTCGTCGTCGCCGACCGGGCGACGCTCGCTGTGCGGCTGCGCGTCGCCGCGCCCGGCGCCGAGGAGCCCGCGGTCTCGTCGCGCTGGCTCGTATGGCGCGCACGCGAGCGGGGCGGCGACGTGCTGCGGGTGCTCGACATGAGCGTCGCCGGGGCGCCGCTCACCGACATTCGCCGCGTGCGCGCCCCCAACCGCATCGGGCGGCCGTCGATCGACGGCGACCGCGTCGTCTACCACTTCGCCCTGCGCGCCGGCAGCAGCAGGATCGAGGATATCCACCTGCCGACGCGGCGGCGCACGCGGCTGCGCACCGGCCGCGACGGCGCGCAGCTGCTCAACCCGTCCGCGCAGGGCGGCTCGCTGCTCTACGTGCGCTCCACGTTCCAGCGCCAGGAGCTCGTCATCGGGCCGCGGCGTGAACGCCGCACCGTCGACCGCAGGCTGTTCTCGATGCATCCGGTCGTGCGGCGCGACGCCGCCCGGGAGCGCGGACGTGCGCGCCACGGCGCCGGCTATCCCGGCGGCAGGGCGCCCACGCTGCCCGAGCGCGCGCCGCAGGGCGTCACGGTGACGCTGTGGAGTACCGCGCTCTCGCCCACCGAGGCGTACGTCAGCCGCCTGCGGCGCGCCAGGGATGGCCGCACCGCGAACACGATCCTGCGCGTCGCGCGCTGACGGCGGGAGGCGATGCCGACCTCGCCGCGGATCGACGACGTGCGGTGGGCGGCGGCTCGCCTGGCGGGTGTCGCACACCGCACGCCGGTCGTGCGTTCGCGCACGCTGGATGACCTGCTCGACGCGCGGGTCGCGCTCAAGGCCGAGGGCCTGCAGCGCGTCGGCGCGTTCAAGTTCCGCGGCGCCTACACCACGGTCGCGACGCTCACCGAAGGCGGCTCGGTCGCCGGCGTCTGCGCGGCCTCCTCGGGCAACCACGCGCAGGCCCTGGCGCTCTCGGCCCGCCTGTGCGGGACGCATGCCACGATCCTCATGCCGCACGACGCACCCGCCGCCAAGCGCGCCGCCACCGAGGGCTACGGCGCCGAGGTCATCGGCTTCGACCGCTACACCGACGACCGCTCCGCGCTGCAGGCGCAGCTGGCCGCCGACCGCGGCCTCGAGCTCGTCCACCCCTACGACGACGCGGGCGTCATCGCCGGCGCCGGCACCGCGGCCCTCGAGCTCTTCGAGGATGCGGGCGAGCTCGATCTGCTCGTCGTGCCCGTCGGCGGCGGCGGGTTGATCAGTGGCAGCGCAATCGTGGCGGCCGCGCTCTCACCGGCCACGCGCGTCGTGGGCGTCGAGCCGCAGGCCAGCGACGACGTCGTGCGCTCGAAGGCGTCCGGGCGCCGCGAGCGCGTCACGGTCGGCAAGACGATCGCCGACGGCCAGCAGCTCCCCACGCCGGGGGAGCTGAACTGGCCGATCATCGACACGCTCGTCGACGACGTCGTCACGGTCTGCGACGAGGAGATCGTCGCGGCGATGCGCTTTCTCTTCGAACGCTGCAAGGTGGTCGCCGAGCCGAGCGGCGCGAGCGGCCTGGCGGCGCTGCTGGCCGGGACGATCCCCGCCGCCGGTCTGCGCGTCGGGGTCGTCCTGTCGGGCGCGAACATCGACGCCGGCCGTTTCGCGCAGCTCGTCAGCTGACCGCGGGCTTGAGTAGGACCTGGGCCCAGTGCTCGTCGACGTCCTCGGCCTGCATCGCCGCCAGGACGTTGAGCAGCATCCCCTGGGCGAAGAAGCCGCGGACCTCCTCGGCGCCGGCGCCGGTCTCGCGCTCGACGAGATCGACGAGCTGGGCGAACCCGCGCCGCATCTGGTCACGGATCGCCGGGTCGTCGCAGGCGGCGTGGGCGTTGATCTGGTTGAGCAGCAGGTCACGGTCGGCGAGCAGCCCGACGTAGGCCATCCCCATCGCGGCCATGACCGGCTCGCCGGCCGCGCGCGCTGCCGCGGCCGCCTCTTCGAACGTGTGCAGGACGCGGGCGTTGCAGCGCTCGACGAGCGCCATGAACAGCTCGGCCTTCGTGGGAAACAGGCGAAACAGGTAGGCCTGGGAGATGCCGGCGGCCTTGGCGATCTCCATCGTCGGCGTACCGTGCAGGCCGCGGGGGGCGAAGACGCGCTCGGCGGCCTGGAGGATCTCCTCGCGGCGCTCCTCGGCGGTGGAAAGGGTTCGGGGCGGGGCCATGGACAGATGTGAGTATGCACTCACTCACACCTCCTGTCAAGCCTCCGCCGTGGCTATTTCGACTTGCTGCGCTTGCGGACGATCAGCACGACGGCGACGATCATGACCGCGAGCGCGGCCGCCTGCACAGCGAGCTGGACCGCGTCCGAGCTGGTCTCGGTCGCCGACCTCAGGGCTTGGAAGGTGACCGACGCGCCGAAGAAGACGGTCAGGCACCAGAGAGCGGTCTTGCGGTCCACGGACGCGCACCCTACGCGAGATAGACTGCGGAGCGGACCGTGCTAGGCGGGGAATTAGCGGTGCCCTGTCGCTCGTAATCCGCTATAGCGAGGCTGAATCCCCTCTCGAGGGAGTACGGCCTTCGGGGTCAGCCCGCCTGTGGTGGTGCTGATGGCCCGGGTCCCGCGCGGTGTCGGCCCGTGAATCAGGTCAGGTCCGGAAGGAAGCAGCCTTAAGCGGTAACCGTCATGCGCAGCGGGAGTGCCCGGCCGGAGCCATCACAGGCGAAGGCGCCCGGAGACCGTCTCTCGGAGGAGGGTGCACGGTCCATTTCTTCCCCCGCCCGTGCGTCGCGCAGCTCAGCGGCGCACGGACACGGGGGCCTTGCCCGGCAGCGTCACGCTGCCCGCCTTGAGCGTAGTGACAACTGAGATCGTGGCGCGAGCGCGGTTGCGCAGCGCGGCCTTGGCGCGCTTGGTGAGCTTCAGCGTGAGGGTGGCGCTGTCGCCGTTGTGTCCCACGTGACCGAAGGCGTGCCGGCGGGTGCCGCCGCAGCTGCTCGTCACGCCGCCGCCCGGGTTGATCCGCACCGACACCTGCGCGGGCCAGGCTCCGGGAGCCGCATCGACCCCGCCGATGATCCGTGGCCGCGGCGCCGCTGCACCCTGCGCGGTGGCGAGAAGTGCCGCGAGCACGACGAGGATCAGGCGAGACGGCCGCACCGGTCGCGCTCAGCGTGTCCCGAGGACCTGAAGAGAGCGCATCTCGCCACGGATGCGGGTGGCGAAGTAGCCGGTGAACAACGTGTACGAATGCACGACGCCCTGGCGCTGGGCGATCTGTGTCCGCACGTCAGCGGGAAGCGCGACGTTGAAGCGATAGCGGCCGTTGGCGATCCGCGCGGTGTACTCGACCGTCCGGGTCGGCGCTCCCGCCGGCTCGAACAGCAGCTGCAGGCGAACGACGCCGCGGGCCCGGCGGCTGATCTCGCCGCCGGCGACGAGGCGGCCGTTGGTGATTCGCGGGCGCCCGGCCTCCAGCGCGGCCACGCGGGACGCGGCGCGCAGGCGCACCTCCTGTGGCTGGGTGTCCGCGTCGCCGGGGTAGGTCAGCGTCAGGATGCCCGTGCCGAGCTTCGCCTGGGCGGGGGCGATCGGACGGTCGATGCGCACGCGCCGGTTGCGGGCGTCGATCGTCGTGTCGAAGCGCACGGTGCGCCCGGCCGCCCGGAACGCCGCCCGGACCACGCCCGACGCACGGCCGGTGATCGGCGCGAGCACGCTCAGACGGCGATCGGCGCGCAAGACGCTCGCCCGCAGGATCTCGAGCTTGGCCGCAAACGGCGGTGGCGGCGGTGGCGGCGGCGGCGGCGGCGGCGGCGGCGGTGGCGGTGGCGGGGGTGGGGGAGCGGCCACGGCGACCGGGTCGCGGGCGATCGCCGAGCGGTCGCCGGTCTCAGGGTAGTCCGCGCGGACGGCGACGTCGTAGGCGCCCGGGGCGGGGAAGGTCATGCTCACGCTCGGCCCGGCGGCGTCGTCGAAGTTGCCGTCGCCGTCGGTGTCCCACAGGACGGAGGGGGCGCCGCCGGGGGTCCCGGGAGTGGCGGTGAAGGTGACCGGAGCGCCGGCGAGCGGCACCGCCGGGCTGGTGGTGAAGCCGATCGTCGGGACTATGTTGCGCACCCAGGTGTCAAGGATCGGGTCGCCGAGGCTCGCGTAGACGCCGGGAATGCCCTGCACACCGCAGGGATCGTTGCCCCATGACGTGATCCCGAGTAGCGAGAAGCCGCCGAGTCGCGGGACCATGATCGGCCCGCCGGAGTCGCCCGAGCACGTGTCGACGGTCGTGCCGCCGGCGCAGACCATCGTGGCGGGGTCGAAATCCGCGCCCCAGTTGGGCTCCGGGCCCGCGCACGTCGCGTCGGAGATGATCGGCACCTGGGCTTCGCGCAGCTGCGTGTCGGACTGCGTCGGCTGGGGCATCTTCTGGTCGACGCCGCCCCAGCCGAGGACGGTCGCCTGTGTTCCCGGCAGCCAAAGCAGCGTCTCGGCGGCGCTGCTGCCGACGAGCCGCAGCGGCTCCTGCGGCGGTGTCTGGACGATGTGCAGGAGCGCGATGTCGTAGTTGGGCGATCTGCCGTCGTCGGCGAAGCTCGGATGGCGGATGACCGAATCGACCGTCGCGGTGACGCCGCCGGTCGTACGGCTCGTGCTGCCGATCCGCAGCGCGAAGACGCTCGGCGGCACGGCAATGCCGTTGCGGGTCACGCAGTGGGCGGCCGTGGCGACCCAGCGGGCGCTGATCAACGTCCCGCCGCAGCTCGTCCTCTCGCTGGAGACGACGTGGCGCACGGAGACCTGCGCCGGCCATTCCTGGCTGGGCAGATGACCGTTGATGACCCGCGCCTGCGGCGCGGCCGTGGCGGCCTGCACCGGAACGAGCAGCGCCGCGAGAGCGACGAGGATGAGGCGCAGCCGCGGCACGAGGAGCCTGATTATCCGTTCTGCCGTGCGCTTGCGCGAATTCTGACGGTGATCACGGCGCGTGGCTACCGGTCACGGCGCCGGGTCGCTCGTACCAGCGCCACGCCGCGTTCTCCTCGCGCAGCGTGAAGGCCGGGCCGGGCCGCGGGATCCGCCGATCGCGGTCGCGGCGGTCGAGGATGTAGTCGCGCGCCACCTGTGCGCTCGCCGGGGCGATGTAGCTGCCGCCCGGCGGCAGGCCGTCCTGCGCGTCGACGATCTCGCGCGGGTCGAGCTTGAGCCACAGGGCCAGGAGCGGGATCGGCCGCCGGTTCGCGACGGCGATCGGATGGCTCAGCCGCTTGCCCGCGACGAGCTCCCCGAGCTCGTCCTGGATCGCCTCCTGCTTGGCCAGGGCGTTGCCGAGGCGGTCGATCCGCTGCGCCTGGCTGGGGATGTACACGATGACCGCGAGCAGCGCGACGAGCCCGAAGCGCGCCCACCAGGTGCGCTCGCGCCCCGGCAGGAGGTCCAGCCAGCCGAAGACGCCGGCGCCGGCGAAGATCGCCAGCAGCGTCCCGATCAGCAGCAGGTAGCGCGTGATGATCGGCAGCCCGGCCGCCGCCAGCACGCAGAACGCCGCGAGCGCGACGAGGCCGGCCCCCGCGCCGAGGCGGACGCGCCGGTCACGCCGCCAGGCGAGGGCGAGCAGGCCGCCGCCGGCCGCGGCCAGCAGCACGGGCTCGCGCAGGATCTCGCCCAGCCGCCGCGGCACGGTCTGCGCAACGTTCTCGATCCCCGTCACGCGCCCGAGCAGCGCCGCGTTGTCGCGCGTGCCGGTCAGCGAGTGCAGCGCGTCGCCGGTCAGCAGCAGGTCGTGCAGCGCCCACAGCAGCGGGCCGCCGGCGGCCAGCGCGACGAGCGGCGCCGCGTCGAGTGCGGCCGCCGAGCGCTGCGGGCCGCCGCCGCGGATCGCCGCGTTCAGCCCCGGCCACAGCAGCCACAGCAGGTACGCCGCGCTGAAGAGCCACGCTTCCGGTCGGATCAGGCCCGCCAGTGCGAGCAGCGCGAGGACCGCAACGCCGGCGCGCGGGCGGCGCGTCTCGACGAGCAGGGCGCCGAGGACGAGCACGATGAACGGGATGTCGACGTACGCGCGCGCCCCGAAGTCGAGCACGGGAACGCGCGTCAGGATGATCGCGGCCGCGAGCACGCCGGCGGCGGTGTTGAACCACGCGCGGCCGAGCGCGAAGACGACCCAGCCCAGCAGGGCCAGCGAGACGTAGGCCAAGCCGATCACGGCGGCGGCGGCGAGCTCGCCGTGCAGCCCGTCGGTCTCGATCGAGCTGAGCGGTGAGAGCAGCGTCGCGGCGAGGTTGGCCAGCGGATGCGGCGTCGGCGCGATCGCCACCTCGAGGTCGGGCAGCGCACCGTGCGCGAGCTGGCGGCCCCACACGAGCGTGTAGAGCGTGTCGTAGTTCACGAGCCCGGGGCCGGCCAGCAGCCGCAGCGCGACGGCGCCGACGAGCACGCCGGCCACGAAGCGAAGGCGGGCCATCGGGCGAGACGCTATCCGCTGACTTGAGTCCGGTCTGATTTCGTCGCAGCCGTCGTGGCCCGGCCGCTTGCGAAGCTATCCTCGCAGGAGTGCCCGAGGCCCCCTCGCTCTACCGCCGCCATCGGCCGCGCACGTTCGCCGATGTCGTCGGTCAGGACCACGTCGTGCGCACGCTGCGCAACGCCGTCACGCAGGACAAGGTCCACCACGCGTACCTCTTCGTCGGCTCGCGCGGAACCGGCAAGACGTCGATGGCGAAGATCCTCGCGGCCTGCCTGAACTGCGAGCATGGGCCGACGGTGGAGCCCTGCGGGGCCTGTGACTCGTGCGTCTCGATCGCCTCGGCGAACTCGCTGGACGTGATCGAGATGGACGCCGCCTCCAACAACTCGGTCGACGACATCCGCGACCTGCGCGAAAGCGTCGTCTACGCGCCGGTCTCGGGCCGCCACAAGGTCTACATCCTCGACGAGGCGCACATGCTCTCCACCCAGGCGTGGAACGCGTTTCTCAAGACGCTCGAGGAGCCGCCGCCGAACACCGTCTTCGTGCTCGCCACGACCGAGGCGTCCAAAGTGCTGCCGACGGTCGTCGACCGCTGCCATCGCTTCGACTTCGCGCGGCCGACGGTCGAGCAGCTCGCCGCGGTCGTCAAGCGCGTCGCCGACGCCGAGCAGATCGCCATCGCACCCGACGCGATCGTCCTGCTCGCGCGCCATGCCACCGGCTCCTTCCGCGACGCGCTCGGTACGCTCGAGCAGCTCGTCACGTACGCCGGCACGGATCCCGAGGACGCCTCCGGAGCGTCGCTGCGCATCGCCACCGAGGATGTGCTCGCGGTGCTCGGCGTGGCCGACGCGGAGCTGCTCTTCGCGGCGTTCGACGCGATCGCCGCCGGCGATTCGCGCGCGGCGCTGCTGGCGGCGGCGCGCCTGACGCAGTCCGGCCGCGACGCGCTCGGCTTCGTGCGCGACCTCGAGGCGCACGCCCGCGATCTCATGATCGTCCAGACCCTCGGTGACGTCCCGGTCGAGCTGCGGATCACGCCCGACCGCGATGCCCGGCTCGAGGAGCAGGCGTCGCGTATCGGCACGGGCGCGGTGGCCCGCCTGCTGGATCTGCTGGCGGCGGCGATGGACGCCACGAAGAACGGCTCGGACGCGCGCACGCAGCTCGAGCTCGCGCTCGTGAAGGCCGCCGCGCCGGCGATCGATCCGTCCACGCAGGCGCTGCTGCAGCGCATCGAGCGGCTGGAGGCGGCGTTGCGTGGTGCGGTCGTCGCGCCCGATGCGACCCATGCCCTGGCGGCTGCGGCGAGCGTGCCGGCGCCCGCGCAATCTGCTTGCGCGCCACCCGTTCCCGCGCCCATGCCGATCGCCGAGTCCTCGTCGCCGCCGACCCAGCCGGTGCCGGGCCCGGAGGCGCCCACGCCGCCCCGGCCGTCACCCGAGGCGCCACAGCCGCCGAGCCAGCCGGCTGCCGTCGCGGTCGCGGCGCCGGCCGGGCTCGACCTGGTGAGCCTGCGCGCGGTCTGGCCGGCGATCATCGACGAGCTTCTGAGCTCAGGCAACACGCTCTGTGCGCACCGGCTCGCCGACACGCAGCCGGTCGCCGTCGAGGGCGCCCAGGTCACGGTCGCCTTCTCGCCCACCGCCGAGAGCGTCGCATACAACATGCGCAAGGCCGACAGCGACGAGGACCGTGCCTGCGTCGCGGAGGCGATCCGCACTCTCACCGGCGCTGCCAAGCCGCAGGTCGCCTACGTGCTCGGCGAGCGGGCCGCTATCGCCGACGAGCCGCCGCCCGCCCCGACCGACAGCGAGTGGGTCGAGCGCTTCGTGGCAGAGTTCGATGCCGAGGAGATCCACCCAGAGAGCGAGGCAAGCTGATGGCGCAGCCGAACATGAACCAGATGATGAAGCAGGTCCAGAAGATGCAGGCGGACATGATGAAGGCCCAGGAGGCCCTCGCCAACGAGACGATCCAGGCATCGGCCGGTGGTGGAATGGTGACCGTCACGATCACCGGCGACCTGCAGGTCAAGGACATCGTCATCGCGCCCGACGCGATCGATCCCGAGGATCCCGAGCTACTGCAGGACATGGTCCTCGCCGCCGTCAACGAGGCGATCCGCCAGGCCCAGGAGCTCGCCGCGACGCGGATGGGCGGCCTCACCGGCGGGATGGACCTCGGCGCGCTCGGCGGCCTGGGGCTCTAGGCGCCCCACCGCCTTTGTACGCCCCCCCGATCCACCGGCTGATCACCGAGCTCGGCAAGCTGCCGGGGGTCGGCGCGCGCACGGCCCAGCGCCTGGCGCTGCACATCCTGCGCGCCTCGCCGCAGGACGCCGCCGCGCTCGCCGAGTCGATTCGCGAGGTCAAGGAGCGCATCACCCTCTGTGAGGTCTGCTTCAACTTCGCCGACGGCCCGCGCTGCCGGATCTGCTCGGACGAGCGGCGCGACGCGGGCGTGATCTGCGTCGTGGAGGAGGCGGGCGACGTCATCCCGGTGGAGCGCACGCACGAGTTCTCGGGCCGCTACCACGTGCTCGGCGGCGCGCTGTCGCCGATCGACGGGGTCGATCCCGACGACCTGAAGATCGCCGAGCTCTACCGGCGGGTGAGCAACCCGGACGAGCCGATCCGCGAGGTCGTGCTCGCCACGAACTCCACGACCACCGGCGAGGCCACCGCGCTGCACATCGCCGACACGCTGCGCGAGCGCTCGCCGGATGTCATCGTCACGCGCCTGGCCAGCGGGCTGCCGGTCGGCGGGGACCTCGAGTACGCCGACGAGGTCACGCTGGGCAAGGCGTTCGCGGGGCGTCGGCGGCTGTAGACCCGCCCCGGGCCCTGGGCCCCCGGCCCCGGGCCTCGGACGCTGGCGCTCAGCCCTCGGCGCGGACCGGCTCGCGTGCCTCGCGGGTGAACCGGCGCAGCGCGGCGATCCGCTCGAGCGCACCGCGGACACGAGCCGTCGAGAGGTCGCCCGAGCGCACGGCCTCGACGACGGCGCGCAAGGCCTGGTCCTGCTGCGCGCGGCCGCCCGGGATGACCAGCATGTCGACGCCGGCCTTGAGGGCGTCGACCGCCGCCTCGCCCACCGTGCCGCCCGCCGTCGCGGTCGTCGCGACGAGGTCGGCGGAGAGGATCGCGCCGCCGAAGTCCAGGCGGTCGCGCAGCTCCTTGACGGCCGCGGCCGACAGCGTGGCCGGCGTCACGCCGTCGAACGCGACGTAGATCGCGTTGGACATCTGCATCGCCGGCGCCCGATCGTCGCCGCCGGCCACGGCCTCGAACGGCTTGAGGTCGCCGTCGCGCAGCTCCTCGAGCGAGAGCCCGACCGGCGCCGGGCCGGCGTCCGGGTCCTGCGATGCCGCGCCGGTTCCGGGGAACGGGCCGACGGCCGCCGCCACGCCGACCTCGTTGTACTCGCGGACGGTCGCCTTGACCGCGCTCGAAACCTTGGCCGCCGAATCGGAGAACGCCCTGCCCTGGCCCGGCCCGCCCGCCACCGCGACGTCCGCGTTGGGCGCGAGGTTCAGCCCGACGCCGAGCGCCTTGAGCTGCTCGGCCGTCGTCCTGGCGCTGCTGGCGATCGCCTCGCGGCTGCCCTCGCCGACGTCGACCTGCCCGTCAGGGGCGAGGTTGCCGAAGGCGTTGAAGTCGCCGCCCTCCTGCTGGGCGGCCACGATCGGCGCGGGATGCCCGGCCTTGCGCGCGACCTCCTGGAGCTTGGAGGTCAGTCCGGAGAGCTGCTGGGGCTGCTCGTAGTTGTTCTCGGTCAGCAGGAGGCCCCCGTAGGGGACCGCGGCCAGCCGCTCGAGAAACGGTGTGTCGCGCAACGTCCCGCGAAAGCCGATCAGGAACAGGCCCGCGGCAGCGGCGCCGGGCGAACGGCGGATCTCTTCCTCGCTCGGCGGCGCGGGGTCCGAGCCGCTGCGCGCCCCGCCGGCGGCACGAAGCTCCGACGAGCTGAGCGGCGCCCCGCTGGCGCCCCCGCCCTCGCCGCCGAAGCGCGAGCCGGCCTGGACGGCGGGCTCGTCGTCGCCGCCGCGCAGGAAGATCGCGTAGATCGCGCCGCCCAGCACGAGCGCGACGGCAACGACGACCGCGGCGAGGCGGGCCTGTGGCGGGAGCTTGCTCATTCGCACCAGCCAGTGGGCCCCGCGCAAACGTTGCACGCGAAACGTCGGGCGCCGATCACCGCCAGGCGGCGTCCTCGGACGCTCGATGTGCCGGGGGCACACCTTCGGTCCTGCGTCCTTGCCTGGCGGCGCCGGCATCCCGGCGTTTCACGCACAACGTTCACGCGAGACCCACTACTCTCGGATTCGCTCATGTCCGGCACGGTCGTCATGAAGTTCGGCGGTACCTCGGTGGCTGATGCCGAGCGGATCAAGCGCGCCGCCGAGCGCATCGTCGCCAAGCGCGAGGCGGGCAACCGCGTCGTCGCCGTGCTCAGCGCGCGCGGCAAGACGACCGACGCGCTGATCGCCGATGCGCAGGAGATCTCGCCGCACCCGGACCCGCGGGAGATGGACATGCTGCTGTCGACGGGCGAGCGCCAGTCATGCGCGCTGTGCGCGATGGCGATCAACGACCTTGGGCACCGGGCGATCTCGCTCACGGGATCACAGGCGGGGATCGTTACGGACACGTCACACACGAAGGCGCGCATCCTAGACGTGCGCGCCGATCGAATACGCCAGGGTCTCGACGAGGACGCGATCGTGCTCGTCGCCGGCTTCCAGGGCGTGTCGACGACGAAGGACGTCACGACGCTCGGCCGTGGCGGTTCCGACACCACCGCGGTGGCGCTCGCGGCGGCGATCGGCGCGGACATCTGCGAGATCTACACCGACGTCGCGGGCGTCTTCAGCGCGGACCCGCGGATCGTCCCGGACGCGCGCAAGCTGCCCGTCGTGTCCTTCGAGGAGATGCTCGAGATGTCGGCCTCCGGTGCCGGCGTTCTGCAGCTGCGCTCGGTCGAGTACGCCCGCAACCACGGGGTTCGAATCCACTGCCGGTCGAGCTTCACGGATGACCCGGGTACCGTTGTGGTCGGAGAGGAGGAGACCGTGGAGCAACCGCTCATCACCGCCGTCACGCATTCCAACGAGGAAGCTCGAGTCACGATCAAGGGCGTACCCGACAGTCCCGGCATCGCGGGTCGGATCGCCACGTCGCTGGCCGTCGCGCACGTGAACATCGACATGATCATCCAGAACGAGCCGGTCTCCGAGGGCGCTCGCGCGGACATGTCGTTCACCGTGCCGCGCGCGGACCTGGCCGACGCGAGGATCGCTCTGGCCCCGCTCGCCGAGGAGCTCGGCCTGGAGATCCAGAGCGACGAGTCGATGGGCAAGGTCTCGGTCATCGGCGCCGGCATGAAGTCCCATCCCGGTGTCGCCGCCAAGGTCTTCACGGTGCTGGGGGCCGAGGGCGTGAACATCGAGATGATCTCGACCTCGCCGATCAAGATCTCCTGCGTCATCGCGGGCGAGGCCGTGCCCGGCGCCGTGCGTGCGCTGCACGCCGCCTTCGAGCTGTCGGGCGAGGGCACGATCCGCGCCGAGCGGCCGTTCGGGGAATTCGTATGACTGCTGCTGCTTCCGGCGGCCTGCGGGTCGCCGTCGTCGGCGCCACCGGCGCGGTCGGCACCGTGATGCTGCGCCTGCTGCGCGATCGCGCCTTTCCGGCGTCGGAGGTCGTCCCGTTCGCGTCGCAGCGGTCGGTCGGACGCCAGCTCGACGGAGGGCTCGTCGTGCAGCCGCTCGACGACGAGACGATCCGCGGCTTCGACGTCGCGCTGTTCTCGGCCGGGGCGACGCGCTCGCGCGAGTGGGCGCAGCGCTTCGTAGACGCCGGTGCAGTGGTGGTCGACAATTCCAGCGCCTTCCGGATGGTCGACGAGGTGCCCCTGGTCGTCTCCGAGGTCAACCCCGAGGCGCTGGACTCCCATAACGGGGTCGTCGCCAACCCCAACTGCACGACGATGGTCGCGATGCTGCCCCTGAAGGCGCTGCACGACGAGTTCGACCTCGTCGAGATGGTGGCCACGAGCTACCAGGCCGCGGGCGGCGCCGGGCAGAAGGGCATCGACGAGCTGGCGTCGCAGATCGCACCCCTGGCGTCGGATGTCGCGCAGCTGTGCGACGACGGCGCGGCGGCGGCCGGCAAGGTGGCGCACTCCGTGCATGCCGCGACGCTGGCGTTCAACGTCGTGCCGCTGCTCGGCACGCTCGGCGACGACGATCACACCGACGAGGAGCGCAAGCTGCGCGACGAGTCACGCAAGATCCTGGGCATTCCCGAGCTGGCGGTGTCGCCGACGTGCGTGCGCGTGCCGGTGATGGTCGGCCATGGGGTCGCCGTGCGGGCGGTCTTCGGCCGCGAGGTGGATCTCGAGCGCGCGCTCGAAGTGCTGCGCGCCTTCCCGAACCTCGTCGTCGACGACGTCCCGACGCCGCTCGAGTACGCCGGCCGTGACGAGGTCGCCGTCGGCCGCGTGCGCCGCGATCTCGCCAACCCCCGCGCGCTGAACTTCTTCGTCGTCGGCGACAACCTGCTCAAGGGCGCTGCCCTGAACACGGTCCAGCTCGCCGAGGTCCTGCTCGAGCGCGGCCTCGTCGGCGCGCGCGCCTCTGCCGCGTAAGGCGCTTCGTTTGTCACAGACCTGCGCCGGGCGTGTGCCAACACGCGCTCCGCGGACCGTTGCACGGCGGGGTGAGCGCATGCTGCGGGGGTGCCCGCGCATGAGCAACTGCCGGATCGCGTGTCTCGCTGCGGATCGCCGGCACACCTGCACGTATGCCATGCAGTTCTGACGGAGATCCGCCGAGAGGATCGCGAGCCGGCAGTTGTGCATGTGGATCGGCTGATCGGGCTGGTCGCGGCGCGACAGCACGGGGTCATCACCTCAGCGCAGCTCGGCGTGCTGGGCGTCGGCCGCGGCGCGGTCGCCCACCGGATCAAGCGCGGGCTGCTGCACGTCATCCACCGCGGCGTCTACCTCTGGGGACCTCCGGACCTCCGCCTCCTGGCCCGAGCGCAGGCCGCAGTGCTCGTGTGCGGTGGAGATTCGCTGCTCACGCACGATGCGTCGGCCGCATTGCAGGGCTTGCGCCCAACCCCGCCGGGTCCCCTCGACGTCACCATCCCGGGCCGCCGCGTGCGGGTGCGTGGTATCCGCACCCACGACAGTCCGGTGCCCGCGGCCGAGCGACGCAAGGTGCAGGGCATCCCGGTCAGCGCGCCTGCTCGCGCTCTCCTGGAGATCGCGCCGCACGTCACCCCGCGCGAGCTCGCCGACGCGGTCGAGCAGGCGCAGGTCAAGCGCCTCATCACCAAGCGCGACCTTGCCGGCACGATCGAGCGAGCCGGTGGCCGGGCGGGCGTCCGTGCGCTCCGCGCGGTGATGGAGGAGCCCGCCTTCACCCGCTCCTGGGCGGAGCGGCGCGTCGTGGCGCTCATGCGCGCCGCGAAGTTGCCGCAGCCGGTGTTCAACGCCAAGGCCGAGGGCTTCGAGGTCGACGCGCTGTGGCGACGTGAGCGCGTCGTGCTCGAGTTCGACTCCTACGCGTTCCACGCGACGAGGGGCGGGTTCGAGCGCGGGCGCAAGACGGCCGCACTCCAGCGCGGCCGCTACATCGTGCTGAGGACGACCTGGCGCGAGCTCACGAAGGAGTCGCACGCCCTCGTCGCGCGAACGGCGGAGACGCTCGCCATCGCGCAACGCGACGCGCCCGCCGGCTGATACCGGCGGACGCGCGTGCAAGCGGCTCAGCCGGCTGCCGCCGGATATTCCGGCAGCGGCCCCGCGAACCCGAGCTTGTTCGCTGCCCCGTCGAGCGTCTCGGCCACGGTCGTCGCCGCGTCGGCTCCCGCGTCATCGGCGAAGGCCGCCTCGATCGTCTCCTGGTCGTCGGCGGAGAGCTCGCCGATCAGGCCCCAGGAGAAGGCGAGCCCCTCCGAGCGGGCCTTCGCGTCGTCCTTGGCGGCCTCGACGGCGTACTTCTTGACCGCCAGCGCGAAGATCCGGTTCATCGCTCCGCGGGCGTCTTCGGCAGCGGCGTCGAGCGCGGCAGCGTCCTTGGCCTCGACGGCGTCGCGGGCCTTTTCGACGGCGGAGATGACATCGTTGCCGAGTTCGTGCTCGTCCAGGCCGAAGTCCTTTGCGCGCTTGACGGCGGTCGCGACGACACCCTCGCCCTCGGCGTCGAAGTAGGCCCACACCTCGTCGACGTTGTGCACAGCGCCCTCCTTCGGATCGAGCTCGCCGGCCTCGAGCTTCTCCTTCGCGCCGCCGAACTCGTCGAGCGCGTGGACCTTCAGCGTGACGATCATGCCCTTGTCGACCATCTCGACGCGCTGCTCGTCGCTGAGCCCCTCGGCGATCCCGCTGCCCGCGAGCGCGGCGTCGACGTGCTCCGCGACGGGATGCTTCTCGACGAAGCTCGCCAGCGTGCGGTTCGTGCCGTCACTCTTGACCGAGTTCTTGCCCTTCGACCAGATCACGCCGGCGGCCTTGTAGTCGGGCTCCGCGCCGGCCGGCTCGGGCTCGAGCAGCGCCCGGATCGCGGCGACGTCCTTGCCGATCGCCGCGTTGGCGCTGACGTCGGAGGTCGGCGTGTAGGTCGAAGCGGCCGCGACCGAGGCGGTCGCCGCCGCCGGCTGCGCGACTGTGTCGTCGTCCTCCGAGCCGCACCCGGTCAGCAGTAGTCCACTCGCCGCGGTAGCGGCGATCCATCGCAACATCGTCATCCCCCTTGATCGACAGACATGGGTCCCAGCAGGCCGCCGCAACGGATACTTAGGACAGCCTAATAAGGCAACCCTAACAGCTTCCCCGCGACGGAGCAGCTCGGGTCACCGGACTACTTGCCTGACGAGAAACTCTCGTCCCGTCCAGGCCCGACTCCGCGCTGTCCGAGCAGCTCAGCGCGCTGGAGGAGGTCGGCTAGATCGAGTCGCGTAAGGACCGCGCGGCACGGCGCCGCACGTCCGTGTGTCTCACGAGGAGGAACGGCGTTCGAGGCGTATCCGGCGAACCTCGAGGCGCTCGTCGCGCGAGCGCGCGGAAGCGGTCAGCGCGTGTAACCCGCGCCACGGGCCAGCTCGCGCCGGCCCTTGACGCCGAGCTTGCGAAAGACGCTGCTCGCATGGGTGCGCACCGTCTCGACGCTGACCGAGAGGGCGATCGCGATCTCCCCGTTGGAACGCCCGCGCTGCAGCTGGTCGAGCACCTCGGCCTCGCGCGGCGTCAGGACGTCGGGCAGCAGCGGGGCGCCCGGGGTTCCGGGCATCGCGTGCGGCAGCACGTGCAGCCCGCGTGAGGCGAGATGGATCGTGTTCAAGACGTCGCGGCCCTCGACGCGCTTGCCGAGGCAGGCGGTCGCGCCGAGGGCGAGCAGCTGGGCGCACTCTCCCGGCGTCGGGTGGTTGGCGAGCACCACGAGGCGCGTGTGCGGGTTGGCGGCGTTCAGGCGCCGGATCTCGGTGGGCGAACGCAGCGTGCCGAAGTTCACGAGCGCGACGCGGGGGACGTGCTGGGCGATCGCGGACGGCAGGTCGCCGAGCGCGACGTCGTGGGCCACCACCCGCAGGCTCGGGTCCTCGCCGATGAGGCTTCGCAGCCCGGCGCCCACAAGATCCTCGAACCGTGCGAGCAGCACCGTGACAGGGCCGCGCTCGTCCATACGGGTTCCTATCGGCAGATCGCGCGGAGAGGGTGAGGCGCCTCCCCCGAAGATCACCCGTGGTGGGGGAAGAGCGCGCGCGGCCGATCGGCCACCATGCATTCACAAGGAGCGCGCACAGGGGATACAGACTTCCAAGGGACGGAAGAGGGGTACGACGGAGAAGGGGCCTTAGAGGGGGGCCCCTTTTCTGCGTCCGGGGTCACTCAGCGCAGTGGGGATAGGACCGATCGTGTGATTTCCTCTCGGTCCCCCGCTGCGCAGCATCAGTCGGTGTCGTCGGTGTCGCGCGGCGGCTCGATCTTCGCCCGCAGTCGCTCGCGCGCCGCATCGATCCGCGCGCCGGCCTCCTGCGGTGCTGCGGGCTCTGCGGGCGGCTGGGGCTCGACGTCAGGCTCGGATGGCGGCCCGGGCTCGGCAGGCGGCTGTGATGCGACCGGCGGGTCCGGCTCATGCCGCGCCGCCGCCGCGGTCGCCGCCTCCTCACCCGAGCCCAGCCCCGGCACCGTCGCCGGCGGCGCGCCTCGCCCCTGTCTGCGCAGGCGCCGGCGCAGCGCGTCGACGATCCTTCCCAGCGCGGTGCGTCTATCCGCCGGCGGCGGCGCCATCGCCCACCTGGCCGACGACCGACGTCGACCAGTCGATGACCGATGTGGGCTTCACGACGTGGCGCTGCAGCCCGAGCTCGTTGGGCTTCAGGCCGAGCGCCAGCCCGACGAGCTGCGGCAGGTGCAGCACCGGCATCCCGAGGTCGCGCCCGACGACCTTCTCGGCCAGCGGCTGCTGCAGGTCGAGGTTCAGGTGACACAGCGGGCACGGCGTGACGAGACAGTCGGCGCCCGCGTCGGAGGCGTCGCCGAGATGGCGGCCGGCCTGCTTCAACGAGGCTTGCTTGTTCATCGTGATGATCGGAAAGCCGCAGCACTTGTGCGAGCCGGCGTAGTCGGTGACGGTGCCGCCCAAGGCCTCGATGACCTGCCCGAGGTAGGACTCGCGCGGGTGCGTGTCGTCGATCCCCAGCCGGTCCACCGGGCGCACGATGTAGCAGCCGTAGAACGGGCCGACCCGCAGGTCGGTCAGCGGCCGCACGACCCGCGCCCGCAGGTCCTCCAAACCGATCTCCTCCACCAGCAGCCAGAGGAAGTTCTTGTTCGTCAGCCCCTTCTCGTAGGAGAGGCCCTCGGCGGCGAGCGTCGTGTTGATCTGCGCGCGGTATTCGGCGCTGGCGTCGAGGCGCTCCTGGCACTCGGACTGCGCGCCCTGGCAGGTCGAGCAGATGTTCATCATCAGCGCGGTGCCCTCGGCCTGCTGGGCCAGGGCGAACGTGCGCGCGTTCAGCGTGTCGGCAAGCTCGGGGTTGTGCTCGGCGATGACGCCGGCGCCGCAGCACGAGGCGCGGTCCAGCGCCACGAGCTCGAGGTCGAGCAGCGGCGCGACCTTCGCCATCGAGCCGTGCAGCTCCGGGGTGAAGCCGCGCGAGACGCAGCCGGGCCAGTAGGCGACCTTCATGTCAGGTCCTCGTCACGTCCGGAGATGTAGATGTTGAACTCCAGGCGCTCCTCGCGGCCCTCGACCTCGTCGTAGATGCGCTTGACCGCCTTGCGATCCGAAGGGGCCAGCTTGTGCGGCTTGAACACCGCCGCCGCGGTTACCTTGCCTCGCAGCAGCGCCTTGGCGATCACGGGCAGCGAGCTCGCCAGCTCGGCCGCGGCCGACGGCTTGAACTTCGCCAACGGCGAGTCCCCTCCGTAACTGCGCGGCAACAGCTCGGCCTCGTTGAGCAGCCCGTACTGCTTGACCAACGAGACGAACGACGCCTCGTGGCGCTCGCCGTTGTTGCGATCTTCGATTTCGAAGTCGTTGCCCGCCAGGCGGCGCAGGCGCATGATCTGGCTCATCGGCGCCACGCCCTTGGGGCAGGCGTCGATGCACGCAAAGCAGTGCGTGCAGTCGTAGATGCCGTGGGGGTCCTCGGCGAGATCCTCCAACCGCTCGCGGTGCTGGTCGTCGCGCGGGTCGCCGACGAAGCGGTAGGCCTTGGCCAGCGCGGCGGGGCCGATGAACTCCGGGTCGACCTCCATCGAGAGGCAGTCCGAGACGCAGGCGCCGCACTGGATGCAGGCCATCGACTGCGTCACGTCGACCATGTTCTCGCGCGGCACGATGTACTCGCGCTCGGGCACCGGCTGCTTGGGGATCAGCCACGGCGTGACGCGGCGGATCTTCTTCCAGTGCACGGCCTCCATGTCGACGATGAGATCCTTGATGACGGGCATGTTGCCCATCGGCTCGACCTCGATGACGCCGTCCTTGGAGTGCTTCTGGGCGCGCCCGAGATGCGTGTGGCAGGCGAGGTCGGGCTGGCCGTTGATGCGCACGCCGCAGGAGCCGCAGATCGCCGCGCGGCAGGAGCAGCGGATGCCGATCGAACCGTCGTGGCGGTTCTTGGCCTGGAGGATCCCCTCGAGCACCGAGCGGTGCGGCTCGAGCTCGACGGTGTGCTCCTCCCAGTAGGCGGCCTCACCGGATTCGGGGTCGTAGCGGCGCAGGCGCAGGGTGTATTCAGCCATCGGACTAGTACTTCCTCACTTCGGGTTGCCACTTGGTGATCGTGACGGGCGAGTAGGAGATCTCCGGCTCGCCGTCGTCGCCGCGCGTGACGTTGATGTGCTTGAGCCACTCGTCGTCGTCGCGCTCGGGGTAATCGAGGCGGAACTGCGCGCCGCGCGACTCCTTGCGCTCGATCGCGGAGACGATGGTCGCCTCGGCGCAGTCGAGCATGTAGCCGACCTCCAGCGCCGCCAGGACGTCCTGGTTGAAGACGCGGCCGTGGTCGTCGACGTAGGCCGTGGTCGACTCCTCCTTCAAGCGGTGGACGATCTCGTGGGCCTTCGTCAGGCCCTCCTCGTCGCGGTAGACGGCGACGTGCTCGTTCATCATCGTGCCGAGCTCGTCCTTGATCTCCGAGACCCGGCGCCCGTCGCGGGGGCGCGCCATGATCTCCTCGATCGCGTCGTCGTCTTCGCGCAGGCGCGACACCGGCGCCTTGGGCAGCGCCATGTCGCGGCCGCGTGCCGCGGCGTGCTCGCCGGAGCGGCGGCCGAAGATGAGGGTGTCCAGCAGCGAGTTCGCGCCCAGCCGGTTGCCGCCGTGGACCGAGACGCAGGCGACCTCGCCGGCGGCGTACAGGCCCGGGATCGGCGTCTGGCCGTTGGAATCGGTCTTGACGCCGCCCATGATGTAGTGCTGGCCGGGCCGGATCATGATCGGCTCGCGCGTGATGTCGGTGCCCGCGAAGTCGCGCCCGATGTTGACGATCTCGCGCAGCGCCTCGAGCACGCGCTTGCGCGGCACGACCGTGATGTCGAGGTAGATGCCCTGCCCGTCCGGGCCGACGCCGCGGCCCTCGTTGATCTCGGTCTGCTCGGCGCGCGAGACGACGTCGCGCGACGCGAGCTCCATCTTGTTGGGCGCGTAGTCCTCCATGAAGCGCCGGCCCTCGGAGTTGAGCAGGTGCGCCCCCTCGCCGCGCGCGCCCTCCGTGATGAGAAAGCCGTTCTCGGCGAGCGTCGTGGGGTGGTACTGGACCATCTCCATGTCCATGATCGGCGCCCCCACGCGGTATGCCTGGGCGATGCCGTCACCGGTGCAGATGAGCGCGTTCGTTGTTGGCTTGTAGCACTGGCCGTTGCCGCCGTTGCAGAGGATCACGGACTTCGCGTTGAAGAGATCGATCGCGCCCGAGCGGATGTCGCGTGCGACGGCGCCCGTGCAGATCCCGTCGTCGTCGAGGATCAGCGACGTGGAGAACCACTCCTCGAAGCGGTCCACCGTGGCGTGGTGGCGCATCAGCTGCTCGTAGAGGACGTGCAGGATCGCCTGGCCGGTGATGTCCGCGACGTAGGCGGTGCGCTTCTTGGAGGCGCCGCCGAACGCGCGCAGGTCCAGCTCGCCCTTCTCGTTGCGGTGAAACGTGACGCCGATGTGCTCGAGGTGCATCGCCTCGCCGGGCGCCTCGCTGCACATGATCTCGATCGCGTCCTGGTCGCCGAGGAAGTCCGAGCCCTTGACGGTGTCGTAGGCGTGCTCGGTCCAGTCGTCGTCGATCGCGATCGCGGCGTTGATGCCACCGGCCGCGGCGACCGAGTGCGAGCGCACCGGATGGACCTTGCTCATGATCGCGACGCTGGCGCCTGTCTCCGCGGCCGCCAGGGCTGCGCGCTGGCCGGCGAGGCCGGCGCCGATGATGAGGACGTCGTGTGAAGGCAAGAGAGGCGAGTATAGGTACGGCGATCGCGCACCTTGAGATCGCTTCGCGACTGCCGCTACGCCAAGCTCTGCGGCAGCGCGGCGGTGAGCGCGCGGCGCACCTGGTCCAGCGTCACGACGCCTCGCAGCACTCCGTCGGCGTCGACCGCCATGAGCGCGCCCCGCGCGCGCAGCTGCTCGTCGCCGAGCAGCGCCTCGAGCGGGCTGTCGGACCGCACGCGCCAGGCCGGCGCCTCGGCCGTCTCGACGATCTCGCCGACCTCCAGCGCCGGCCGGCCGGCGGCGATCTCCTGGTCGACGCGCGGCTCGCGCACGACGCCGAGGAAGCGCCCGTGCTCGTCGACGACGGGAAAGAAGTCCCAGCGGTAGCGCAGGAAGTACTCGTCCTGGGCCTGTGTGAGCGGGGTCCGGGCGGGCATCGTCACGGGCTGGGCATCCATGATGTCGGCGACCGTGATGCCGTCGATGCGCTCGGTGAACGCGGTCGACACGACGGCGGCGCGGGCCGACTGCGCGATGAACCAGCCGATCACCGCCAGCCAGAGGCCGTTGAAGGGGTGGCCGCTGGCCGCGAGGAAGATGCCTACGCCGATCAGCAGGTAGGCGAAGCCCTCGCCGATCCGCCCTGCGACGCGGGTGGCGCGGTTGCGGTCGCCGGTGACGCGCCAGACGAGCGCGCGGGCGATCCGGCCGCCATCCAGGGGGAAGGCCGGGATCAGGTTGAAGACGAGCAGCATCAGGTTGATCGAGGCCAGCGTGCCGAGCAGCGCGAGCGTCGGCGAGGCCTCCGCGTCGCCGGCCAGGCGGGCGACGTCGAGCGCCGAGCCGCTCTGTAGGAGCGCGCTGACGGCGACGAAGATCACGACGAGGACGAGCGTCACGAGCGGGCCGGCCACGGCGATCTTGAACTCTGCGCCCGGCGAGCCCGTGTCGCGCGCCATCTTCGCCACGCCGCCGAACAGCCACAGGTCGATCCCGGTGATCTCGATCCCCTCGCGGCGCGCGGCGAGGGCATGGCCGAGCTCGTGCATGACGAGCGAGACGAAGAACAGGAACACGGCGATCACGGCGACGACGTAGGCCTCCGTCACCGACCCGCCGAGCACGTCGCGGAAGTAGTCCGACGCGAGGTAGATGAAGATGAAGAGGACGACGAACCAGCTCGGGCTGGCGCCGATCCGGATGCCGAACACGCGCATGAGCTGGATCGAGGAGCCGCCGACGAGCATCGGGGGATCTTGTCATGCAGACCCCGCCGGTCTCCCCGGACCAGGTGGGGCGCGGTGCTCAGGCGGGCTGCGGCGTGTGGCGCGCGACGATCGCCTGCGCGTCGACGCCCGCCGGCAGCGTGCCGTACTGCAGCCCGGCGTCGCCGGCCAGCCGCGCGGCGCAGAACGCGTCGGCGACCGCGGGCGGTGCGTGGCGCACGAGCAGCGAGCCCTGCAGCGCGAGCGCCATCTGCTCGACGACGCGGCGGGCACGCAGCTCGATCGCCTCGGACTCGACGCACAGGTCGGCGAGCACGTTGGCCATGAGCGGCTGGTCGATGAGCCGCGTGCCGAACGCGCTGCGGTGGGCGCCGTGCCAGGTCGCATTGGCGCGGCAGCGCGAAGCAGCTCGGGCGCGCGTGTGCCGCGGGCTGCGCCGACGTTCACGGAAGCGAGTGCAGCTCGTGGCGCACCCCGAGCGCCATGAGGTCGTGCCACGCGCGATGGAACTCGACCTCGTCGACGCGGTGGCCGTGCTAGCCGGTGGCGTCGATCTCCAGCACCGCCAGCGCCGCGGCGAACGTCGCGCTCGGGCGCATGACCGCGTCGACGCGCGTGGCGTCGGCGCGGTAGTAGCCGCCGATGTCCACCGGCTCGCCCTGGACGGCCGCGAGCTCGGCGACGATCGTCTCCTCGTCCGCCGCGAGCCGCTCGGCCACAGCCGCGAAGCGCGCGGCGAGCTCGGCGTCGTCGGCCTGGGCGGCGAGCTCCTGTGCCCAGTACAGCGCGAGGTAGAAGTGGCTGCCGCGGTTGTCGAGCTCGCCGCTGCGGCGCGACGGCGAGCGGCCGTTCTCCAGCACGCTGCCGGTGGCCCGGTCCAGCGCCTGGCCGAGCAGCTTGGCCCGCGGGTTGGCGGTCGTGTCGGCGAGCATCTCGAGCGACACCGCGAGCGCGAGGAACTCCCCGAGCGAGTCCCAGCGCAGGTGGTTCTCCCTGAGCAGCTGCTGGACGTGCTTCGGCGCCGATCCGCCGGCGCCGGTCTCGAACAGGCCGCCACCGTTCATGAGCGGGACGATCGAGAGCATCTTCGCGCTCGTCCCCAGCTCGAGGATCGGGAAGAGGTCGGTGAGGTAGTCGCGCAGGACGTTGCCGGTGACGGAGATCGTGTCCTCGCCGGCGCGAGCGCGCCCTAGCGTGAAGCGCGTCGCCTCGGCGACGG
>JBBSMC010000046.1:0-24476 GCA_038233375.1 Solirubrobacterales bacterium
CGATCACGGGCTCGACCGACGGCTGGAAGCCGGTCGCCTACGACCTGTCGGGCTACGCCGGCGAGCAGGTCGAGGTGTCGCTGAGCTACGTCACCGATCCGGGCACCGGCGGCGTCGGCGCGTTCGTCGACGACACGAAGATCGTCGTCGACGGCGCCACCGACGCCGACAGCTTCGAGGGCCAGACGAGCAGCTGGACGGTGGGCGATGCGCCGGAGGACAGCCCGGAGCCGCTGAACAACTGGGTCATCGGCGGGCCGCTGCTGAACTTCTAGAGTGGACGCCGACCGTGTCTGGCCCCGAGATCGTACCGGGGTGGGCGGCGATCCCCGATGCCCTGGCGGCCGTCAGTCCGCTCCTCCAGCGACGATGCGCTGATGGCGAAGAAGTACCGGGACGTGCGACGGGCTCTGCGCAAGGCGGGGTGGTCGGTCGCCCGGGTTTCGGGATCACACGAGATCTGGGAGCACCCGGACGGACGAACGGTTGTCATTCCTGGCGGCGGCAAGGACAATCGAGAAGTGCCCACCGGTACCCTGGCCAGTATCCGACGGGACACCGGACTGCGCGAGCTTCGATGAGCACCTACGCCGTCATCTACGAGCCCGGCTCCGATGGGAGTTGGAGCGGCCGTGCCGCGGACCTGCCCGTCTACGCGGTCGGCGACACGCGGGAAGAGGCTGAGCGCGAGCTACGTTCGGCGATCGCGGTCTACCTCGAACACCTGGCCGAGGCCGGCCGGCCCGTGCCCGCTGGATTGAGCACCGTCGGCACCGTCACCGTCTGACGGCCGACGCATCGTCGTCACTCGGTGACCGGGTTCGTCGAGCGCGATCCCCGATGCCCCAGGCAGGAGTCGAACCTGCGGCCTACCGCTTAGGAGGCGGTCGCTCTGTCCACTGAGCTACTGGGGCGCGGCGCTGGACGCCGTCGTGGAGGGTACCTCCGGCGGCGTTTCCGAGGCGACCGCCGGGCTGGCGCTCGAGCGTGTCGACGCGGCGGCCTCGGCGGCCGTCGCGTGCAGCGGGAAGTGGCAGGCCGCGAGGTGGCCGCCGGCGTACTCGCTCAGGCGCGGCACCTCGCGGCGGCAGATCTCCTGGACCCGCGGGCAGCGGGTGTGAAAGACGCAGCCCGAGGGCGGGTCGACCGGTGACGGCGGCTCGCCGCTGATCACGACGCGCGCGCGGGCGCGGTTCTCGCGCGGGTCGGGGATCGGGATCGCCGAGAGCAGCGCGCGGGTGTACGGATGGATCGGCTTGACGTAGAGCTCCTCGGCCGGCGAGAGCTCCATGATCCGCCCGAGGTACATCACCGCGATGCGGTCGCTCACGTGGCGCACGACCGAGAGGTCGTGGGCGACGAAGAGGTACGTCAGCCCGAAGTCGTCCTGCAGGTCGTCGAGCAGGTTGACGATCTGCGCCTGGATCGACACGTCCAGAGCGCTCACCGGCTCGTCGAGGACGATCAGCTTGGGCTCGAGCGCCAGCGCGCGGGCGATCCCGATCCGCTGGCGCTGGCCGCCGGAGAACTCGTGCGGGAAGCGGGTCAGGTGCTCGCGCTGCAGGCCGACGCGGTCGAGCAGCTCGGCCGAGCGCGCCGCGATCTTCGCCTTGTCGACACCGTGCAGCGCCAGCGGCGCGCCGATGATCTGGCCGATGCGCTTGCGCGGGTTCAGCGACGCGAACGGGTCCTGGAAGACCATCTGCATCTCGCGCCGGACGGGCTTGAGCTTCGCGCGCCCGGCCTTCGTGATGTCGTGGCCGCGGAACGTGATCGTGCCGCCGGTCGGGTCCAGCAGGCGCATGAGCGTGCGCGACAACGTCGTCTTGCCGCAGCCCGACTCGCCGACGAGCCCCAGCGTCTCGCCCTCGCGCAGGTGCAGTGTGACGTCGTCGACGGCGTGAACGTGGGCGACGGCGCGGTCCAGCAGCAGCCCCTTCTTGATCGGGAAGTACTGCTTGAGGTGATCTGCCGCGAGCAGGACCTTCGGCTCGGCGCCCGCCGCGCCGGCCCCGTTGCCGCCGCCGACCGTGGTGTCTGTCGCCGCGCTCATGCCGTCACGCCTCCGGCCTCGAGCCCGATCTGCCCGTCGGTCTCGCGCAGCTCCCGCTTGCGCTCGGGCGCGAGCACGCAGCGATCCTGGTGGCCCGTCGCGCCCCCGACACGGGTCGCCAGCTCGGGCTTGGCGAGGCAGGCGTCGTGGGCGTACGGGCAGCGCGGGCGGAAGTGGCAGCCCTGCGGCGGGTGGATGAGCGACGGCGGCAGGCCTGTGATCGACGGCAGCCGGTCGGGCCGCGGCCGGTCGACGCGCGTGATCGAGCCCAGCAGCCCCCACGTGTACGGGTGCTGCGGGTTGTAGAAGATCTCGTCGATCGTGCCCTGCTCGACGATCCGCCCGGCGTACATGACCGCGATTCGGTCGGCGATGTCGGCGACGACGCCGAGGTCGTGGGTGACGAGGATGATCCCCGTGTTGGACTCGCGGCGCATGTCCTCGAGCAGCTCGAGGATCTGCGCCTGGATCGTCACGTCGAGCGCCGTCGTCGGCTCGTCGGCGATCAGCACGGAGGGATCGCAGGACAGCGCCATCGCGATCATCACGCGCTGGCGCATGCCGCCGGAGAACTCGTGCGGATAGGAGTCCAAGCGCTCGCGCGCCCGCGGGATGCCGACTCGCTCGAGCTGCGCGACGACCATGTCGCGCGCCTGCGCATCCGACGCGTCGCGATGGGCCTGGATCTGCTCGATGATCTGCTTGCCGATCCGATGAACCGGGTTCAGCGACGTCATCGGATCCTGGAAGATCATCGCGATCTCCTCGGCGCGGACGGCGCGCAGCTGATCGGCCGTGGCGCTGATGAGGTCGAGCTCGCGCAGCTTCGCGGAGCCCGCGAACCGCGCGTTGGGCGAGCGGGTGAGCCCCATCAGCGTCATGGCCGTCACGGACTTGCCCGAACCCGATTCGCCGACGACCGCCAGTACCTCGCCGGCGCGCAGCGTGAAGGAGACCTCGTCGACGGCCTGCACGACCCCCTCCTCCGTCGCGAAGGAGACCTCGAGGTTCTCGACGTCGAGCAGCAGCTCGGAGTGCGTGGGCGTCATGAGAGGCGGATCCTCGGGTCCAGCGCGGCGTAGACGATGTCGACGACCGTGTTGAGCAGCACGATGAAGAACGCGCCGAAGAGCGTCACCGCGAGCACCGGCGGCACGTCGAGCTGGCCGATCGACTCGGCGAAGTACTGGCCGACGCCCTGCAGGTCGAAGACGGTCTCCGTGAGGATCGCGCCACCGCCGAGCACAGCTCCGAAGTCCAGGCCCCACAGCGTCACGATCGGGATCAGCGAGTTGCGCAGGACGTGGTGGATCATCACGCGCCGCTCGGTGAGTCCCTTCGCGCGCGCCGTGCGCACGTAGTCGTCGTTGATCGTGTCCAGGACGTTGGAGCGCAGCACCCGCGAGTAGACGCCGACGAACAGCGTCGCGAGCACGCACCACGGCAGGATCATGTGCCGGACCCACTCCCAGAGGCCCGCCTCGCCGATCTCCGAGTAGCCGCCGTTGGGGAAGATCCCGGCCTTGAAGCCCAGGTAGTAGCTCGCCAACGCGCCGAGCCAGAAGACGGGCATCGAGACGCCGACGAGGGCGAGCACGGTGACGAGCGTGTCGGTCCAGCGGCCCGCCCGCATCGCCGTGTAGAGGCCCAACGCGACGCCGATCGCAAACCACAGCAGCGCGGCGCCGATCGCCAGCGCGAAGGTGCGCGGGATGCCGCGCTTGATCTCCTCGACGACGTTCGTCTGGTTGGCGTAGGAGACGAGGTCGCCGGTGACGACCTTCTCCATCGTCGTCGCGTACTGCGTGTACAGCGGCTGGTCGAAGCCCCACTCCTTCTTGATCGCCTCGATCTGGACCGCCGTCGAGTTCTTGCCCGCCATGCGGTCGGCGGGGTCGCCGTTGGGGATGACGTTGAAGATGAGGAAGGTCAGGACCGAGACCGCGAACATCACGATCACCATCCCGACGAGGCGGCGGACGATGAAGGGGCCCACCGGTCAGTGCTCCAGCCGGACCTTGGCGCGCGGATCGAGCGCGTCGCGCACGCCGTCGCCGAAGACGTTCAGCGACAGGACCGTCAGCACGAGCATCAGGCCCGGGACGATCGTCAGGTGCGGCGCGGTCGACAGCAGCACGATGCCGTCACCGAGCATCGTGCCCCACGACGGCTCGGGCGGCTGGACGCCGGCGCCCAGGAAGGAGAGCGCTGCCTCCAGCAGGATCGAGTTGGCGACGAGCAGCGGGAAGAAGACGAGGATCGTCGAGGCGAGGTTCGGCAGCAGCTCGGAGAACATGATGCGCAGCGGGCCCGCTCCCTGCGCGCGCGCCGCCTCGATGAACTCCTTCTCGCGCAGCGAGAGCACCTGCCCGCGGATCGGCCGGGCGAGGTAGACGACGCCCACGACGCCGATGATGATCGTAGGTATCCACTTCGACCCCCCGGAGATCTGCAACGGGCCGATCTTCAGGCCGCCGAGCGCGAGCGAGACGCCGAGCGCGACGCCGAGCAGCAGCACGGGAAACGCCCACAGGATGTCCATGCCCCGCGAGATGATGGCGTCCGTCCAGCCGCGGAAGTAGCCGGCCAGCGTGCCGAGCAGCACGCCCAGGAACACCGTGATGAGCGCCGCGGTGATGCCGATGAACAGCGAGTTGCGCGCCCCGTAGAGCAGGCGCACCGCGACGTCGCGGCCGTTCGTGTCGGCCCCCAGGAAGAACTGCTTCTGCCAGGTCGGCGAGATCGGCACGCCGTCGAACGTGACGACCTGCTGCGGGTTGCCGTCGACGACGACGCTCTCGGAGAGGTGGTTCTTCGACGGCGTCGTGCCGGCGATGTCCGCGTACAGCGGGGCGGCCAGCGCGAGCCCGACGAGGACGACGAAGAGCACGCCGAAGGCGAGCGCGGCGCGCTTGCGCCGCATCCTGCTCAGCGCGAGCGCCCAGGGGCTGAGCCCCGCTGCGGGCGCCGTCTCGAGCTGCCCCCCGTCGACGACGGGGGGCGGCTCGCTGGAGACGGACGAGTCGGCGATCGACATCGGTCAGCCCTGACCGGCCACGGCGGCGTCGTTCGCCTGGGCTGGCACTACTTCACACAGAGATTCGTGAGGTCGAGGTTGTACACGGGATGCCACACGGTGCAGTTCTCGAAGTCGATCCGGTCCGAGTAGAACACCGTGAGCTTGCGATGGCCGTACGCTGCGACGTCGGCGTCGGAGACGACGGTCTTGTCAGCCTCGGCGTAGTCCCCGGCCACCGCGTCGATGTCGGCGTTGGTGTTCGCCTTGTCGAGCAGCGAGTTGACCTTCGGGTTGTCGACGTTGCCGAAGTTCTGGTTGTTCGTCGCCTGGATCGAGTCCCCGTCGACGAGGAACATGAAGTTCCCCGGGTGCGGGAAGTCCTGGAACCAGTTGGCGAAGCCGGCCTGGGCCTTCGTCTTCTGGTTGCCGATGGTCGTGAAGTAGACCGACCCCTCGACGATCCGCGGCTTGGCCTTGTAGCCGATGTCGTTGAGCACGTCGGCCAGGTACTCGGCCAGCGACTTGGACTCCGGCTCGTCGTTGCCGAACACCGTCACCGACTGACCGGCGGTGCCGGAGGCCTCGACGAGCTGCTTGGCCTTCGCCACGTCCGGCGCGGCGTTCGGGTCGCCCCACGGGCACGGATCGATCTTCTCGTAGCCCTTCATGCCGGGCGGCAGGAAGTTGCAGCCGGGCTCCAGCAGGCCGCCGAACAGGCGGGCGAGGGAGCGCTTGTCGATCGCGTGGTTGACCGCCTGGCGCGCCTCGGGCCTGTTGAACGGCGCCACGTCGTGGTTGAGGAAGTAGTAGTAGGTCGAGTTCGTGACGAACTCCTTGTAGCGCTTGTCCGTGTACTGCGCGCGGATGTCGCGCAGCTGGTCGGGCGCCGGCGGGTCGTTCATGTAGTCGATCTTGTTCTGGATCGTGTCCTGCGTCTGGCGGCGGCGGTTCTTGATGACCTCGACGTTGATCGTGTCGAGCTTGCCGGTCGCCTGGTCGGCGACGTTGAAGGCCGGGACCTTGACGAGGTCGTAGCCGCGGTTGACGCGGACGTTCTCGAACTTGTAGGGACCGACGCCGGCCGGCGGACTCTTCGTCTGGTTCGCGAACGGCGTATCGCTCGGCACGATCGAGGCGAACGGCATCGCGAGGATGTACGGGAACCGGCCGTCGGGCTCGACGAGGTTGATCGTGATGTCACCCGTCGCGTCATCGGTCTCGATACCCGAGATGTCGGCGCTGGCCTTGCCGTCCTCGAGGTACTTCTCGGCGCCGGCGATGCCCTGGTAGAAGGACGATCCGCCGGACTCGAGGTTGAGCACGCGCTTGATCGCGTGCTCGAAGTCCGCTGCCTTGACGGCTTTGCCGTCGGAGTACTTCAGCCCGGAGCGCAGCTTGAGCTTGTAGGTCTTGCCGTCGGCCGAGATGTCGGGCATCGCCTCGGCGAGCCCCGGGACGACGGTCGCGCCCTCGGCGCCCGCGGCGTGCTTGTAGGTCAGCAGCGGGGTGTAGACCGTCCACAGCGACTGCCAGCCCTCCTGCGTGTAGGAGAGCGCAGGATCGAGGTAGTCGGGGAAGGACGTATGGGCCGTCCGGATCGTGCCACCCGTCTTGCCGCCGCCGTCGTTGGCGGCCGCACCACCAGTGGTCGAGCCGCTGTCGTCGTCATCGCCACCGCATGCCGCGAGGCCCAGTGTGGCCGCGCACGCGAACGTGAGGCACATCATGCCCCTCAAGGTCCTTTGCATAGTCAAGCTTCCTCCTCGACAGGCCCCCTGGCGAGATGCCGGGGCGGGTGGGTTGCCTCCTACCGAATCTGGCGCATTCAGCGTACTCCTGAGGCATCGGCGGGTACGTGAGATGCACACTAACGTTCATCTGCTTGATCCTGCGTCACCGGACCGTCAGTCCAGGTACGTGACCACGGCCTCCACGGGCGCTCGCTCCGGAACGCGCGGCTGCTGGCGCGGGTGGCCGAGGTGCAGCAGTCCGAGCACCTGCTCGTCGTCGGGCACGCCGAGTGCCGTCCGACCAGGCGGCGCACGCAGCACGCCGGGCGTGCGCCAGTAGCCGGCCAGCCCGCGGCCGTGGGCGGCGAGCAGGACGACATAGGCGGCGATGGCGGCGGCGAGCACGTCCTCCTCGTCCATCACGCGATCGCCGGTCTGCGTCGCCGAGACGAGGACGAGCGTCGGCGCGCGGTTGAGCTTGGCCGCGGCGATCGGGTCGTCTGACGCCGCCTTGAGGCGCTCCAGCGCCCCGCGGCCGAGGACACGGAAGCGCCAGGGGTTCGTGAGCTTGTGGTTCGGCGCCCAGCGGGCCAGCTCGAAGAGCTCGTCGAGGGTCTCGCGGTCGACGGGCTCGGGCGCATAGGCCTTGTGCGTGCGGCGCGTGCGGATCGCTTCCTCGAGGTCCATCGCCGGCTACTCGTCCTGCTCCGGGTCCTCGTCCTCGCCGTCGTCCTCATAGAGCGACTCGCGCGCGATCTCCTTGCCCTTCGCGTCGTAGAGCTTGGCGTCGAGCGTGTCGCCGCGGTAGGCGTCGGGCGCCAGCAGCGTGAAGCGCTCCATGATGAGCTCGCACTGGTCGACGGTGAGGTCGGCGAGCTCGGCGGTGACGATCGCCCCGTCGGCCACGAGCGGCCGGCCCCAGACGAGCGTCATGTGCGCGACCTTGCCGTGCTCGCCGCGCCAGCTGCCGACGACCTCGTCGCAGAGGTCGAGCTCCCAGTCGGGGTTGGCCTCGGCCGTGTCCTCCGTGAAGTCGGCGACGGCGTCGAACTCCGTCGGCTCGCGATCCTCGGTCGGTGTCCGGAAGGAGACGTAGCCGAAGAGCTCGTAGCCCTTCGACGTGCGCGCCGTGGCCGGCACGTACGTCCGGCCGTGCCAGGTGCGGTCGGGGTAGAAGGCGATCTCGCCGGGATCGCCGAGCTCCTCCTCGTCGGCGTCGATGGCGTCACAGGCGCCGAGGAAGTGGCGCTCGAGCGTTCCCGCCCAGCGACCGTAGGGCAGCGGTTCCTGCGGGGGCTCGGCGACGAAGCGCGGAACGAAGCGGGGCTCGACGGGCATGGCGCGCAGTCTACGTCCGCGCCGAGCGCGGGTCGCTCACGCCTCGAGCAGCAGCGTGACCGGTCCGTCGTTGACGAGCTCGACGGCCATGTCGGCGCCGAAGACCCCGCCCTGCGCGCCCAGCCGCGCGCGGAAGCGCTCGTACAGCGGCTCGGCGACGGGGCCGGGCGCCGCCGCGACGTATGACGGGCGGTTGCCCCTGCGGGTGTCGCCGTAGAGGGTGAACTGGCTGACGCACAGCACCTCGCGGTCGCCGAGCGGCTCGTTCATCCGTCCCTCGGCGTCGGGGAAGACGCGCAGCGCGCGGACCCTGTCGGCGAGCTTGTCGCCGCGCGCCTCGTCGTCATCGTGCGTGACCCCGAGCAGCACGAGCAGCCCGGGGCCGATCCGCGCGACCACCTCGCCGTCCACGCGCACCTCCGCGCGTGACACCCGTTGGACGAGCGCGCGCACGGTGTGGGGGGCGGGTGGTGGGGGCGGGTGGGGTTCGGATCAGCCGAAGAAGACCTGCGCGGTCTCGAACAGCTTCTCGTCGAGCAGCTTGGGCTCGTCGAGCGCATCCTCGAGCGCGACGAGCCCGATGTCGGTGCCGTGCAGCGCGACCATCTTCCCGAAGTCGCCGTTGGACGCCGCGTCGATCGCCGCGACGCCGAAGCGGGTGCCGAGCACGCGGTCGAAGGCGACGGGCGAGCCGCCGCGCTGGATGTGGCCGAGGACGGTGGCGCGGCACTCGTAGCCGGTCTTCTCCTCGATCTGCTGCTCGAGCTGGACGGCGATCCCGCCGAGGCGGGCGTGACCGAAGGAGTCGACGGTGTCGGCGGCCGTCGCAGCCTCGCCGCCGGCGGCGGGCGCCGCGCCCTCGGCGACGACGACGATCGAGAACGTCTTGCCGGTCGACTCATGGCGATGGGTGATGTGGCCGCAGACCTCGTCGAGGTCGAACGGGCGCTCGGGCACGAGGATGACGTCGGCCCCGCCGGCGATGCCGCACCAGCAGGCGATCCAGCCCGCGTCGCGGCCCATGACCTCGCAGACGATGACGCGGTCGTGCGACTCGGCCGTCGAGTGCAGGCGATCGATCGCCTCGGTCGCGATCTGCACCGCAGTCTGGAAGCCGAACGTGAAGTCCGTCGCGTTGAGGTCGTTGTCGATCGTCTTCGGCACGCCGACGGTCGGAAAGCCGGCCTCGAAGAGCTTGCGCGCCACGCCCAGCGTGTCGTCGCCGCCGATCGGGATGAGCACGTCGATGCCGCGCTCCTTCAGCGAGGCGAGCACCCGCTGCTCGCCGTTCTCGGTCTTGTAGACGTTCGTGCGCGAGGTGCCGAGGATCGTGCCGCCCCTGTGCAGGATGCCGCTCGTGTTCTCGCGCGTCAGCTCGATCGCGTCGTTGTCGAGCACGCCCTTCCAGCCCTTGCGAAAGCCGAAGATCTCGTGTCCGTAGTGGTCGATCCCCTTGCGGACGATTCCGCGGATGACGGGATTGAGGCCGGGGCAGTCGCCGCCGCCTGTCAGAAGTCCGATTCGTGCCATGCGCGCCATCCTGCCACGCAGGCGCCTTCAGCCGTCGGCTGCTTCGCGATGATCTCATCACGTCACGGCGGCGGCAATGAGCGCGGCGGCGAGCGCCAGCGCGGTCGTCCAGGCCAGCGACGCGGCGGCGATCCCGTGGTCGAGGTCGTAGGCGTGCGCGACGACGAGCGTGTTGACGCCGACCGGCATCGCCGCCTGCAGCAGGTACGCGTCGGGCACGTCGGCGACGACGGTGGCGAGGCCGAGCATCAGCAGCGGCGCGACCACGAGGCGCAGCCCCACGACGGCGGCGACCGGCGCGCTCAGTGCCGGCGGGAACCCGATCCGCTCGGCGGCGAGGCGCACGCCGACGACGAAGAAGCCGATCGGCGCGATCGCGACGATCGCCACTCGGGCGATGTCGACGACGGCGTCGGGCGCCAGCGCGTCGGGGGCGACGAGCGCGGCGGCGACGGCGAACAGCGGCGGGTTGCGCAGCAGGTAGGTCCGCAGACGCGCGGCGGGCGGCTGGCCGCGCGTGGTGAACATCGCCGCGACGCCGAAGGCGGCGACGAAGAACACCGGGCCTCCGACGAGCGCGTCGAAGGTGACGGCCGCGCCGAGCTCGTCGTGGCCCAGCAGCGTCGCGACGACCGGCGCGCCGAAGTAGCCCGTGTTGGCCATGATCGCCGCGATGACGACCATCGCCGCCGCGCGCGGCGCGAGGTGCAGGACCCGCGTCGCCAGCGCCCAGGCGATGAGCCCGACGATGGCGAGCATCGCGTAGGCGAGCAGCAGGCCGATCCCGGCGCTCGCCGTCAGCTCCGCGCGCACGAGGATGAAGAACGTGATCAGCGGCAGCGCGACCCAGAGCATCGCGTCCAGCAGCCGCCGCGTCAGGGTCAGCGCTCCGTCCCCGTAGCGTCGCTGCGCCCATACGCCCGCCGCCACCGAGGCGGCGATCGCCAGCGCCAGGGCGGTCATCTAGGCGGCGCGCAGCTCGGCGGCGGCCAGCTCGGGCGCGACGTCGTTGCGGTGCAGGCCGATCCCGAGCTCGAGACCCGGCGCCGGCGCGATCCGCGGCGCGATGTCGATTCGCCAGCAGAAGCGCTCGGCGTCGCGCGGCGCCGTTCGCACCCACAGGCTCAGCGGCGGACTCTCGCCGAAACGGCGCTGCAGGCGCGACAGCGCGTCGTGCAGCAGCGTCGCGCCGCTCGGGCCGTCGTCCTCGAAGCGCTCCCGCCGCCGGCGCGGGGCGAGCATCAGCGCGTAGGGCGCGCTGGAGGCATACGGGCAGAACAGCACGGCCTCGTCGTCGATCGCGACGATCCGCTCGCGGCGGCGGACCTCCTCCTGCACGAGATCCTCGAGCAGGTTGGCGCCCATCGTCCGCTGCGCGTGCGCGCTGAAGCGCTCGCGCTCACGCGCGACGGCTGCCGGGACGAAGTCCAGCGCGTAGAGCTGCGTCTGCGAGGGCGCCGCCGCCGAGCTCGACGCGGGCGGCTCGTCGACGCAGACGTGCACGTACGCGACGCCGGCGTGGGCGCGCATTCGCTCGCGCCAGACGTCGACGGTGGCCTGCAGCTCCTCGACTCTCAGCGCGCCCAGCGACGTCGTGCCCGGGGGCCCGTTATCGATCAGCTCGTGCGCTCCGCGGACGGGGAGCGCGCAATAGAGCGCCGGCTGCGCGTCAGGAGCAGGCGCGGGCGGATCGGGCGTGAGAAGGGGAGCCGCGGCGGGCGGGCGCTCGCCGGTTGCGACGATCGCGCGCAGGCCCGACAGCGGATCGATGCGGACCTCGTGCACGCGCTGATCAGCCCGGGTCGCGACCCAGCGCGTAGCGGTCGATCGCGGCGGCCAGCTGGGCCTCGGAGCTGAAGCGCCCTTGATGCACGAGCACGCGCTTGCCGCGCGCGTCGTAGAACGCGGTCGCCGGCAGGCCGAGCACGCCGTACCGGCCCGTGAGCGCCTGGCGCGGGTCCTCGATCGACGGATAGGGCATCGGATAGCGCGCGCTCAGCTCCCGCGCGGCGTCGCGGCTGTCGCCGGAGTTCACTCCGAGAAAGGCGATCTGCGCGCCGCGCTTGACGGCCTGGCGCTGGAAGAACGGCAGCTCGTAACGGCACGGCTCACACCAGGAGGCCCACAGGTTCACGACGACGGGATGCCCGCGCAGCTCGCGAAGGTGCGCCTTCAGCGCCCGCTCGCCGCCGGGCTGCAGGTCGTTGACGCGGGCGTGCAGCGCGGCGAGGGGGGCGGGCGCCGGCGCGGCCAGCGGCTTGGACACCTCGGCAAGCGTCAGCGCCCTCGGCGGCGCGCCCGCCGCGGACTGCGTATCACCGGCCTGATCGGCCCCGATCACGACCACGATCACGAGCGCGACGGCTCCAAGTGCGAGTAACACCTTGCGCATCTGGCGAGGAAGGGTCGCAGATGGGTCCTACCGGGTATGTCACAGCCACCGCGTTCGCTATCCTCCGCGGTGACGCGGGGAGAGGACCCGTCTCCGCCGGAGGCGCCTCACCCCGCCACGCCGAGCCGGTCTCGGTTGCCTGGATCGCGACGGATTGCGAGCGCGATCCACCTCACGTACGAGCAGGAAGCCGATCTTGGCTGATTCCACGCCAGTGGCCCTCGTTGCCACGTCCGTTCCCAAGTCCTCCGACATCAAGCGCGCGGAGAAGTTCACGCGCGAGACCTTCGTGCACGCGGGTGAGGCCACGGAGGACGCACTCGCACCCGGAACCGCCCGGCGCCGTGCTCTGGACGCCGCGCTGCTGGAGATCGACGCGGGTGAGAAGGTCCCCTCGACGCACTGGCGCCGGCGCTACTCGCTCATGCTGGGCCTCGAGCGCGTGCTGTCCGACGACGAGCCCAAGCTCGCCGACGGAACGTCGCTGAACCCCCATCAGGTCGACGCCCTCTCCGGCACGCTGACGGCGCTGCTCGCCGAGGCGCAGCGAAACGGCGGCTCCGCCCCCGCGTCCGCCGCCGCGCCGGTGCTCGCCGTCGACGACGACGAGCCCGACGACAGCGACTTCGCGACGCCCCTCGCGCCCGACGACGAGGACGACGACGAGCCCGACGACGACGACGAGGACGACGACGAGCCCGAGGACCTCTCGCCGCTGGACATCGAGATCGACATCGGCGACGACGACGACGACGAGGAGCCGGAGACCGACGAGGACGACGACGCGGCCGAGGGCACCCTCGACGAGGACCAGCTCGACGAGGCGCCCGACGACCCCAACGCCCACAAGCGCTTCTGGTTCGAGCACGCCACCGGCGCCGGCAAGACGGTCGCCGCGATGGGCTTCGTCGACGCCTCGCGCACCGGCGGCATCCTGATCCTCACCCACCGCCGCAACCTCGTCGACCAGTTCCACGGCGAGCTGAAGGAGCGCGGCTATTCCAAACGGGTCGCGCCGGCCCTGCTCAAGGGCCAGGACGCCGCCAACGGACCGGTCACCGTCGAGACTTACCAGTGGTTCGTGCGCAACGCCGGCCAGATCTCCTCGGCCTACTCGATCGTCATCTGCGACGAGGCGCACACCGCCCTGGGCGAGAAGACGAGCGCCGCGATCCGCGAGTGGACCGGCCCCGTCTTCATCGGCATGACCGCGACCGGCGCGCTGATCGCCCGCCACGTCACCGACCTCTTCCCGACGCAGACCTCGCGCTTCGATCTCGCCCAGGCCGCCCGCCGCGGCGTCATCTCGCCGCTGCGCTGCGTGCGCATCCCGCCGGGACCGGGCGTGCGCACGATCGCCAAGGTGCCGCTGCGCCGCGGCGAGGTCGACGTCGAGTTCGACCAGGAGATGCTCGCCGAGCTGCTCGACGTCGAGCCCTTCAACATGGCGGTCGCCGACCTCTACAAGGTGCGCTTCAACGGCGTGCCGGGCGTCGTCTACGCCGCCGGCGTGCGCCACGCCTACAACGTCGCGCAGGCGTTCCGCGACCAGGGCATGAAGGCGATGGCCGTCTCGGGCGAGACGAAGAAGCGCGAGCTGGCCGAGATCCTCGCGTCGTACGAGCGTGGCGACATCGACGTCCTCGTCAACGCCCAGCTGCTCGCAGAGGGCTGGAACTCACCGCGCGCGACGGTCTGCATGCACCTCGCGCCGACCGCCTCCAAGCGCATCTACCAGCAGCGCGTCGGTCGCGTCACGCGCCGCCATCCGGGCAAGGAGGCGGGGCTCGTCGTCGACTTCGTCGCGCCGGACACGAAGAACGACGATCCCGTCGTCACGCTGCACTCGCTGCTGGACCGCGACGTCTACCGCGGCGGCGCGATCGTCGTCGGGCCGGTGCGCCGCGGCCGCGGCCGGCGCGTGCGCGTCGAGCGCCGCGTGCTGCCGGTGACCGCCGACGAGGACCGCCGGATCGACGTCTTCGAGCGCGAGCTGTGGCGGATCGCCGTCGAGCATCTGCCCTACGGCGAGCAGATCCAGTGGGCCGCGCTGGCCGGCGCGCGCGTCGCGCCGAGCGGCTGGCGGCGGGCTCGCGCGATGCTGCACTTCGACCGCGGCGGCGAGTTCAAGCGCGCGTTCCTGCTGACCGCCGTGGAACGCAACAAGAACCCGCAACTGCGTCTGCGCGCGCTGCAGGAGATCGCCGCCCTCCGCGACAGCGAGGCGTTCGACCGGGCGGTGGTCGATGTGCTCCCCGGCTGGACGCGCGACGAGCGTCGCGAGGGCACGAAGATCTGCCTGCTGGCGCTCGCGGAGAAGCGGATCGGCCGCCGCGACCAGGCCAACGACTGGATCTGGCGGCTGGCGTCCTACACGCGCGAGGTACACGAGGAGTACGCCGTCCAGCGCTGGCCGGAGACCAAGCGGCTGTTGGGTCTGCTGGTGAACTCGTCCGGCGCCGCGCATGCCCGCAACGCCCGCCGCCTCGTCCATGCCGCGCGCAAGCAGGACCGCCGCCTCTCGGCCGCGATCCTCGCCGCGGCGATCGCCCACTCTCCCGAGGGCGAGGAGATCCTGCGCGGCGCACGCACGCGCCTGGCGCGCAAGCCCAGCGCGCTGTCGCGTGAGCTGCTGCGCAACTTCCCCAAGAGCCGTGGCCGGCGCGGCAACCGGCGCCGGCGTAAGAAGGGCGCCGGCGAGGCCGGCTCGGACGCCGCGGTCAACGTCGTGGCGGCGCAGAACGGAGCGGACGGATCGGCCGACGAGGTCGGGGGCGGGGCTTCCCGCGACGGCGGCGGCGGGGATCGGCGCTCGGGGTCCTCCCGACGTCGCTCGCGCCGCTCGCGCAACGGCCGTGCGCGCAACGCCGATCCCGAGCGCGGGCAGGGTGCGGCGACAGAGCCGCCCGCCGGCGGCGGCGGCGACGGCAGCTCCGTCGGCGGCGAGCCGCGCGAGCCGCAGCCCGTCGCCCAAGAGGAGACCTCGCCGCGCACGACTCCGCGCCGGGCGCGCACGGGCAGGCGCGCCGAGCCGCCGGTCGATGACGCCGCGGCAGTCTCGGCGATCGCCGACGCGGCGGCCGCGCTCGCGGCCGCACGAGGGTCCAGGCCCGAGGCTTCGGCACCCGTCAAGGCGCCTGACGAGGAGCCGGTGAAGCCGAGGGCTCCGCGCCGCCGCGCGCCGGCGAAGCAGGCGGTCACGGGCCCCGAGCCGGTTGCGGAAGCTGCTGCTGCGGTCGACGAGGCGCCGGCCAAGTCCGAGAAGGCCGCGGCCCGCCGAGCGACCGCGAAGAAGAAGCCGGCCGCCGCGACCGCCAAGGCGCCGGCGGAGCCGAAGGCCGCGCGTCGCGCATCCGAACGGCGTGCGCCCGCGAAGAAGCGGTCCGCCGCGGTCACGGACGGCGACGCGCCCCAGCAGGACGCGGTCGACGACGGCGTCGAGTCCGCCGCCTGAGTTCGACCAGCACCCAGGGGTGAGCGCGAGGCGAGCCGTAGCCGTAGCTCTCGCGCTGTCGCTGCTGAGCGCCGGCGCAGTCGTGTTGCTCGGCATGCGCGCGGACGAGCCGCCGCGGGGCAGCAGCGTGACCGCGACTCTGTAGCTGAGCCAGCCCGAGCTCAGTGCCGCAGCGCGGCGGCCAGCCCGGCCGTCAGCATGAGCGCGAGCGCGCCGATGCCGATGCCGGCTGCGATCGCCGCCGGGTGCTCGAGTGCGCTGATCGCCATGCCCGGCGATCGCACCAGCGCCATTGCGCCGACGACCACGATCAGTCCGGCCCCGCCGGCCGCGAGCGCGGCGAACGTGATCGGCGCGCGCGTTTGCGACCGCGCGGCGCGGACGCGCTCGGGCCGCCGCGCCTCGAGCGCAGCGAGCACCGCCGCGCCGAGCAGCGTGAAGGTCGCGGCGACGAGGAAGCCGCCGAGGACGTCGCTGGGCAGGTGCCAGCCGAGCGCGACGAGCGCGTAGCCCACCGCGATCGCGTAGCCCGCACCGAGCAGAGCCGTCAGCGCACGCAGCTGCGGGCCGACGACGAGCACGGCGCACAGCGCGAGCGACATCGCCGCGGTCGCATGCCCGCTCGGCCACGAGCCGGGATAGACCATCTCGACGCCGGCCAGGTCGATCACGCGCAGGTCGGCGAGGGCGGGCTTGAGCAGCTGGGTCGTGGCGTTCGCGGCGACGAGGATCACCGGCACGAGCAGCGCCATGAGCGGCCGCCTGCGCAGCAGCGCCACGAGGACGAGCAGGAGCGCTCCGAGCAGCAACGGAGCCGGATCGGCCAGGTGCGCCACGCCGTTGATCGATGGCTCCAGCGGCGGCCGCGCGACGCCCGAGAAGGCCTGCATGGCACCGCCGTCGAGCGCGCGGCCGCGCGGCACCCCGAGCGCGGCGAACCAGACCGCGGCGACGCCCGCGGCGGTCATGACGGCCAGCGTCAGCAGGGTGAGGGGCCTACGCGACATCCCTGGAGCCTAGTGCTCCGGGGGCTCCGGTCAGCACCGTCGCAGCTCTCGAGGCGATCCCGAGCCGGTCTCGCGTCAGAAGCCGGCCGCCAGCAGGTGCACCTCCCCGGCCACGAGCGCGATCCGCCCGGCTGCCGAGTCGTCGACGAGCAGCCGGCCGTCGTCGTCGATCCCGCGGGCGACGCCCTCGCCCTCCGCCCAGCGCACGCGGTGCCCGTTCAGCGCGTCACGGGCACGCAGGTCCGCGAGCGCCGCGGCGGTCGGCTGGGCGAGGCGATACTCGAGCGCGCGCAGGAGCGCCGCGAGCGTCGGCTCGATCGCCGCCGGGCCGAGGCCGAGCGAGGCCGCGCGGTCGTGCAGCTCGGCGGGGAGGTCTTCGACGCGGACCGCGACGTTGAGGCCGATGCCGAGCACGCACCAGCCCTCCTGCGGCCGGGTCTCGCCGAGCACGCCGCTCAGCTTGCGGCCGCCGAGCAGGACGTCGTTGGGCCACTTGATCGTGATCGGCTGTGCATCATCGCCGGCCGCGGCCGCGGCGACGTCCGCGACGGCGAGCGCGCCGACGATCGGCACGAGCGGCGGCCACTCGCGCAGGACGAGCGACATGAGCAGCGCGCGACCCGGCGGCGCGATCCACGTGCGCCCCTGGCGACCCCGGCCGGCACGCTGCTCGCCCGCGGTGACGAGCGTCCCGTGCGGCGCGCCGGCCGAGGCCAGCCCGCGCGCGACCGTGCTCGTCGAGCCCGTCACGCGGTGGTGCAGCCGCGGGCTGCCGAGCCGGCCGCTCATGACGGCACGGGGCGGATGACGATCTCGTCGTCGACGGCGAGCCGCAGCGCGTCCATCGCGGACCCGCGGTTGACGGCGAGCGACAGGGCGCGGTAGCCGTCCTCGTAGAGCAGCAGCTCGCCGGGGTCGACGTCCGCGAAGGTCGTGGCGTACCGCCCGCGGCGCCGGCCGACCATGACCGGCTTGCCGCGCCGCAGGCCGGCTGCCGCGAGATCCTCCGGCGTGGCGTCGAGCAGGACGTTGCCGTACACGTCGGCGTGCAGCACGTGGGCGACCACCCGATGGTCTGCGACGTGCGCACGGGGCAGCTGCAGTGCCACGAGCGTCGTCGGGTCCAGCGGCTCGCCCGCGTCGGCGAGCGGCGTACCGGCCGCGAGGTGCGCGGCCACCGGCGCGAAGACGTCGCGGCCGTGAAAGGAGGCGGAGACGGGCTCCAGGCGCAGCTTCGACCGTCCGATGTCGACCGCCTCCGCGACGCCGTCGAAGCGCTGTGCCGCCAGCCAGAGCAGGCCGTTGTCCGGGCCGACGAGCCGCCGGTCGCCGTCGCCGCAGCGCAGCGCCACTGCGCGGCGGGGTCCGCCGACGCCCGGATCGACGACCGCGAGGTGCACGCCCACCGGCATGTACTCCAGCGCTCGGCGCAGGACGAGCGCGCCCGCCCGCACGTCCTGGCGCGCGATCCCGTGCGTCACGTCGATCACCCGCACCTGCGGCGCGATGCGCGCGATCACGCCGTGGCAGACGCCGACGAAGTCGTCGCCGAGGCCGTAGTCGCTGAGGAACGTCACGACCGCCATGCGGCCGTCGAGTGTACGGCTCGGCGACCGGGTATCCGCAGCGATATGCGACACGGAACCCATGCCGAGACCCGATCCGTCGGCGGGGTCGTCCGCCGGGCCGCCGCGATCGTCGATCCCGACGGCAGCGCGCGGCGGCTCCAGGAGACAGAGGTGACGGCATGAGCAAGGCGCCCGAGGAGCCGAAGGAGCCCGAGGCTCCGACCGGCCTGCCGGACGAGGCCCAGGAGGAGGACATCCCGCTCGGCATTCCGCCCGAGGACGAGGACGCCGAGCGCGAGCTGCCCGGCTTCCCCGAGGGCGACGTCGACACAGCGGGCTGACGCCCCGCGGGGCGGGGCCGGCGCCCCGGGCGCGGTCAGCCGCGATCGGCGACGTCGGCCAGCAGCGCGGCGATCAGGCCGTCCGGCGTGTGCTCGGTCGCCTCGACGTCGACGGTCAGGCCGCGCTCGCGCAGCGCGCCGCTCGTGATCGGGCCGATCGAGACGATCCGCTGGCCGTCCGTCGGCTCGCCTGCCGCCTCGAGGAAGAAGCGCACCGAGGACGCGGAGGTGAAGGTCACGTAGTCGGCGCCGAGCGCCGACTCCAGCGCCGCCGCCGACAATGGCTCGGGCGTGGTGCGGTACAGCGCGAGGATGTCTACCTCCGCGCCGCGCTCGCGCAGCGCGTCGGGCAGAACCTCGCGCGCCTCGGCCGCACGGGCGATCAGCGCGCGCCTCACCGGACGCGTGGCGAGCGCCTCGACGAGCGATTCCGCGACCGCCCGCGGGGGCACGATGTCGGCCGCGATCCCGCCGCCGCGCAGAGCGTCCGCCGTGCCCGGCCCGATCGCGGCGATCGCCGGCCCCGCGAGCGCGCGGGAGTCCCCGGCGATCTCGAGCAGCCGGCGCGCCCCGTTGGGGCTCGTCACGCACAGCAGGTCGTAATCGGCCAGGTCTGCCGGGAGCTCGGCCGCCAGCGGCTCGATGCGGATCGCCGGCGCCTCGACGACGTGCGCGCCCAGCGCCACCAGCCGCGCCGCCAGAGCGCTGGCCTGGGCGCGGGCGCGCGTGACCGCGACGCTCAGCCCCAACAGCGGTCCGGCGGCGAACCAGGCGAGCTCCTCGTGCAGCGACGCCACGGGTCCGACGACGGTGATCGCCGGCGCCCGCACGCCCGCCTCCAAGGCACGCGCGGCGATGTCGTCCAAGGTGCCGGTCACCGTGCGCTGGTCGGCGAACGTGCCGCGCTCGACGACTGCGACAGGCTCGCTCGAAGGCCGCCCGCCGGCGACGAGCCGATCGGCGATCCGGCCGAGGCTGCGCACGCCCATGTAGAAGACGAGCGTCCCGGGGAAGGCGGCGAGCGCGGGCCAGTCGACCTGCGTGTCGTCCTTGCCCGGGTCCTCGTGGCCCGTCACGAACGCCACGGCGGCCGCCATCCCGCGCTGGGTGACCGGGATCCCCGCGTAGGCGGGCGCCGCGACGCCCGCGGTTACGCCGGGCACGACCTCGACGTCGATGCCCGCCGCGCGCAGCAACTGCGCCTCCTCACCGCCGCGGCCGAAGACGAACGGATCGCCGCCCTTCAGGCGCACCACCGCGCGCCCCGCGGCGCCGTGCTCGAGCAGCAGCGCGTTCGTCGCCTCCTGCGGCACCTGCTCGCCGCCGCCCACCTTGCCGACGTCGATCAGCTCGGCGTCGCTGCGCGCGCTGTCCAGCGCCCCGTCGGGGATCAGGCGGTCGTAGAGGATCACGTCGGCGCTCGCGATCAGCTCGCGCGAGCGCACGGTCATGAGGCCCGCGTCGCCGGGGCCGGCCCCGACGAGGAAGACGGTCACGGCGCGGCAACCTCCTCGGCGCGCGCGAGCAGCTCGGCACCGCCGGCGGCGAGCAGCCGCTCGGCGGCCAGCGCACCCGCTTCGGCGGGTGTCGCGCAGGCCGGCGTCTCGTCGCGCAGCCAGGACGAGCCGTCGGGCAGGCCGGCGAAGGTCCGCACGACGATCATGCGGCCGTCGTCGTCGCAGACCCGGGCATGCACGCCGAGCGGCGTGTTGCAGCTCGCCTCCAGCGCCGCCACGCAGGCGCGCTCGGCGAGCAACGCGTCCCACGTCGAGGCATCGGTGATCGCGTGCACCGCGGCGGCTGCCCGTTCGTCGCCGGCGCGCGCCTCGAGCACGAGCGTCCCCTGCCCGGGCGCAGGCACGAGATCCTCGAGCACGCAGCCGATCTCCTCGCCGCGGCCGAGGCGCTGCAGGCCCGCGGTGGCGAGCACGAGCGCGTCGGCGTCGCCGTCGGCGAGGCGCCGCAGGCGCGTGTCGACGTTGCCGCGCAGGACCACGAGCTCGAGATCCTCTCGCAGCGCGAGCAGCTGCGCCGCCCGGCGCAGCGACGCCGTCCCGACGCGCGCGCCGGCCATCAGCGAGCCCAGCGAATCTGCGCCGACGAGGGCATCGAACGGGTTGCCGCGCGCGGGAGCGCCGACGAGTTCGAGCCCGTCGGGCAGCACGCTCGGCACGTCCTTGGCGCTGTGGATCGCCAGGTCGATCTCGCCCGCGATCAGGGCCAGCTCGAGCTCCTTGACCCAGCGCTCCTTGTCGTTCGGCGCTTGGGCCCGGTGACTTGCGCCAGAGGCCCGATCGCCTGTCGTCGTCACCGTGACGAGCTCGACCTCGGGACCGAGCAGCGCTGCGACGGATCCCGCCTGCGCAAGCGCAAGCGCGCTCCCGCGCGTCCCGACGCGCATCAGCCGCAGCCCGCGGGCACTACGACGAGGCGCGGCGTGGCAGCGGCCGCACGTTGCCGCCTCCGGCACCAGAATCCATGCCCGCGGCGTCGTCGATCGCCTCGTCGCCCTCCGGCGCGCCCTCCAGGCCGAACAGCTCGCGCATGATCTGCAGGCGGCCGTGCGAGCGGCCCTCGGTCATCGTGCGCAGGCGCAGCGTCGGCTCGTGCAGCAGCCGGTTCATCACCGAGCGCGCGATCGCCTCCGCGCGGGCGACGTCGCGCTCGGAGGCGTCCTCCCAGCGCGTCGCGTTCTCGGCCAGGACCTGCTCGACGATCGCGTCGCCGTACTCGCGCAGCGCGCGGATCGTCGGCTGCACGGCGAGCGTGCCCAGCCAGCCGGCGAAGCGCTTGATCTCCTCTTCGACGATCGACTCGGCGCGCAGGGCCTCGGCCTCGCGGACGGAGATCGTGTGGGCGACGCGCGCCTGCAGATCGTCCATGTCGAACAGCGTCACCCCGTCGAGATCGGCGCAGGCGGGGTCGATGTCGCGCGGCACCGCGAGGTCGATCAGCAGCAGCGGGCGGCCCTTGCGGGCGCGCATGACGAGCTCGAGCTCCTCCTGGCCGACGATCGGATGCGGCGAGGCCGTCGAGGCGACGACCACGTCGGCGCGCTCGAGCTGGGTAGGCAGGTCGTCGAGCGCGACGACCTCGCCGCCGAAGCGGTCGGCCAGCGAGCGGGCGCGATCGGCGTGGCGGTTGGCGACGAAGATCGTGCAGACGCCGTGATCGGCGAAGGCACGCGCGGTCAGCTCGCTCGTCTCGCCGGCGCCGATGATCACGACGCGCGGATCGGCCCGCTTGCCCATGACGGCGTGGGCGAGCTCGACGGCGACCGACGACATCGAGGCGCGGCCTAGGCCGATCGAGGTCTCCGAGCGCACGCGCTTGCCGGTCTGCAGGGCGGCGGTGAAGAGGCGGTTGGTCAGCGGACCGGTCGTGCCCGACGCGAGCGCGACCTCGTAGGCGCGCTTGACCTGGCCCTGGATCTCGGCCTCGCCGACGATCATCGACTCCAGGCCCGCGGTGACGCGGAACAGCTGGCGCGCGGCGTCGCAGTTGCGCGGCGAGTAGATCCGCTCGGCGAGCTCGGTCGGGCGCACGTGGGCGCGCTGGGCGAGCATCCCGAGGATCGCGCTCTCGGCGGCGACCGGCTCGCCGACGACGAGCGACAGCTCGGTGCGGTTGCAGGTCGAGATGACGACCGCCTCGTGCACATCGGGGTGCGCGGCGACCTCGTGCAGGAAGTCGGTGACGGCGCTCTGTGTGAACGCGAGGCGCTCGCGCAGCTGAACGGGCGCGGTCTTGTGCGAGATCCCCAGCGTGATGAGCTCGGCGGTCATTTCACCGGTTCCTTCCTGGCGCGCGGCGCGGCCGGAGGTGGCCGCGGCGGCGCCTTCTCCGCATCCGCGCCGGATCCCCTGCGCTCCACGAGCTCGGCGATCGCCACGACCTCCTGCTCGATCTTCGAGAGCTTGGAGGCCATGATCGCGACGTAGATGAGGATCAGCAGCAGGAACACGAGGTAGGCGCCCGCGACGTACTTGCCGGCCTCGTCGAGTGGCAGGGCGGGCAGCATCAGAGCTGGGGTGCGGCGCTGCGGCCGGTGAGCGTGAGCTCGTCGTCGTCACCGGCGAGCTTGCGGCGCAGCGCGCGCAGCCGGAAGGTGGCGTGCTTGGAGGCCATCTCGTACTTGATCATCGTGATGAACAGCAGCGCCATCCCGATCAGCGCGACGACGAAGGTCAGCGCGAACTTGCCGGGCATCCCGCCCGTCGTCGTGGCGAACGTCTCGGGATGGATGTACTGCTCCGCCATCCGCACGGCGGCGAAGTTCAGCGGCACGAAGGCGCCGGCGACGATCGCGAAGACCGACGCGTAGCGCGCCTGCTTCTCCTTGTCCTCGAGCGAGAAGCGCAGCGGCCAGTACGTTGCATAGAGCAGGAAGACGATCAGAAACGACACGAGCATCGGCTCGTCCCAGACCCACCAGTGCCCCCACGACGCGCGCGCCCAGATCGAGCCGGTGACGAGCACGCCGACCGCGAGGATCACGGAGATGTGGATCGTCACGTAGGAGCGCATGTCCCACTTCGTCTCACGCGTCCGCAGGTACATGGCGGCGCAGATCCCGCCGGCCACGAAGCCGACCAGCGCGACGATCGCCATCGGCACATGGACGTAGAAGATCTTCTGCACGAAGCCCTGGTCGGCGTCGAGCGGCGCGTAGAAGAAGACCATCGCGAACGCGCCCGTCAGGACGAGGGCCGTTGCGAATGAGAGGGCGCGCAGGCCCTTGCCGTAGACGATTGGTCAGTCCTCCAACAGGAAGTCGAAGACCGCGTAGGCGATCAGCGCGAAGAGCAGATCATAGATTGCCAGTATTGCGATCCAGTTACCCGGCAGCGCGCCTGCGCCGCCGTCCTGCAGCAGCGGCGTCGCGCTGCGCGCGGCGGCCAGCACGACCGGCACCAGCAGGGGCAGTGCCAGCAGCGGCACGATGAGGTCGCGGGCGCGCGTCTGGATCGCCAGTCCGGCGACGAGCGTGCCGATCACGGCGATCCCGGCGTTGGCGAGCAGCAGCACGAGCACGAGCGGCGCGAGCGCCTGTGTCAGCGGGGGGCCCAGCAGCAGCAGCGCGAAGGCCGGCAGCGCGAAGACCTCGACGATGCACAGGAAGGCGAACAGCGCGACGGCCTTGGCGACGAGCATCGCGGTGCGGTCGACCGGCGCGAGCAGAAAGCCGTCGAAGCCGCCCTGCTCGTGCTCGGCGACGAACAGGCGGTTGACGCCGAGGATCGCGGCGAACAGCAGCGTCACGACGAGCACCCCCGACGCGAGGTCGCCGGCGACGCGGTCGCGGTCCAGCCCGAAATGGAAGACGACGTACGTCGCGATGCTGAAGAGGACCATCGCCGGCACGGACTCGCGCGTGCGCCACTCCAGCGTGAGCTCCTTGGACAGCAGCGCGGCCACCGTCGACCTCATCCGTACAGCGCGCCGATCTGGTCGGGGAGGATCTCGTCGGCGGGCGCGAGGAAGGCGACGCGCGCCGCTTTGAGGCCCAGCGCCAGGTCGGCGCCCTGCAGTCCGCCCGCCGGGTCGTGGCTCGTGACGACGCGCGTCGCGCCGCAGCCCGGCCCGATCAGCGGCGCGACCTGGGCCGAAGCGGCTGGGTCGAGGTTGGCCAGCGGCTCGTCGAGCAGCAGCAGCTCGGGCCCGTGCAGCACCGCGCGCGCGATGGCCAGGCGCTGCACCATCCCGCGCGAGAGCTCGGCGACGGGATCGTCGCCGCGCGCGGTCATTCCGACCGCCTCGAGGATCTCATCGGCGCGCGCCCGTGCCACGCCGAACAGCCGCGCGTAGAAGTGCAGGTTCTCGCGCCCGCTGAGCTCGCGGTAGAGCATCGCCTCGTGGCCGAGGAATCCGATCCGGCCACGCACGGCGTAGCCGCCGGCGGGCAACTCGTGGCCGAGCACGCGCACCTCGCCGGCGTGCGGTCGCAGCAGCGTGGCGAGCATCCGCAGCAGCGTGGTCTTGCCCGCGCCGTTGGGGCCGAAGACGACGAGCGTGCGGCCGGCCTCGAGCTCGAGCGTGACGTC
>JBBSMC010000047.1:0-24418 GCA_038233375.1 Solirubrobacterales bacterium
ACCGGCGCGAGCGTCCTTGTCCGACGCACGGCGACACCGAGTGCGAGCAGCGCGACGAATGTGCCGACGCCGGCTCCGGTGATGAACGGCGTCAGCAGCGTGACGTCGTCCTCGGAGGGCTCCACGCCCTCGCCGCCGACGGCACGCACAAGCACGACCAGCAGGCCGCAGCCGGCGGCGATGGCCGCGACAACGCCGCCCACCCGGCCGGCCTTGCCGCCCGCCTGACCGACCAGCCACCACAGTCCGAGTAGCGCAAACGGAAACAGCACGAGGCCCACGGCGAAGGCGACAGCGGGCTCGTCACCGGTGACGAGAATCACGCCCGCCTTGAGCACCCAGGCCAACCCGCCGAGCACGGCGGCAGCGGCGCCGCATCGCCCGAGAACCACCCGTCGGCTCCTCGGCACGGATGGGGACGGCGCGGCGCTCGACACGGCCCCTCCGATCCTCCCACATCCCGCCAGGGCGCGATCGCCGCGACGGCTCAAGCCAATGCCGACGCCAGCCATCCACGTCCGCGCGCTGGCAGTTCAGACGCTACCCCGGACAGGACCACTTCACCAAGCCGTCCACCGCCGCAATGCGCCGATGCGGAGCAGCGTGGGCTAGGCTCGGCAATGATGGTCGGTGGGGAGTTCTTGGTCAGGTCAGCCGCGCTGTCGGGCGGGCTGGAGCTGCCGTATGTGGAGCAGGGCGAGCAGTCGGGCGTTCCGGTCGTGTTCCTCCACGCGTACGCCGATTCGTGGCGCTCCTTTCGGCTCGTTCTCGAGCAGCTTCCGTCGTCGATTCATGCGTTCGCGCTGACCCAGCGCGGTCACGGTGACGCCGATCGGCCCGCGTCCGGCTACGGCGTCGAAGAGTTCGCAGCCGACCTGGCGGCGTTCATGGATGCGGTCGCGCTCGAGGCGGCCGTGCTGTTTGCCAGCTCCAGCGCGAGCTTTGCCGTGCAGCGTTTCGCGGTCGACCATCCCGACCGGACACTGGCGATCGTGCTCAGCGGCGCGCCGTGGAGTCTTCGCAGCCTGCGCGATACACCGGGTGCTTCCGGGCTTCTGCAGACGGTGTCGAACCTCCGCGATCCGGTCGATCCGGATTTCGTCAGGCAGTTCGTCAGCAGCACCGTGTCCCGACCGGTACCAGCGGCCTTCCTCGAGGAGATGGTTGGCGAGAGTTGCAAGCTGCCCGCCCACGTCTGGAAGGCAACGCTCGACGGCCTGTTGGAGGCGGATCCGGCGGCCGAGACCGCCACGATTTGCGCGCCCACGCTCGTCCTCTGGGGGGAGCGCGACGAGATCTTGCCGCGCAGCGACGCGGAGGCGCTGGCCGCAGCGATCCCCGACTCGCGACTTGTGACCTACGCAGGCACCGGACATATGGTGCATTGGGAGGATCCCGAGCGCGTTGTAGCCGACGTCGTCGCTCTGGCCGAGCGCGTCAGGCCACGACTCGGGGCCCGGTGACTGCCGGCGAGGCGCCGACAACGGGCTTGCGCAATGCGCGAGAAGCGAGCGCGCTGGACGCGCGCGACGAGGGAGCGCTCCATCCAGAGTGTCGCACCGTGCCACTCCTGGTGGTACACTGGTCGCGTGCCAACGACCCGTCCTCGTTACACCGTGACCGATACCGGGCAGACGGCCGAACTGCTGGATCTTGCCCAGCAGGCGTGGCCGGAGATCACCGATCGACGTCAGCTTCTGCTGCGTCTCACCCAGGCCGGGGACCGGGTGCTGCAGAGCGAGCTCGCTGAGCACGGCACGCGACGCGAACGCCAGCAGGTCGGCCTTCGGCGAGCGGCGCAGCTCGTCGATGTCGACGAGCTCGTCGGCGACGGCGCGTGGCGCTGACCCTGCTCGACAAGTCCGCCTGGGTGCGAGGCGGCCCCGGTCTCGTCGACTATGGCGAGCTGTGCATGTGCGCGATCACGAGGATGGAGATCCTCTACAGCGCCCGCTCGGCAAAGGACTTCACGATCTTGCAGCACGACCTGGACGCCTACCGCGATCTGCGCATCGACCACGCGACGGTGGCAGCTGCCGAAGCAGCCCAGCGTGAGCTGGCCGCCAGCGGGCAGCATCGCGTCTCGCTGCCGGACCTGATCATCGGCGCGTGCGCCCAACAGCACGGTGCAGACGTCCTGCACGTCGACCGCCACTTCGACCTTCTCGCCGAGACCTTCGGCTTCGGCAGCATCCGGTTTGCATAGCCCGCGTCGGAGCCTGCTGCTTCGCGCGACGAGGAGCAGTCTCGCCGTGCCGATGGCTGAAATCGAGGATGAGTGACGCGCCGAGTGCGGATATCGCACCTACCGCGTCACGATCGCTGACGCTCCCACGCCGATGACGCGCCGAGTGCGGATATCGCACCTACCGCGTCACGGCCGCCGTCGGTGAGGACGTCATCCGACCGCTCGCCGCGCAGGAAGCATGTGCCGCGCGCCATGGCGATCGAGCGCGCTGCGACCAACCTCGCCGGAGTGCCCCCTAGTCGGACTGCACCGCCGCGACGGATCCGGCCAACCACGAGGCCGCGCTGCGGATGGTGCTCATGCAGGGCGGGGTGTTCGGGGCGGTCGCCACGAGCGCGTCGCTGCTGGCCGCGCTGCCTGCCCCGCGGTGAGCATCGCGGCACTCCTCACGGGCTACCGCGACGGATCGCTGGACCCGGCGGAGGTCGCCGCGCGCGCGTACGAACGGGCGCGCTCGGCCGCCGGCCCGTCCTGGATCTCGCTCGCGCCGTGGCGAGACGTGCAGGTCCTGGCTCGCGCGGCTGCCGCCGGGCGAGACGGCCCACCTGCCGCTGTACCGCGTGCCGTTCGCGATCAAGGACAACATCGACCTCGCCGGCACCCCGACGACCGCGGGCTGCCCGGCCTACGCCTACACGCCGGACCGCAGCGCCTTCGTCGTCGAGCGCCTCATCGCCGCCGGCGCGATCCCGATCGGCAAGACGAACATGGACCAGTTCGCCACCGGGCTGACGGGGACGCGCACCCCCCTATGGCGCGTGCGCCAGCGTCGCCGATCCGCGCTACATCTCCGGCGGCTCGAGCTCGGGTTCGGCGGTCGTCGTGGCCGACGGCAGCGTTCCCTTCGCGCTGGGCACCGACACCGCGGGATCGGGCCGCGTGCCGGCGGCCTTCAACGCGATCGTCGGCTTCAAGCCGTCGCTCGGCGGCCTCTCCACGCGTGGCGTCGTCCCCGCCTGCCGCAGCCTGGACTGCATCTCGCTCATGACCCCGGGCGTCGCGGACGCCGGGCGGGCGCTGGCAGTCGCGGCGGCGCCCGATCCGGCGGACCCGTACTCGCGGGCGCCCGTCGCGCGCGAGCCCGGCGGCGGCGCGGCCGCCGCCGGAACCCGCATCGCCGTGCCGTCCGCCGACGCGCTGACGTTCGCCGGCGACCTCGGCGCGGCGACAGCATGGGAGCACGCCCTGCGGCGCGCGGACGCGCTCGGCTGGACGCTGACCGAAATCGACTTCACGCCGTTCGCCGAGGTCGCGGCGCTGCTCTACGGCGGGCCCTGGGTCGCCGAGCGCTACGCAGGCGTCGGGGCCTTCATCTCCGCGCACCCCAAGGCCGTCGATCCCGTCGTGCGCGACGTCATCATCGCCGGCCGCGACGTCGGCGCGGTGCAGGCCTTCCAGGCCGCGCACCGCCTGCGCGACCTGGCCCTCGAGTGCGCCGCCGTCTGGGACGGCGCCGACGCGGTGCTGCTGCCGACCGCGCCCACGCTCTTCACCGCGGCCGAGATCGCGGAGGAGCCGCTGGCGCGCAACACGCTGCTCGGGACCTACACGAACTTCGTCAACCTGCTCGACCTCTGCGCGGTCGCGGTTCCCGCGGGCGGGTGCGCCGACGGCCTGCCGTTCGGCGTATCGCTCATCGCGCCGGCCGGCGCCGACGACGCGCTGCTCGCGCTGGCCTCGTGCTGGGGCGGCGAGCAGCCGGCCGCCGACGACGCCAGCGCCGAGAGCGTGGCGCTGGCCGTGGTCGGCGCCCACCTCGCCGGCGAGCCGCTCAACGGTCAGCTCGTCACGCTCGGCGCGCGACTGCGCGAGACCGTGCGCAGCGCCCCGACCTACCGCCTTTACGCCCTCCCGGACACGACCCCCGCCAGGCCCGGCCTCGTCGGCGGCGCGCCGGCCGACGGCGGCGGCGTCGAGCTCGAGATCTGGGAGCTCCCCACCGAGGCGTTCGGCCGATTCGTCGCCGCCGTGCCCGCGCCGCTGTCGATCGGAACGGTCACGCTCGCCGACGGCCGCCACGTGAAGGGCTTTCTCTGCGAGTCCAGCGCCGTCGCCCGCGCGCAGGACATCACCGCCTACGGCGGCTGGCGCGCCTATCGGGAGGCGCAGCGGACGCCGACCCCACGCGCTGAGCGAAACCCCGCATCACGTAGGGCTGCGCCTTATGATCGCCCCGTGGCCTGGGCAGGGAACCGCCGTAGCGCGCTGACGCTCCTCACCGGCCTGGCCATCACGGTGCTGCTCGGCGTGCTCGACGTCTGGCTCGGGTCGTCGCTCGAGCTCGTCGGCCTCGTCGTCTTCGCGCCGCTCATCAGCAGCCTCTTCGGCGCCCCGCGCGACGTCGCGATCGTCGGCGCGTTCGCCACCGCGATCGTTGTGCTGAGCGGCTTGTGGAACGACACCGTCGGCGAGGGCGTCTATGTCCAGCGCATCGCCGTCTGCATCGCGGTGAGCGCCATCGCGGTGCTCGCCGCGCGCAACCGCATACGGACGATGCGCGACCGCGAGCGCTTCGCCGTGCTCGCCGCCACCGGCGAGATCGCCGACGGCACGCGCAGCCTCGACGACACGGTCGCGCGCCTCCACGATCTGCTGGTGCCGACGATCGCCGACATCTGCATCGTCGACGCCGTCGACGCCGGCGAGGTCCGGCGACTGGCGGTGCGCGCGACCGGTCCCCGCGCCGACGAGATCGCCGCGGCGTTCGCCGCGCGCCGCCCGCTGGAGCCCGAGGATCCGCGGCTGCCCGAGCTGCCGTTTCTCGCCGAGCGCGTCTCCGAGCAGCTGCTGCGCGACCTCACCGACGACGAAGGAGAGCTCGAGCGCCTGCGCGCGGCGCAGGTCGGCTCGGCGATCAGCGTTCCCCTACGGGCCCGCGGTCGCCGGCTCGGCGCGCTGACCCTGCTCGCCACGGCGCAGTCGCAGCGCCGCTACGACGGCGATGACCTCGCGTTCGCGACCGTTCTCGCCGGGCGCGTCGCGCTCGCGCTCGACAACGCCGGCCTGTTCGCCGAGCTCGAGACGATCGAGGCCCAGCTCACGGCGGTGCTCTCGACGCTCGCCGAGGCGGTCACCGTGCAGCACACCGGCGGCGCGCTGATCTACGCCAACGAGGCAGCGGCGCGGATGCTCGGCTACGACTCGGCCCAGGAGCTGCTGGCGACGCCGCTGGACCAGATCGTCAACGCCTTCGACTCCACGAAGGAGGACGGCACGCCGCTGCGCGTCGAGGATCTGCCGGGACGCAGGCTGCTCAGCGGTGAACCGGAGCCCGAGCCGCTCGTCGTGCGGGCCGTCGACAAGCGCTCGGGCCGCGTCGACTGGCGCGTGACGAAGGCCTCCGGGGTGTACGGCTCCGACGGCGAGCTCAAGCTCGTGGTCAACGTCATCGAGGACATCACCGAGGTCAAGCGCGTCGAGATCGACCAGCGCATGCTCGCGCGGGCGGGCGAGCTGCTCGCTTCGTCGCTGGACTACGAGCGCACACTGCAGCAGGTCGCCGAGCTGGCGGTCCCCGAGCTCGCCGACTGGTGCGCGGTGAGCATGCCCGACGGCCACGGCTACATCCGCTCGGTCGCCGTGGCCCACGTCGATCCTGAGAAGGTGGCGTTCGCGCGCAGCATCGGCGAGCAATACCCAGCGCGGGCCGACGGGCCGACGGGGGCGCCGCAGGTCCTGCGCGACGGCCGGTCCCAGCTCGTCAACGACATCCCGCCGGAGATGCTCGCCGCGGCCGCCCAGGACGAGCAGCACCTCGAGCTGCTGCTCGGCGTGGGGTTGCAGGCGGCCCTGATCGTGCCGATGACGGCCGCCGGCTCGGTGATCGGCGCCCTGTCGCTGATCAGCGCAGAATCGGGCCGGCACTTCACCGACGCCGACGTCACGCTGGCCGAGGAGCTCGCCCGCAGGGCCGGCACGGCGGTCGCCAACGCGCGCCTGTACACCGAGCGCTCGGACATCGCGCGCACCCTGCAGACGAGCCTGCTGCCGAGGAGCCTGCCGCAGATGCCGGGCTGGAAGGCCGCCACGCTGTACCGGGCCGCCGGGGACGAGAACTGGGTCGGCGGCGACTTCTACGACGCGATCGAGATCGATGGCGGCTGGCTGGCGCTCGTCGGCGACGTCGTCGGGCGCGGCGCGCCGGCCGCCGCGCTGACGGGCCTCGCGCGCCACACGCTGCGCACCGCGGCCACGCTGCTCGACGATCCGCTCGACGCCGTGCGCATCCTCAACGAGGCGCTGCTCCAGCGCTCGGACATGTCGCTGTGCTCGGTCGTTGCGATGCTGCTGTGCGACGGCGACGCGGGCGCGGCGACGGCGAAGGTCGTCTGCGCGGGCCATCCGCTGCCGCTCCTCGTGCGCGACGGCGAGGTACGGCCGATCGGGCGCTACGCGCCGATGCTCGGGGCCTATCCGATCGAGGAATGGCCGTGCACGGAGGTCGACCTCGAACCCGGCGACGTGGTGACGATGTTCACCGACGGGGTCTTCGACGCCGTCGGCGAAGACGAGCGCTTCGGCGAGGCGCGACTCGCCCAGACGCTGGCCGGAGTGGTCGACGCCGACGACGCCGTGGCGCGGATCGACGCCGCGCTGAGCGCGTTCGCGATCGCCGAGCAGGCCGACGACACGGCGGTGCTGGCCGTGCAGCGCCTCGCGGTCGCGGCGATCGCCAACCATCGCTGAAACCGGGCGCTACCGTTGGGGCATGCCCACGATCGTCAGCTCCACCCTGGCCAACGGCCTGCCTCTGCACAAGATCGGCATCGACGGAACCCGCGCGGTCACGATCCTGGTCGCGTTCGATGCCGGCGCCCGCACGGAGCGCCCCGAGGAGAACGGGATGGCGCACTTCCTCGAGCACCTCGTCTTCAAGGGTGGAGAGAAGTTCCCGCACTACCGCGACGTCAACGAGACCGCCGAGCGCCTCGGCGGATCGCTGAACGCGTACACGTCGCATGACCTCGTCGCCTTTCACATCACCGTGCGCGCCGAGGCGGCCGCCGACGCGGCCGACCTCCTGACCGACTTCGTCGGGCGCCCGCACCTCGACGCCGACGAGCTCGACAAGGAGCGCGGCGTCGTCATCCAGGAGATCCAGCGCTACAAGGACGAGCCGTCGTCGGTCGCCGAGGAGCTGATCGACCGCGCGGCCTTCGGCGAGCATCCGCTGGGGCGCCCGGTGCTCGGCCCCGAGGAGCACCTGCGCACGTTCACGCGCGACGCGATCATCGAGTTTCGCACCCGTCGCTGGGCGGGGTCGCGCGGCGGGGCGTTCGTCGTCGGCAACCTCGAGCACGTTCCCACCACCGCCTCCGACCCTCGTCCGAACGGACACCGACGTACGTCCGGAGGCGGCGGTGCCGACGGCGCCTTCGCCGAGCTCTTCGAGCGCTTTCCGACGCTCGACGCGCCCGCGCCGTTCGAGCCCGCACCGCCGTTTGCGCCGAAGGTCATCGTCCAGGAGCGAGAGACCAACCAGTCGCACCTGCGGATGTCCTACCGCCCGCTGGTCGATGTCTCCGACCCCTCCAAGCGCGCGGCGATGTCGATCTACGCGACATTGCTGGGCGGCTCGATGAGCTCGCGGCTGTTCGACGAGATCCGCGAGCAGCGCGGCCTCGCCTACTCGGTCTACGGCGTCTCGCACGCCCACGCCGACGTGCCGCTGCTGCAGCTCGCCGCCGGCCTGGACTCGACGAAGTGCGTCGAGGCCTACACACGCATGCGCGAGATCGTCAGCGAGCTGCGCGACGACGGCCCGACCGAGGCCGAGGTCTCGCGGGCCCGCGCCTACGCCGCCGGGCGTCGCGTGCTCGCGTTCGAGAACACGAATGCCGTCGCGCGCTACGGCGCGGCGCAGTCGATCGTCTTCGGCGAGAGGATCGACCCCGACGCCGCGATCGCCGCGCTGGACGCGGTGACGCTCGACGAGGTCGCCGAGGTCGCGCGCGACGTGGCCGACACGCTCGCGATCGCCTGCGTCGGCCCGCACAGCGAGGGTGACTTCAGCTGAGTCCCCAGCCGGCCTGAACGGCGGCGAGCTCAGTCGAGGTTGCCGCAGAGGTTCAGGCCGTAGGAGATGGCGAGCGTGTCGGATTGGGCCCGCGACGCGCGGAACCTGTCCAGCGCGACGCGCAGGTTGTTGCCGGCGGTCGTGAGCGCGCGGGCGTCGGTGCCCTCGGCCGCCGCGAGGAAGTCGTCGGCGGACGAGCGCAACCCGTCGAGCAGCTGCTCGGACATGCGCACGGAGCTGACGTACGCGGCGGCGCCCTTGCGCGCTGCGGCGGCCTCGGGCAGGCGCACGTCGGAGATGCGGTTGCTGAACTTCTCGTAGACGTCGGCGAGGACCTTGTTGGCGTCCGCGACCTCCCTGGCCGTGCCGGGGTCGTCCGCGCCCGCGTCGGCGAACTCGCCGAGGAAGTCCTCGCAGACGCCGTCGGCGTCGAGGATGAAGCCCTCCTTCGTCTGCGGGCCGTCGTCGCCGCCACCGCAGCCGGCCAGCAGCGCGACGCCGGCGACGAGGACGAGGACGAGCGGCAGGACGGCGAGGCGTCTGGGCGAGCGGGACTGAAGCACCGCGCCAGCCTAGATGTTCGAACTGCCGGCCGGCGCCGGGCCGCTCAGGAGATCGCGATCATCCGCTCGATCGGAACCCGCGCGCGCTCGGCGATGTCAGTTGGCACCTTGACCTCGTGGACGAGGTCGCGCAGCGCGTCGCGCAGCTTGGGCAGCGTGATCATCTTCATGTAGGTGCAGGCCGCACGCTCGTTGGCGGCGATGAACTCCGTGTCGGGCGCGGCCTCGCGCAGCGGGTGCAGCATGCCGATCTCGGTCGCGACGATCGCCGTCCCGCCCGGCTCCGCGCTCTCGGCGTAACGCAGCATCCCGCCCGTCGAGAGCATGTGGACGCCCTCGCCGTCGATGTCGCCCGACGCGGCGTACTCCATCACCGAGGTCGAGCAGCCGCACTCCGGATGGATCAGGAAGTCGGCGCCGGGATGCTCGGCCCGCACCTGCTCGATGTCGCGCGGGCGGATCCCGGCGTGGACGTGGCACTCGCCGTCCCAGACGTGCAGCGCCCGGCCGATCCGCCGCTCGACGTAGGCCCCGAGGAACATGTCCGGGCCGAAGAGGATCTCCGTGTCCGCACCGTGCTCGCGCAGGATGTGCTCGACGACCGACACCGCGTTTGCCGACGTGACGCAGTAGTCCGTCAGCGCCTTGACCGCGGCCGTCGTGTTGACGTACATCACGGTGATCGCGCCGGGGTGCTGGGCCTGCCAGGCGCGCAGCTGGTCGGGCGTGATCGCGTCGGCCAGCGAGCAGCCGGCGTCGACGTCGGGGATCAGCACGGTCTTCGAGGGCGACAGCACCGACGCCGTCTCGGCCATGAAGTGCACGCCGCAGAAGGCGATCACGGACGCCTGCGAGGCCGCCGCCTGGCGCGAGAGCCCGAGCGAGTCACCGACGTAGTCGGCCACGTCCTGGATCTCGGGCAGCTGGTAGTTGTGGGCGAGGATGACCGCGTCGCGCTGCTTGGCCAGCGCGCGCACCTCGGCCTGCAACGAGGCGACGTCGTAGAGCTGAAGCAGGGTCATGGCAGCGTCTCGAGCAGAAGCGACAGGTCCAGGGCCGGCGCGGAGTGCGTGAGCGCCCCGATCGAGATCCAGTCTACGCCCGTCTCGGCGTGGGCCCGGAGCGTGTCCAAGCCGATGCCGCCGCTGGCCTCCAGCCGCGCACGGCCGGCCACGTGGGCCACAGCGGCGCACAGCTCGGGCGGGCCCATGTTGTCGAGCAGGATCCGCGTCGCGCCCGCCGTCAGCGCCTCGTCGACCTCCTCGAGCGTCGAGCACTCGACCTCCAGCGGCAGGTCGGGGTACGCGGCGGCGGCCGCGCGCACGGCCGGCCCCACGCCTCCCGCGATGAGCGAGTGGTTCTCCTTGATGAGCACCATGTCGTGCAGGCCGGCGCGGTGGTTGACGCCGCCGCCGGCCGCGACCGCCGCCTTCTCCAGCGTGCGCAGCCCCGGCGTGGTCTTGCGCGTGTCGAGGATCTGCGCGGCGGTGCCCTCGACCGCGCGCACGCAGCGCGCCGTCAGCGTCGCCACGCCCGACAGGCGCTGCAGGAAGTTCAGCGCGGTGCGCTCGGCGCCCAGCAGCGCGCGGGCGTCGCCGATCGCCCGCAGCACCGGCGCCGGCGGCTTGCGCCACTGCCCCTCCGGACCGAGCCGCTCGAGGCCCACGTCGGGGTCCAGCGCACGAAACGTCGCCTCGGCGGCGTCAAGGCCGAACACGACGCCGGCCGCCTTCTGGGTGATGGTCGCGACGGCACGGGCGCCCGCGGGGACGATCGAGACGCTCGTCACGTCGCCGTCGCCGACGTCCTCGGCAAGCGCGCGGTCGACCAGCTCGGCGAGCGACTGTGATCCAGGGCTCATGCAACGGCGCAGGATACGGGCAGTATGGGCCCGATGATCGACCTCGACGCGTGGCTGCCCGACCCGGAGATCACGACGTGCCACAGCCGCACGGCGGCGGTCGACGCCGGCACGCTGTGGAACGCCGCCCGCGCGGTGCGCCTGGACCAGACGCGCACGATCGGGCGCCTCGTGCGCTGGCGGATCCCCGGGGTGCCGCCCGACCGGTCGTTCATGCAGCTGCTCACCGAGGATCCGTTCACGCTGCTCGACGAGGGCACGCGCCACGCGATCTCCGGTCTGTGCGGGCGCATCTGGACGCTGTCGCGCGATTACGGCGAGCTCGACGGGCCCGACGACTTCCTCGCCTGGAGCGAGCCGCGCACCGTGCGCGTCCTGTTCGCGCATTGGGTGACGCCGGATCCGGACGACGGCGGCGGCCCGGCGAGCACGCTCTACAGCGAGGCGCGTGTCGGCCCGACCGACAGGATCGCGGCGATGCGCCTGCGCGCGCTGTGGCTCGCCGTCGGGCCGTTCGAGCGCCTGATCGGCGCCGAGGCGCTCGCGCTCGCGGCGACGCAGGCCGAGCGCCTCGGCAGCGGCCGCCGCCCCTGACAGGATCTGCGGCGTGCCCGCGTCCGCCGACCCGCCGCCCGCCTCATCTCCGGCGTCGGTCGCGGAGCTGTTCGCCGGCGGCGCCCGCCCGCGCTGCTACATCGCCAGCCCGCTCGGCTTCACCGAGCCCGGCCGCGCGTACTACTCCGAGCGCTACGTCCCCGCGCTGACCGGTCACGTCGAGCCGGTCGATCCGTGGACGCTCTCGCTGCCCGAGGAGTTCGCGGCCGCGCGCGCGGACGGCCGCGAGCACGCGTTCGGCATCGAGGTCGGCGAGCGCAACGCGACGGCGATCCGCGGCTCGCAGCTGCTGATCGCCCAGCTCGACGGCCAGGAGGTCGATGCCGGCACCGCGTCCGAGGTCGGCTACGCGGCCGCGCTGGGGCTGCCCTGCCTGGGCGTGCGCACCGATCTGCGCGTCACCGGCGAGCCCGGCATGCGCGTGAACCTCCAGCTCGAGGCGTTCGTCGTGCTCTCGGGAGGCTTCGTCGCGGGCTCGCTGCAGGAGCTGGTGGCGCGCCTGGCGCGCCTACGAGCCGGCTGAACCCGAGCCGCCGCCTTCGGCCCACGACCACAGCGTGGCCGGCGGCTTGTCCTCGTCGCCCTCCGGCATGCGCTCGCTAACCTCGTGTCGCGCTACGCAGCAGGAAGGCGCGCACGAAGCCGTCGAGGTCGCCGTCGAGCACGCGGCCGGTGTCGCCGACCTCGTGGTCGGTGCGGTGGTCCTTGACCATCGAGTACGGGTGCAGCACGTACGAGCGGATCTGCGAGCCGAAGTTGACGTCCTGCGCCTCGCCGCGCTCGCGCGCGATCTCCTCCAGGCGCCGGCGCTCCTCGCGCTCGACGAGCTTGGAGCGCAGCATCTTCATCGCCGTCTCGCGGTTCTGCGTCTGCGAGCGCTCGTTCTGGCACTGCACGACGATCCCGCTCGGGCGGTGCGTGATGCGCACGGCGGAGTCGGTCTTGTTGACGTGCTGACCGCCGGCGCCGGACGCTCGGTAGGTGTCGACCTGCAGGTCGTCTGACTCGATCTGCACCTCGGCCGCGTCCTCGATGACGGGCGCGACCTCGATGCCGGCGAACGACGTCTGGCGGCGGTTGGCGGAGTCGAACGGCGACAGGCGAACGAGCCGGTGCACGCCCTTCTCGGCGGCGTACAGGCCGTAGGCGTTCTCGCCCTCCACGCGGAAGGTCGCCGACTTGATGCCGGCCTCCTCCCCCGGGCTGAGCTCGAGCAACTCGGACTTGAAGCCGCGTTTCTCGGCCCACTTCATCTGCATGCGCAGGACCATCTCGGCCCAGTCCTGGGCGTCGGTGCCGCCGGCGCCGGCGTTGACGGTGACGAGCGCGTCGTTGTTGTCGTAGTGCCCGGAGAACAGGCGCTGCTCCTCGAGGATCTCCAAGCGCCGCTCGACCGGGGCCAGCTGGCCTTCGAGCTCGGCCTCGATCTCGGGATCCTCGCGCGCCATCTCGCCGAGGCTGTCGAGGTCCTCGACGTCGGTCTGCAGCACGCCGAACTGCTCCAGCCGGCGCGCGGCGCGCGAGTGCTCGGCGCTGACCTTCGCGGCATTCTCCTGGTCATCCCAGAAGCCGCCTCCCGACATCCGGCCCTCGAGCTCGGCGACGCGCTCGCTCAGCGCAGCCGGGTCAAAGGTAGTCCGCGAGCAGCGACATCTGCGCGCGGATCGCAGCGAGGCGCTGCGGGATGCCCTCGGGGGTGGGAGTTGCGGCCATCGCGCCCAGGATAGAGCGGGCGTCGCCGGTCGGACGGAAACCGGCCGGACGCGAGCGGGCTGGTCGCTTTCTGCATGCGCCACATGCAAAGCGCGCCCCGGCCGGCGGCGAGCGAGCCCGGCGCGCTCGACGACGCTTGCGCGGCTCGGCGCTAGGCCCCGCCGTCCCGCCTCGGATTGCCCGGGGGTCCGGCACGTTTCACGCTATATCCGCGAGAAACGTGCGCCAGCCCTATGACATGGCTGGGCTCCGGTGGTGAGTCGCCCCGCGCGGCGACCCGGCCGCGGTCGCTGCGCCGGCCCCCACCACCAGGTGCGCCGAGCCATCGGCAGGAGCGAACCCCGGGGGTCAGATCCGCTCCTGCCACGTGACGGCTGCCTGGGCGACGCGCCGCAGGGCGTCCCGCATCTGCGCCGGGTTGTTCGTCTTGCGTGCCGCGGTAAGCGCCTGCAGCGCCGCCGCCATGACGCCAGGGCCGCTCGGGCCGGTCACGCGCAGCTCGGCGAGCTCGGCCGGCGTCAGTCGCCGCGCCTCGCCGCGCAGCACCGCCACCGTCTCGCGCAGCTCGCGCTCGGCACGGGCGGCACGCAGCTCGGCGTCGGCGGCAGCGCGACGATCGCGCGCCGCCTCGATCCGCGCGCCGTGCAGCTCGGCCGCTTCGGGAGTGACCTCGCGCACGGCGACGACCTCGGGCTCGCGCTCGGCCTCCGAACGCGCCCGCGAGAGCAGCCGCTCGGCCGCCACGAGCTCGTCGGACAGCCGCTCGCCGGCCGTCTTGAGCTCACGGCGCTCGCCGCGCAGCGTTCCGATCGTCGCCTCCGCCCGCTCGAGCTTGGCCGCCATCCGCTTGGCCGCCGTGCGCGCCTCGGCCGCGTCCATCCGTGCCTCCGCGCACTTCGCGCGGACGTCACGGATGGTCGTCTCGGCGTTCGCCTCGGCGGCCGCCGCCTGGCGCTGGGCCCGGGCGACCGCCGCGTCGTCGACGACGCGCTCACGAACGACCTTCTGCTTCGCGACGGCCCGCGAGCCGGCACGCCGCGCGACGTCGCGTTCCGCGGCTGCCCGCGACGCGCGCTCACCGGCACGATCCAGCCGTGCCTCGAGCAGCGCCACACGCCGCTCGGCGTCACGCGCCTGCGCGAGCGCCGCCGCGATCATCGCACGACCCTCCGGGCTGATGACAGCCCGGTGCGCCTGCTGCGGATCGACGTCGACACGTCGCCTCGGACCCGGCCGTGCCGGCTCGAAGCCGGCCGCCCGGATCGCCTCCTTCAGCGACCCGCCGAACGGGCGCTTGGCCGAGTTCAGCGCGGGCCAGGGCGACCCGTCGGCACGACCATCGCGGTAGCGCTTAACGCGCCACAGCTGGCCGGCCCACTTCGCCGAGGAGGGGTTCCAGTCGGCCGCACGAGGCGGCTCGCCGTATGTGGCCACCCATTCACGGATGGCGATGATGATCGAGTCGCGGTCCCACCCCGCTCCACGCCCGGTTCGGGCACGAAGCGCAGCTCCCGCGATCGTCGCGGGAGCCATGTCAGAGGTCTCCCGCTAGTTCGCGTCGGCCGCGTCGTTGGTGCGCTGCGTCGGCACGTCAACCGGCCGGCACGAGGCGAACCCGGCGCTGAGCGCGCCGTGGGTGAGCAGCATCGTCGTGTGGGCCTGGGAGATCATGACCGCGTTTACGGTAAAGCACGGACCGCCGGGCCGCAAGCCGAAACTTCGGGGCCGCCGGAACCGGCGCGCCGGTCCGACGACGGGCGGGTTCGAACCCTTGCGCTCGGGCGCGACGGATAGCCTCGGCGCGATGCGCTGGATCATCGACGGCATGAACGTCATCGGCACCCGTCCCGACGGCTGGTGGCGCGATCGCCACGCGGCGATGGTCAAGCTCGTCGACCTCCTCGAGCGCTGGGCCGCCGCCGATGGCGAGGACGTGATGGTGGTGTTCGAGCAGCCGCCGCGCCCACCGATCGTCTCGAGTGTCATCGAGGTCGCGTACGCCAAGCGCCCGCGGGCCAACTCGGCCGACGACGAGATCGTGCGGCGCGTGCGCGCAGCGGACGACCCTGCCTCGGTGCGCGTCGTCACATCCGACGGCGTGCTCTCCCAGCAGGTCCACGCCGCCGGCGCGAGCACCTTTCCGTCGTCCACGTTCCGCTCGCAGATCGACGGCTGAGACGGCGCGGCGGCTTCAGCCGAAGACGTCGATCCAGGTCAGCACCTGGCCGCCCGTCCCCAGCGCCACCGGCACTGCCCGTGTGCGGCGCCGCTGGCTGGGATGGCGCATGAGCGCGCCGCGCACGACCTCGGAGATCTCGTCGAGCTCGGCCGGCGGCGGCCGTTCGTCGACGCGCAGCACGATCCCGGTCGAGACGACGTGCACGGCCGTGTCGAACATCGAGGACGGCTCGGGCTCGAGGTTCTCGACGATGTGGCCGCGGTCGCGCAGGCCGGCGGTCACGCTCGCGGCGAGCTGGACGTCGCCTCCGCTGCTGTTGTCGACGACCACGCGCACGTCCGAGGACTGCCCGCGAGCGCGCTCGCCAAACGCCGGATGTCTGCTACACGGACATCAGCTGCTGCATGCGCTCGCGCTCGAACGTCTCCGTCGGCCCAGCGGCCACGATGCGGCCCACGTCCATCACGGCGTAGGTGTCGGCGAGACGCATCGCGAAGTCGACGTACTGCTCGACGAGCAGGATCGACATCCCGTCGTTCTTCAGGTCGGCGATCGCGTCCTCGATCTCGAGGATGATCGACGGCTGGATGCCCTCCGTCGGCTCGTCGAGCAGCAGCAGCCGCGGGCGGGTCACGAGGGCGCGAGCGATCGCGAGCTGCTGCGCCTCGCCGCCGCTCAGGAAGCCGGCCGGCCGGTCGAGGATCCTGCGCAGCCGCGGGAAGCGCTCGAGCGAGCGCTCGATGTCCTGCGGTCCCGACCTCTCCGACGCCTCCGAGACGACGCGCAGGTTCTCGAACACCGTGAGGTACGGAAACGCCTCGCGCCCCTGCGGCACGTAGGCGATTCCCGCTTTCGTGCGGTTGAAGGGCGCCGCTTTCGTGATCTCCTTCCAGCCCAACGAGATCGTGCCGCGCCGGGCCGGCTGCAGCCCGACGATCGTCTGCAGCAGCGTGCTCTTGCCGACGCCGTTGCGGCCCATGAGGCAGCACAGCCCGCCCTCGGCGACCTCGAGCGACACGCCGAAGATCACCTGCGTGGGGCCGTAGGCGACCTCGAGGTCCTTCACGGTGAGGATCGGCGGCGGCTCGACGTGCGCGACGTCCGTGCGCTCGACGGGCTGGTGGACCTCGGTCATGCCGGCACCTCCTCAGCGGCGCCGCGGGCGTCGCGCGGGCGCCCGAGGTAGACCTCGCGGACGGTCTCGTTGCGCTGCACCTCGGCGACGGTGCCTTCGGTGAGGATCTTGCCCTCGTGCATGACCGTCACCTTGTGGGCGAAGCGGCGCACGAAGTCCATGTCGTGCTCGATCACGAGCACCGTCGTGCCATCCTGCGCGATCTTCGTGACGAGCTCGCCGGTGTGCAGGCGCTCCTTCTCGGTCATGCCGGCGACGGGCTCGTCGAGCAGCAGCAGGCGCGGGCGCTGGACGAGCACCATCGCGACCTCGAGCCACTGCTTCTGGCCGTGCGACAGCGAGCCCGCCTGATCCTCCTGCTGCTCGGTGAGGTCGACCGACGCGAGGATCTCGGCGACCTCGTCGCTGACTCCTCTGCGGCGGCGCAGCAGCGCGCGAAACGGCAGCCGAAACGAGGCCGCGAGGTCGACGTTCTCGACGACCGTGAGCTCGTCGAAGACCGACGGCTTCTGGAAGGTGCGACCGATCCCCGAGCGGACGATCTGGTGCTCGGAGCGACCGACGAGCTCCTCGCCGGCGAACATGATCGAACCGCTCGTGGGGCGCACGAGGTTCGTGATCGAGTCGATCAGCGTCGTCTTGCCGGCGCCGTTGGGCCCGATCACGAAGCGCACCTCCTGCTGCTTCAGCGTCAGGTCCAGCCCGTCGATCGCGTGGAAGGCGTCGAAGGCGACCACGAGGTCGCGGATCCTCAGCAGCTCGGTGGTCATCTCACGCCACCTCCTTCGGCGGACGGGCGGCGGACGGCGCCGCGCTCGCGGCCACCTGCGGACCCGGCTTCGGCTTCTCGCTGCGCGGCACCCCGCCGCGCGGCGAGATGCGCCGCCCGATGTACTCGCGGATGTTCGCGACCGCACCGCCGACGCCCTTGGGCAGGAATAGGATCACGACGACGAACAGCAGCCCCTGCACGTACAGCCAGCCGGACGGCCACTCCTCGGAGATGCTCGTCTTCGCCTGGTTGACCATCACGGCGCCGGCGGCCGCCCAGGCGAGTGCCTGACGCCCGCCGAGCGCGACCCAGATGACCATCTCGATCGACGGGACGATGCCCAGCAGGGCCGGCGAGATGATCCCTACGACGGGGACGAACAGCGCGCCCGCCAGGCCCGCCAGGCCGGCCGCGAGTACGTAGGCGACGAGCTTGATGCGCGCTGGGTCATAGCCGAGGAACCGCACGCGGTCCTCGTGGTCGCGCGAGGCGATCAGCAGGCGCCCGTAGCGCGCGAGCACGAGCGAGCGCGTCATCAGGAACACGAGCAGCAGGGCGATCACGACGACGAAGTAGAGAATCCGCTGGTCGGCCGGGTCGACCACCGACAGGCCGAAGAACGTCTGGAAGTTCGTCAGCCCGTTCGTGCCGCCGGTCAGCGAGAGGTTGCCGACGATGACGATCACGAACGCCGCCGCCAGCGCCTGGCTGAGGATCGCGAAGTACGCGCCGCGGATCCGCTGGCGGAAGACGGCGGCGCCGAGCAGCGCCGCGATCGCCATCGGCAGCAGGATCGCCATCGGGACGGCGAACCAGGCCGAGGTGAAGGGCTTCCAGAGCAGCGGCAGCGAGTCGTACTGACCGCTGTAGGTGAGGATGTCGGGCAGGTTGCCGGGGCCGGCGTCGACGATCTTCATGTGCATGCCCATGCAGTAGCCGCCGAGGCCGAAGAAGAGGCCCTGGCCGAGCACCAGCATGCCGCCCTGCCCCCACGCCAGGCCGATGCCGATGGCGATGATCGCGAAGCAGAGGAACTTCGCCAGCAGGGAGAGGCGGAAGTCCGACAGGACCGCGGGGGCGATCAGCAGCAGCGTCGCCGCCATCAGCGCGAAGCGCACGAGGAACCCCGACGGCGTCGGCTTGCTGCGCGGCAGCAGCCTGGCGAGCGTGCTCATCACGCGAGCCCCCGCCGCTTCTGCACGACGATGCCCTCTGGTCGCCATTGCAGGAACAGCACGATGAGCAGGAAGACGCCCGCCTTGGCGATGCTCGTCGACGTGTTGTACTCGATGAACGAGTTCGCCATCCCGAGCGCGAGCGCCGCGACGATCGCCCCGCGCAGCTGGCCCAGGCCTCCCACGATGACGACGAGGAAGGCGTCGATGATGTAGCCCAGGCCGAGCGTCGGGCCGACCGGGCCGAGCAGCGTGATGGCGACGCCGGCGAGGCCGGCGAGGCCCGAGCCGATGAAGAAGGTGGTGCGGTCCACGCGCGTCGTGCGCACGCCGCTGACCGACGCCAGCGGGCGGTTCTGCATGACCGCGCGCATCCGTCGCCCGGCCGGGGTGCGGCCCATGTAGATCGCGATCGCGGTCACGACGAAGAGGACGACCGTGATGATGAACAGCCGCGGATAGGAGAGGTCGGCGCCGGCGATCGTGACGCCGCCGTCGAGGAAGCCCGGGGCGCTGACGTTGACGTTCTGCGCGCCGAAGATGTCGCGGGCGAGCTGCTGGAGCATCAGGCCGACGCCCCAGGTGACCAGCAGCGTGTCCAGCGGCCGGCCGTAGAGCCGACGGATGACGAGAAACTCGAGGATCAGCCCCAGCGTCCCGGCGACGAGGAACGCCGCCGGCAGCGCGAGACCGAAGGCGAGTCCGATCGCCCCGGTCCCGAGCGCCGTCTGCAGCACGTAGGTGGTGTAGGCGCCGGCCATGATGAACTCGCCGTGCGCCATGTTGATCACGTTCATCTGGCCGAACGTGAACGTCAGCCCGAGGGCGACGAGCAGCAGGATCGACGCGATGCTCAGCCCGACGAAGAGCTGATTGAGAAAGACGTCCATCGTGTCGTCCCGCTGCTCGCCTGAGTCCTAGAGACCCTTCGCCCAGGGGTAGGTCTTCAGGAACGGATCGGGCTTGATCGGCCCGTCGCTCTCGGACACCGTGTCGATCAGCCCATCCGGCCGCAGCTTGCCGATCCGCGCGGTCTTGTAGATGTGCTGGTTCTCGCCGTCGACCGTGACCTTGCCCTCGGGCGCTTCGAAGACGAGCCCCTTGGAGGCGGCCTTGACCTTCTCGACGTCGGTGCTGCCGGCCTTCTCGGCCGCCAGCGCCCACAGGTGGACGGCGACGTAGCCGGCCTCGATCGGGTCGTCGGTGACGCGATCCTGGCCGTACTTCGCCTTGAACGCCTTGACGAACGCCTCGTTCTCGGCGCCCGGCGTGGTCTGGTAGTAGTTCCACGCCACGTACTGGCCGACGATGTTGTCGATGCCGACGCCCTTGACCTCGTCCTCCGCCGTCGAGACCGAGATCACCGGCAGCGACTTGGCATCGAGGCCGGAGTCCTTGAACTGCTTCCAGAACGCGACGTTGGAGTCGCCGTTGATCGTCTGGAAGACCGCGTCGGGCTTGGCCTGCTTGATCTTGTTGACCGTCGTGGCGTAGTTGGTGTTGCCCAGCGGCGAGTACTCCTCGCCGACGATCTTCATGCCGTTGGCCTTCGCCCAGGCCTTGATCTCCTTGTTGGCCGTGCGCGGGAAGACGTAGTCCGAGCCGACCAGGAAGAGATCCTTGACCTTCAGCTCCTTCTTGAGGAACTCCAGGCCCGGGATGATCTGCTGGTTGGTCGTGGCGCCGGTGTAGAAGATGTACGGCGACGCCTCGAGGCCCTCGTACTGGACGGGGTAGTACAGCAGCGACTTGTTGCGCTCGAAGACCGGCAGCATCGCCTTGCGGCTTGCCGAGGTCCAGCCGCCGAACGTGGCGGCGACCTTGTCGGTCGAGATCAGCTTCTGCGCCTTCTCGGCGAAGGTCGGCCAGTCCGAGGCGCCGTCCTCGATGACCGGCTCGAGCTGCTTGCCGAGCACTCCGCCGGCCTTGTTGATCTCCTCGATCGCGAGCAGCTCGGCGTCGCGCACCGAGACCTCGCTGATCGCCATCGTGCCGCTCAGCGAGTGCAGGATGCCGACGGGAATGGTGTCGCCGGAGGCGGTCGTCCCGCCGGACGAGCTGGACGTGTCCGAGCCGTCGCTGCCACAGCCGACGGCCACCGCTGCCAGCACGGTTGCCGCGACGGCGAGCGCGCAACGGCCAGCCCAACGTGGCCCACGAATGGGACGATGCATGAAACCCCCTCAGGTCGAATCAATCGCCCACGGCGGGCGAGTGCTGAGGGCAACCTACGGGCGGCGGGAGGGGGCCCGATATGGCCCGCGTGACGAAGATCCGCGCGCGCGTTTCGACGTTCTGGAGACCTGGGCGGCCGCGCTCTGAGCGCCGGCAAGGCTCAGGTGTGGACGAACGGGAGGGCTGCAGCGGCGCTCAGGCGCCGTGGCACTTCTTGAACTTCTTGCCCGACCCGCACCAGCACGGATCGTTGCGCCCGATCGTCTCCTCCTCGGAGAGCACGCGCTGCTCCACCGGCGGCGGCAGCTCCTCCTCGGCGTAGGCCTCGTCGTCGGCGACACCGCCGCCGGCAGCGGCCATCGCCAGAGCACTGGGCGCGCCCGAGCCGCCTGAGTAGGAGACGCGCCCGGGGCGCGTCGGCGAGCCGCTGGTCTCATAGCTGACCGGCGGCTCGTCCTCGGCCGCCTCGAACTCGAGGTTGAACACCATCCGGGTGAAGTCCGCCCAGATCGTATTCATGAGGTCGGCGAAGAGCGTGTACGCCTCGTTCTTGTACGCGACGATCGGCTCGATCTGGGCGAAGCCGCGCAGGTGGATACCCTCGCGCAGGTAGTCCATGTCGTAGAGGTGCTCGCGCCAGCGCGTGTCGATGAACTGCAGCAGCAGGAAGCGCTCGACCGCACGCATGATCTCGTCGCCGAGCTCGGCCTCGCGCTCGTCGTAGAGCGCGATCGCGTCGTCGCTGATCTTGCGGATCAGCAGCTCGCGGTCGGTCTGCTCGGGCGTGAGCTCCTCGGAGTCCAGCAGCGAGACGGGGAAGATGTCGTCGAGCGCCGTGAAGAGGCCGTCGAGATCCCAGTCCTCGATGAAGTCGCCGGGCGTGAACTCGCCGACGGTGCGCTCGATGACGTTGGAGACCTCGCGGCGGACCTGGCCGCCCATGTCCTTGCCCTCGAGGATCTCGTTGCGGAACTTGTAGACGATCCGCCGCTGCTCGTTCATGACGTCGTCGTACTCGAGCACGCGCTTGCGCTGCAGGAAGTTCTGCTCCTCGACCTTCTTCTGCGCCTTCTCGATCTGCTTGGAGAGCATGCCGGCCTCGATCGGCTCCTCGTGCCCTTCCTCGTCGACCGTTCCCAGCCGGTCGAGGATGCGGTAGATCCGGTCGCCCGCGAACAGGCGCACGAGGTCGTCCTCGGCGGAGAGGAAGAAGCGCGACTCGCCTGGGTCGCCCTGGCGGCCGGCACGGCCGCGCAGCTGGTTGTCGATGCGCCGCGACTCGTGACGCTCGGTGCCGACGATGTACATCCCGCCCGCGGCGATGACCCTCTCCTTGTCGGCCGCGACGCGCTCCTCGATCTTCGGCAGGACGTCGTGGAAGCGCGCCTCGTAGTCGGGGTCGCCGGGCTGCAGGCCCAGGCGAGCGAGCTCGCGCTGCGTGAGGTGCTCGGCGTTGCCGCCGAGCTTGATGTCGACGCCGCGGCCCGCCATGTTCGTCGCGATCGTGACCGCGCCCGATTGACCGGCCTCGGCCACGATCTCGGCCTCGCGCTCGGCGTACTCGGGCTTGGCGTTGAGGACCGTGTGCTTGACGCCGTGCGTGTCGAGGATGCCCGACAGCAGCTCGGAGACCTCGACGGAGACCGTGCCGACGAGCACCGGCTGGCCGGTCTCGTGACGCTCCATGATCTCGCGGCTGACGGCGTCCCACTTGCCGTCGCGTGTCTTGTAGACCTGGTCGTTGCAGTCCTTGCGGACCATCGCCTGGTTCGTCGGGATCTCCACGACCGGCAGCTTGTAGATCTTCATGAACTCGGTGGCCTCGGTGAGGGCCGTGCCGGTCATGCCCGCGAGCTTGTGGTAGAGGCGGAAGTAGTTCTGCAGCGTGATCGTCGCGAGGGTCTGGTTCTCCTCCTGGACGTGCACGCCCTCCTTGGCCTCGATCGCCTGGTGCAGGCCCTCCGACCAGCGGCGGCCCTCGAGGATGCGGCCGGTGAACTCGTCGATGATCATGACCTGATCGTCGACGACGGCGTAGTCGACGTCTCGCTTGTACAGCGACTCGGCCTTCAGCGCCTGCTGCAGGTGGTTGACGAGCGGGCCGTTCTCGGCACGGTAGAGGTGCCCGATGCCGAGGAACTTCTCGGCCTTGGCGACACCCTGCTCGGTCACGGAGACGGTCTTGTGCTTCTCCTCGAACTCGAAGTCGAAGTCGGCGACGAAGTCCTTCTTCAGCCGCGGATCCATGCCCTCGGGCTTCTTGCCGGGCTCCATCCTCTTGGCGAGCTTGGCGAACTGGTCGTAGTAGTCGGCGGCGGCCTCGGGCTGGCCGGAGATGATCAGCGGGGTGCGGGCCTCGTCGATCAGGATGTTGTCGACCTCGTCGACGATCCCGAACGGGTGGCCGCGCTGCACCTTCTCCTCCAGCGCCTGGGCCATGTTGTCGCGCAGGTAGTCGAAGCCGAACTCGGAGTTGGTGCCGTACGTCACGTCGGCGCCGTAGGAGCCGTGCTTCTCGGAGATCGGCTGCATGTTCTGCAGCACGCCGACCTGCAGGCCCATGGCGTGGTAGATCGGGCTCATCCACTCGGCGTCGCGGCGCGCGAGGTAGTCGTTGACCGTCACGACGTGGACGCCCGTGCCGGGCAGCGCGTTGAGCACGACGGCGAGCGTCGCCGTCAGCGTCTTGCCCTCACCGGTCTTCATCTCGGCGATCGAGCCGTTGTGCAGGACCATGCCGCCGATCATCTGCACGTCGAAGTGGCGCATTCCCATCTCGCGCTTGCCGACCTCACGGACGATCGCGAACGTCTCGGGGAGCAGGTCGTCGAGGCCTGCGCCGTTGCGCGCCTGCTCGCGCAGGGACTCAGTCCGTGCGCTCAGCTCCTCGATCGACTCGAGCTCGAGCTCGGGCTCGTAATCGTTGATGCGCGCGACGCGCTTTGCGAACTGCTTGAACTGCTTGGCTTCGCCCATCCGGAGGGCACGATCGAGGAGCGCCATAGGGCGTGAGGATACCGACGCGGCGGGGTGTGCCCGCCGCGTCCGTACCGTTGGTCAGCGGTTTTCGGCTACGTGGCGGGGTGGGCCTGCGCGCGGCGCGCCTCGCGGCGGCGGCGACGCTTCTCGCGGTGGCGCTTGACCTGGCGCGCGAGCTCGTCGGAGCAGAGGCGGATCGAGTGCTCCATCTCGCCGGAGGCGCTGTCGGCGTGCAGCGTGACCCCCTTGAGGTACAGCGTCACGCCGGCGACCTGCGAGTCGGCGATCGACGGGTTCCGCTCCTCGTGCAGCTCGACCTCCATGCGGGCGAGATCGGAAACCTGTGCGGCGACCTTGCGGAACTTGCGCTCCACCAGCTCGCGGAGTTCGTCGTTGACGGGGACGTTGCGGCCCTTGACCTCGATCTGCATGTCGAAGTCCTCTCTGTCGAACGGACGTGCGAGCAACCGATGGTACGCCTCGGCCCCGACGGATTCAACGCGGCCATTCGTCCAGGGTCCGCGCCCATGTGATGGCGGCGACGTGCTCGCTGCCGGCCTCGCGCAGGGCCCGGGCGCAGGCGTCCAGCGTGGCACCGGTGGTGTGGACGTCGTCGACCAGGACGACGTGCGGCGGGGCCGGGCCGCGGGCGGTGAAGTGCAGCCGGCCGGGGTCGCGGCGGCTGGCGCGCGAGGCGCCGAGCTGGTGCGAGGCCTGCGCCGCGCGGCGCAGGGCGCGCTGCAGCGGCAGGCCGGTGCGGCGCGCCAGCGCGGTGGCGATGAGCTCGGCGGGATCGAAGCCGCGGGCGCGGCGGCGGTGCGGGTGCGGGGCTACGGGGACGATTGCCGTGTGCGGCTGCGACCGCGCGAGGAGCGCCGGCGGCGCGGTGGCGGCGATCTGCGCGGCCATCACCTGCGCGAGCGGGCGGGCGGCGGCGAACTTCAGGGCGTGCATAGCGTCGCGGGCGGCGCCGTCGTAGGCGACGGC
>JBBSMC010000048.1:0-23400 GCA_038233375.1 Solirubrobacterales bacterium
CCCGACGGCATCCACCTCGCCAACGCCGGAATCCACATCGCGACGGAGTACATCGAGCGCGTCATGAAGCGCGACGGGATGGTGCGGTAGCGGCTACCGCCCGCGCCGCACCCTTTCGATCGCCTCGTCGGTCCACTCGTGGGTGCGCATGATCCGGTAGCGCTCGCTCGACAGCCGCAGGTAGGCGTCGGTCTCGGTCTCCCGCCTGCCGATCAGGTCGGCGTCGCGCAGGATCGCGACCACCGGGACATACTCCTCGTGAAACCAGCGCAGCGCGGTATGGAGGCGGTCGATGAAGCGTTCGTCGCGCTGCGAGACGCGAAAGCCCCAGGCCTCGACGCCCTCGGCCAGCGTGCCGTATGTGATCGGGTCCGACAGCGAGATCCGCGCACGGGCATCGGGCGGCAGCGGGACCCGCTCGTGGAACAGGCGCTCGTGGCTCTTGAGCGGCAGGTCGGAAAGCTTGATCGAGCTGTCGACGGCCACCCGCGTGACGACCTCGATGACGTGGGCGTCAATCGTGGCCAGCCCCTGCGCCCGCGCGACCGCCACCCGATGGTGGCCGTCGCGCACGAAGTGCAGATCGCCGACCCGGTAGACGTCGATCGGCGGCATCGAGACCCCGCGCCGGACGGCCTCTGCGATGCGCTCGAAGCGCGCCCGCGTCTGCGAGGAGGTCGGGCGAAACGAACGATCGAAGGCCTTGCGGCGGTCGAGCGTGCCCACGATCGACTCGATCGGGATGGAGCGGACGCCGAGATCGCGCTCGCCGACACGGCCGAGCGCATCGACGACCTCGTCGAAGGACAGCATGACGTCGACGTCGCCGGCCTCGAGGCGTAGCAGCGCGCTGAGCTGGGCGAACATGCGCCGGCGCCGCACGCGCAGGAAGTCGTCCTGGGCGTCCTGGGAGGGAAAGCCGGTGTCGCGCGCCATCGCCTACATCATCTCCCGCCGGCAGTACCGGCGCGACCGCTGTCGTCCCGCCATCCGCGCAGCGCGATCGCCTCGGCAGCACTCGTCGTGCTCGACGACTACGTCAGCGACGCGCACACCACCAGCGCCACCGCCAGCTGGATCGCCGACGACACGAGCACCGCCGGATGCAGCCTTCTCCCCTCGCATATCACGCCGAGCTTGCCCGGCGTGAGCGCGTCCAACACGACGAATCCGACCGCCTGCGCTCCCACCCCGACCGCTCCGTAGACGAGCGCGTCGTCGAGGCCCTTCCAGCCGGCGCCGGTGAAGTAGATCGCGAACCACAGGATCAGGCCCAGCGAGAAGAGCCATACGGCGGCGATCACCGCCGCGTTGACGTTGCCGTCCATGACGAGCGCCCCGAGCTTGCCCGGGGTGAGCAGGTCGATGACGAAGAAGCCCGCCACGAGCACGACGAGGCCGACGCCCGAATAGGCCAGTACCTGCCCGACGAGTTCCAGCATGGGTTCGTTATCTCCTTTCGGCGTACGATCGCCGCAACCGGCGATCACTCGAAATGTCAGACGTGAGCATGGTCACCGGTGCCGGCGACCTTCCGGCGAGGTTGCTCATGAAGCGATCACGTGCGGCACGAACCGCGACGTATTGGTGGTCAGGAGCCCGTCGCTCTCGCGGATCCCCAGGCCCGCGGGTTCGACGTCGACGGTCCAGACACCCAGCACCGGCCGTGCACCGCCGCCGTAGTCGCCGAGGTCGGTGTACTCCTGCACGACGAAGCCCTCCTCGCCGTAGTCCTGGTCGGGGCCCTGCTCGACGACCTTCCCGTCGAGCACGGCGGTGGCGTTGGCCCCCTCCCGCGCCAGCAGCGGCTTACGGACGAACGACGTCATGCTCTCCGGCTGCTCGCCGTCGAAGAACGCCGGCAGCACGTGCGGGTTCTCGGGAAAAAGCCGGTGCAGCACCGGCAGGACCCCCTTGTTGGACCACAGCATCTTCCAGATCGGCTCGACCCAGGTCGTCTGCCCGGGCCCATCGCCCATGCGCTCGAGCGCCTGCCGCGCGAACTCCTCGCGCATCATCCACTCCCACGGATAGAGCTTGAACGCGGTGCGCACCGCGTTGCCGGCCGTGTCCACGAAGCCCTGGCCCTCGACGTAGCCGAGCGTCTCGATCGCGACGATCTCGGACATGAGGTTCGCCGCCCGCGCCACCTCGGCCATGTAGCCGATCGTCATGAAGTCCTCGCCGGACTGCTCGGCGTTCGTGTGCAGCATGTGCAGCCGCTCACCCGGCAGGCGTCCGTTCTGCGCGAGCTCGCGCCAGCGCCCGACGAGCATCTCGTGCAACAGGTTCCACTGGTCGACGCCCTCGCCGAAGACGTCCTTGGCCCAGTACCACTGCACGGCGGCCGACTCGAGCAGACCCGTCGGCGTGTCGGCGTTGTACTCGAGCAGCTTGGCCACGTTGTCGTGGCCGTAGGCGAAGTCGAAGCGCCCGTAGACCATCGGCGGCTCGGACTCCCACGTCTCCTTGATCCGCGGCACGGCCCAGCCGGGGATCCCCATCTGCGCGAAGAGGTTCTCCTCGATGATGTAGTCGCCGGCCTCGACGAGCATCTCGAGCATGACCCGCGCGACGGCCTCGATGTCGTAGACCTCCTCGCTCGTGAGCGAGTAGTACGCGCCCTCGTGCCAGTAGGAGATCTCCTCGCCGTCGGGCAGCGGGGTCTTCCAGTAGATCAGGCCCTGCTGCTCGATGATCGCCGGCCAGCCCTGCCGCGGGTCTGACTCGTGGCGGTCCATCAGTGACGGCGCCGGGAGGTCAGCGCAACCGACCCGGGACGCTGACGTGACCCGGACCGTGTTGCGTTCCGATGACCGGACGGCGAAATCACGATCCGCCCGAGAAGAAGCCGCCGGTGGTCTTGCCGGTCGGCCTGCCGATCCCGCCGGAACGGGCGTTCGAGCCGAAGCCGCCGCGCCTGGCGAGCGCGGCCGTGTCGGTCGAGTTGATGCGGTCGCCGGCGCCGGCGAGCGAGCCGCGGCCGAGGCCGGCGGCGCCGAAGAACCAGAAGAAGCCGGGGGTGTTGGCCCGGTCGCAGTTCTCGTTGCCGGAGACGCGGTTGCTCTGGTCGATGCAGTACGCCGTCTCCTTCTCGCCGCCGCAGCCCGAGAGGAACGCCGCTGCCAGCAGCGGGACGACCACGAGGTTGACGCTCTTGCTGCGCTTCATAGGCCTGCCTTACCCGCCATCTCCAGAGTCTCCCGTGTTCGTCAACGTGCTGGGCAATCGTCGCGCCATTCCCTACACTTCGTCGCGCATGACGCACCTGTTCGAGCTGTCTGAGCTTCTCCTGCTCCCCCGATAGGGGGAGCCATCTGCGTGGCGGCCGCACTGCCGCAAACCGACTGAGAAGCAGCACACCTCGAACCTTCAGCAAGGGAGCACGACACGTCATGAGCAGCCTGCAGCCTGACCCCAGCCACGTCCGGATCTTCGACACGACCCTGCGCGACGGCGAGCAGTCGCCGGGCATCTCGCTGAACACCGCCGAGAAGCTGGAGATCGCCCACCAGCTCGCGCGGCTGAACGTCGACGTCATCGAGGCCGGCTTCCCGATCGCCTCGCCCGGCGACTTCGAGGCCGTCGCGGCGATCTCCCGGGAGGTCGAAGGCCCCATCATCGCCGCCCTCGCGCGCGCCCAAGCGCCGGACGTCGAGGCTGCTGCCCGCGCGGTACGCGACGCCGAGCGACCTCGGATCCACACGTTCATCTCCACGTCGGACATCCACATCGTCCACCAGTTCCGCTCCACCCGCGACGACATCCTCGCCCAGGCGCGCGCCTCGGTCGCCCACGCGCGCTCGTTCGTCGAGGACGTCGAGTTCTCGCCGATGGACGCGACCCGCGCCGACCTCGAGTACACCGCCGAGGTCTGCGCCGTGGCGATCGAAGAGGGCGCGACGACGATCAACATCCCCGACACGGTCGGGTACACGACCCCCGACGAGTACATGGCCTACATCGAGGGCCTGTACCGCCTGATCCCGGCGCTCAAGGACGTCATCGTCTCCACGCACTGCCACGACGATCTCGGCCTGGCCGTCGCCAACTCCTACGCCGGCGCGCTGGCCGGCGCGCGTCAGATCGAGTGCGCGATCAACGGCATCGGCGAGCGCGCGGGCAACGCGTCGCTCGAGGAGGTCGTGATGCTGCTCGCCACCCGTGGCGACGTCTCGGGCCTGCACACCACGGTCACCACGCGCGAGCTCGCGCGCACCTCGCGCCTCGTCTCGCGCCTGACCGGATACGTGGTGCAGCCCAACAAGGCGATCGTCGGCCGCAACGCCTTCGCGCACGAGTCGGGCATCCACCAGGACGGCGTCATCAAGGAGCGCACGACCTACGAGATCATGGACGCGACGACCGTGGGCCTGGACGCCAACTCGCTCGTGCTCGGCAAGCACTCCGGCCGCGCGGCGCTCAAGCAGACGCTCGCCGAGCTCGGCTTCACCGTCGAGGGCGCGGCGCTGAACACCGCCTTCAAGCGCTTCAAGGAGATCGCCGACAAGAAGAAGCAGGTCACGGCGATGGACCTCGAGGCGCTCGTCACCGACGACCTGCGCAACGAGCTGGGCAGCTACACGTTCGACAGCTTCATGGTCGCCGCCGCATCCGGCCGCGAGCCGCACGCCGACGTCACCGTGACGCTGCCCGACGGCGAGACCGCCACCGCGACCGGCACCGGCGACGGGCCGATCGACTCGGTGTTCGCCGCGATCAACGCCGCGACGGGGATCGACGCGCAGCTGCGCGTCTTCCGGGTGGACGCCGTCACCGGCGGTCAGGACGCGCTCGGCGAGTCGTCGGTCGTGCTCGAGTTCGAGGGTCAGTCGGCCTCCGGGCAGGGCGTCGCGACCGACATCATCGAGGCGGCGGGGACCGCCTACGTGCGCGCGCTGTCGAACGTCGTGCGCAAGGCGCAGGCCGCGTCGCAGCTCGTCGACGTCGGCGCCAACGAGCCCGTCGCGACGCCGTAGGAGCCGCTACGTGGCGGACGCCGGCACGGCGGATGAGCTCGCGATCGAGATCGACGGGCTACGTAATTCCTATCCGGGGGTTTCGTCCTCCGGTCGCACGCTGCGGCCTGCGGACGACGTCACATGGGCCGCCCGCGGGCTCTCGCTGCGCGTCCGCCGCGGCGAGATCGTCGCGTTCCGCGGGCTCCCAACGGCGCGGCCAAGACGACGGTCGAGATCCTCGAGGGGTTTCGCGACCGCGACGGGGAGCCGTGCACGTATTCGGCGTCGATCCCGTCCACGGCGATCCCGCCCACGGCGATCGCGCCTGGCGCTCGCGGATCGGGATGGTCCTGCAGGAGGGAAAGACGCAGGCCCTGCTCACGGTGCGCGAGACGCTGGAGCTGTGGTCGGCGTCAGCGCGCGGCGCCGTCGGTCGTTGATGCTTTCGTCCAGAAGGGCACCCCGGCGAGGTTGGTCGCAGCGCGTGACGCGGTAGGTGCGATATCCGCACTCGGCGCGTCATTCATCCTCGATTTCAGCATGGCAGGGCGAGACTGCTCCTCGTCGCGCGTTGCGAGCGTGCTGGCGTACGGTGGCGCCGTGCTGATCGCCGTCCTGCTGATACGGCTCTACGTCGCTGTGGATGCGGCGACCATGCATGAGCTCGAGCAGCGCGCGGCAAGCGAGGGCACCGACCTGAGTGCTGCTGCTGCCAACGCGTTGCGCGCTGGCGCTCGCGCCGCCTGACCCGATGCCAGACTCAGCTCTCGACCGTACGACCGCTCGCTCGGATGCGGCCGCACGACGCTCGCGGCTTGCTCCTATTCGCGCGAAGCGACAGCATCAGGCCGTCACCCGCACACCCCCGAACCGGCCCTTTACCACCCCACCGCAGCCGCAGCAGCGCTCCGGCCCTTGAGAGGCCGCGCGACCTGGCCGCGGCCTTACCTGAGGATGTCCCAGTTCGGCACGGTGTAGCGCTCCACGCGCCTGCGCTGCCACAGCTTGAATCTGGCCGGCGAGAGAAATCCGACGTAGCCGAGGCTGACGAGCTGATCGGTGTCTTCGTCGTGCACCCACAGGCGAGTGCTGACGATCTCGTCTGCGCGAAACGCCGCCTCGACCCGCACGTCGCCGCGAAGTACCTCGGCGATGAAGTCCACGGCCACCGCGGTCCAGGGCCTGCGGTCGTCAGGCGCGTCGTCGGGGGTGAAGTCGTGGTGGGCGTCCCCGACCCATACGGAGAGATTGCCGGGGTCGCTGTACACCACGATGTCAAAGCGCGCGTCTGCAGCGTGGGCCAGGTGGACAGTGAGCTCGCCGGACTTGGCTTCGACGGATGAGCGCTCAGCGGCGAGATGCTGCGGCTGGTAGTGGCGGAGCATCTCCGACAGCTCTGCCAGGAAGCTCCTCGCCGCTGACGACAGGTCATCGGGGTTCGCGAGATCGAGGAACGACAGGCTCACGGCCCCAGGATCGGCTGGTCGCGCTTGTCGCTGGAGCATCGCGGTCGCCCGCTGGCCTGGTCGGCATGGCCCGACAGTCCCGTCGACCGCCGATCCGGCATCACGGCAGCCGGCTCCTCGAACGACCGACACGAACGAACCCGAAACCGTGCCGGACAGTCGAATAGCACCCGCCGCATTGACAGCACGCTCGTCCAGTCGCGCTGCCGGCGAGCAGCGGCGCATGCGGTGGCGCCGCCGGCACACGAGGCCGGCGCCTCATCGCTCGTCCGGCCAGCGGCCGTGCTTGTCGAGATAGACGCGGGCGGCCTCCTCGTCGTCGCGCTCGAGGTCGCCCTTGACGCCGATGCGGTACAGGACGTTGAGCAGGAGGACCGAGAGGCCGACGCCGAGCCCCATCGCAAGGCCCTCGAGACCTGAGAGCGCGTCGCTGAAGATCAGCGCGAGCACGCCGGCCAGGATGATCGCGGCGGGCAGCAGGTAGCGCACTGCGATCATCGTCTTCGGCCGGTCTTCCGGCGGGACGCTCATCCGGTGAAATATGCCACGCGGGGGCGGATGCCAGTCCCATGAATCAGCCGGCCGCCGCGCCCGCGCCCGTAGCCGCGCTGCCGCCGACCTGCAGGCCCTGTGCGTACGCGCTCGCGAGAACCTCCTCGCGCCGGCGCGCGTCCATGAGGTTCGGCCCCATCACGCGGGCGCTGTCGTGCGCCGGCCCGATCATCCGCACCTTCGCGCCGCGACTGCGCAACGCCAGGGTCTCCAATGCCGCTGTGCTCCCCGCGATCGCGCGCAGCATCCCGAGCGGGGACGCGAGCGCGAGGTCGAGGCTGGCCAGCGGGTTGAGGCAGAGCACCTGGGTCGCGCGGCTGGCCGGGGCGATGTCGAGGTTCGTGTTGCTCCAGACGCCGCCGTCGACGTACTCGCGTCCCGCGATCTGCACCGGCGCGAAGATCCACGGCAGCGAGCAGGACGCCTGGACCGCCTCGGCGACGCTTGCCGCGGGGGCCCCGGGCGCGCCGAATACGACGCGCCGCCCGTTGGACCGATCGACGGCGACGACGCGCAGGCGCCCGTCGAACCGCGCGCCGGCGCGGTCGACGCGTTCGCGGATCGCCTGCAAGGAGGTGTCGCTGCCCGGGGCGCGCCCCAGCAGCGCAGCACGCAGGCCGGTGCTGCCGTTCGAGCCGGCGGCAAGCGCCAACGGCGCCAGCGGCGTCGCCGCCGCGCCGGCCACGCGCAGCGCGTCGCGCGCGACCGTCTGCAGGATCGTGCGCGGCAGCGCCTGGACCTGTGCCGCCAGCTTCGACGAGCTCTCGGGGGCGACATCGCCGCTCGCGTCGCCCACGGGCAGCTCGCGCTGCCGATCGCGCGGCGCCGGCCGGCGCGGACGCTCCCCAGCGACGAGGGCGGCGGCGACGAGCGAGCCCGCCGACGTCCCGACAACCGCCTCCGTGGTCCGGAAGTCGTGCCCGGTGGCATCCTCGATGCCGGCCAGCACGCCGCTCATCCAGGCCTCGCCGAGCGTGCCGCCGCTGGCGAGCACGAGCACGTCCGGACGCAGGAAGGGAGGGTCGGCCACGAGCATCCAGCGTACCCCCGGCGGCGCGCGGGTCAGCCTCGCAACACACGCTTGTACGTGATAACGTACAAGCGTATGGCCACAGCGATGGAGCATCCCAACCCGATCGGCCAGCGCATCCGCGCCCTGCGCGACGCCATGGAGCTCAGCCTGCGCGACCTCGCGCAGCGCAGCGGCGTGAGCGCGCCGATGCTCAGCCAGGTCGAGCGGGGGGAGACGAGCCCCACGCTCGCCGTTGCCGAGCGGATCGCCAAGGGCCTGGACCTGCGCCTGTCGCAGCTCCTGCGCCTCGACGAAGGCGGCCAGGTCGCGATCGTCCGCGCCGGCGAGCGGCGCCCGGGCACCAGCGACCCGGCCTCCGGCCACAGCGCCGAGATCCTCACCCCGCCGCTGCCCGGCCAGCGCGCCGAGCTGTCGCGACACGTGCTCGCGCCGCACGCGAACACCGGCGGCCCGGGCGACCCGCCGATGCACGAGCCCGGCAGTCGCGAGACCGCGCTCGTGCAGTCCGGCCGCGTCGTGCTGCGCATCGACGGCGAGCGCCACGAGCTCGCCGAGGGCGACTGCGTGACGTTCGACGCCGACCTGCCCCATCACTTCGAGAACCCCGGCGAAGACGCGGCGATCCTGCTCGCGGTCGTCTCCGCCGGCCTACGCAGGAGCTGACACCAATGGATACACCCGCACCGACGACGCTGTTGCACAAGATCTGGTCCGCCCACGAGGTCGCGCCGGGCCTGCTGTGGATCGACCTGCACCTCGTCCACGAGGTGACGAGCCCGCAGGCGTTCGACGGGCTGCGGCTAGCGGAACGCACGGTCCGCCGGCCGGACCGCACGCTGGCCACCGCCGACCACAACGTGCCGACCGACGGGACGCCGACGGTCGCGCTCATCAAGGACCGGCTCAGCCGCGTGCAGGTCCAGACGCTCGAGGCCAACTGCGAGCAGTTCGGCATCCCCGTCTACTCGTTGGGCTCCGACCGCCAGGGCATCGTCCACGTCATCGGGCCGGAGCTCGGCGTCACGCAGCCGGGCATGACGATCGTCTGCGGCGACAGCCATACGGCGACGCACGGGGCGTTCGGCGCCCTGGCCTTCGGGATCGGCACGAGCGAGGTCGAGCACGTCCTCGCGACGCAGTGCCTCGTCGCGCCCAAGCCGCGCTCGATGCGGATCAACTACACGGGCGAGCTCGGCTTCGGCGTCACCGCCAAGGATCTCATCCTCGCGACGATCGGTCAGATGGGCGTCGACGGCGCGGCCGGCCACGTCGTCGAGTTCGCCGGCCCGGCGATCGAGGCGCTCTCGATGGAGGGCCGGATGACGGTCTGCAACATGACGATCGAGGGCGGCGGCCGGGCGGGCATGATCGCGCCCGACGAGACGACGTTCGCCTGGGTCGCCGAGCACGCCGGGATCGAGATCCCCGACGAGTGGCGGGCGCTGCGCAGCGACGAGGAAGCGACCTTCGACCGCGAGATCACCGTCGACGCGTCGGCGATCAGCCCGCAGGTGACCTGGGGCACGGCGCCCGACATGGTCGCCGGCGTCGCCGAGGCAGTGCCGCAGCCGGCGACCGAGGGCCACCAGCGTGCGCTCGCCTACATGGGGCTGGACGCCGGCACGCCGATCCAGGAGATCGCGCTCGACCGCGTGTTCATCGGCTCCTGCACGAACAGCCGGATCGGCGACCTGCGCGTCGCCGCGGGGGTCGTCAAGGGCAGGACGGTCGCGTCGACGGTGAGCGCGATGGTCGTGCCGGGCTCGGCCCAGGTCAAGGCGCAGGCCGAGCGCGAGGGCCTCGACGAGATCTTCCGCGCGGCCGGCTTCGACTGGCGCGGCGCGGGCTGCTCGATGTGCCTCGGCATGAACCCCGACACGCTGGAGCCCGGCGAGCGCTGCGCGTCGACCTCGAACCGCAACTTCGAGGGCCGTCAGGGCCGCGGCGGCCGGACGCACCTCGTCTCGCCGCAGATGGCGGCGGCCGCCGCGATCGAGGGCCGTTTCGTCGACATCCGAGAGTGGAGCTGATCATGGAGCCGATCAAGACGATCAGCGGTGCGGTCAGCGTGCTGAACCGCAACGACGTCGACACCGACCAGATCATGCCCAAGCAGTTCCTCAAGCGCGTCGAGCGCACGGGCTTCGGCGAGTTTCTGTTCTACGACTGGGCGAAGGAGCCCGGCTGGGACCTCCCGCGCAACCCGATCCTCGTCACGGGGCGCAACTTCGGCTGCGGCTCCAGCCGCGAGCACGCGCCGTGGGGTCTGCAGGACTACGGCTTCGCGGCGGTCGTCGCGGCGTCCTTCGCGGACATCTTCGCCTCGAACTGCACGAAGATCGGCCTGCTGCCGGTCACGCTCGGCGAGGACGAGGTCAGGGCGCTCATGCAGGCCGGCGAGGCGACGATCGACCTCGAGGCCCAGGAGGTGCGCTTCGGCGACAGCGTCGCGCGCTTCGAGATCGACCCCGAGACCAAGCACCGCCTGTTCAACGGCCTCGACGACATCGCGCTGACGCTGGCGCAGGAGGATGCGATCGCCGCCTACGAGGCGCAGCAGGAGCGTGGCGGACCGGTCACGACGGCGCTGTCATGACCGCGCCCGTCCGCGACTGGAACGCGGATGCCTACCACCGCGTGTCCGGCCCGCAGGTCGCGATGGCGGCCGCGGTGCTCGACCGTCTCGAGCTGCGTGGTGACGAGACGGTGCTCGACGCCGGCTGCGGCTCGGGCCGCGTCACCCGCCTGCTGCTCGAGCGCCTGCCGCGCGGCAGGGTCATCGCCGTCGACGCGTCGCCGGAGATGGTCGGCCATGCGCGCGAGGAGCTCGCGGGCTCGCGCGCGGACGTTCGCCGCGCCGACCTCGCCAGGCTGCGCCTGCACGACGGCGAGCAGGTCGACGCCGTCTTCTCCAATGCGACGTTTCACTGGGTCCCCGACCACGATGCGCTGTTCTCCCGGCTGGGGCAGGCGCTGCGCCCGGGCGGTTGCCTGAGCGCGCAGTGCGGGGGAGAGGGCAACATCGCCGCGGTGCACGAGACGGCGCTCGCCGCCGCCGAGGACGCGGGGCTGGCCGCGCGCTTCGACGGCTGGCCGCGGCCGTGGAACTTCGCCGGCCCGGAGCAGACGGCGCAGCGCCTTCGCCGCGCAGGGTTCGAAGATGTCGAAACCTGGATGCAGGCGTGGCCCGTCGAGCCCGGCGAGCCTCGCGTGTACCTCGAGACCGTCTGCCTCGGGCCGCATCTCGAGCGCCTCGGCGCCGACGAGCACGATCGCTTCCTCGACGCGGTGATGTCGCGGCTCGGAGAGCGCCCGACGCTCGACTACGTTCGGCTGAACATGGTCGCGCGCCGGGCTCGCTGATCTGACCCAGTGCTCAGGCACTACGCCGGCTGTGTCACCCGCTCCTCGCGGCGCTTCGCGGGCGCCATCTTCGGCATCCGAACGCCGCCGAGCCCGAACGCGCCGAGGGCGAGACCGACGAGCAGGAACGCGCCGCCGACGGCGATCCCGAAGAGGGAGATCTCTTCGGCCATGTAGCTCGTGTTCAGCGCGGTCGTCAGCGCGGTCTCGGTGATCCAGACGTTGCGTGCGGGGTTCGGCATGCCGACGCCGTTGGGGAACTTCACGGCGAGCGCCAAGTCGTCCGTGCCCTTGCCGTCCTTGGAGGCGTAGCGCGGCATCTGGGCGTAGGTCTTACCGCCTGTCGCCATCAGCGCGTCGATCCGCATGTACTGCGCGAAGCAGCGTGCGTCGGCGCCACCCGTGACGGCCTTGCCCTCCACCGAGCACGTCGGCAGGTCAACGCCCTGGAGGCCGGCCGCCTTGGCCTTGGCCGCGATGCCCGCGGGCGTCATGCCGGCTTCACCGGTGACCTTCTCGAGAGCGAGCGCGTCGCGGACGGTCGAGCGGCCGTCGAGGCCCTGCACGACGGCGGCGACGCCGAAGACGATCAGGATCAGCGCGGCGACGAGGCCCGCCACGCGGCGGGCCGACTTGCGTGAGTTCTGCATGAGAGGCTCCTTCGTGAGGTCGGTGCGCGGGCCGAAATGGACCGCTGCGTGCGATCCTCATCGCGGCCGCCGGGCACGGGCAGCCCCCAGCGGGGGGAGCGCGCTCCCTCCCGTCGACCGCCGCCATCTCCCGCGCTAGAAGACGCTCGGATACCCTGCCGCGCCATGCCGACCATCGTCACCCTGCCCGGCGACGGGATCGGGCCCGAGATCATGGCGCCGGCGCTCGAGCTGCTGCGCACGATCAGCGAGGAGTTCTCGTTCGACGAGCACCTCTTCGGCGGCGCCTCGATCGACGTCCACGGCGTCGCCCTGACCGACGAGACGCTCGCGGCCTGCCAGCAGGCCGACGCCGTCCTGCTCGCCGCCGTCGGCGGCCCGAAGTGGGACACCACCGATCCCGACGCGCCGCGCCCGGAGCAGGGCCTGCTCGGCCTGCGCAAGGGCATGGGCCTGTTCGCCAACCTGCGCCCGGTGCGACCCGTGCCCGCGCTCTACGATTCAAGCCCTCTGAAGCGCGAGCGCATCGAGGGCACCGACCTGCTCGTCGTGCGCGAGCTGACCGGCGGGATCTACTTCGGCGAGAAGACGCGCACCGCGCGCAGCGCCAGCGACCTGTGCGAGTACTCCGTCGACGAGGTCGACCGCATCGCGCGCGTCGCCTTCGACGCCGCACGCACGCGCCGCAGGAAGGTCGCCAGCGTCGACAAGGCCAACGTCCTGGAGACCTCACGGCAGTGGCGCGAGGTCGTCCACATCGTCCACAAGGCGAAATACAACGACATCGAGCTGACCGACGTGCTCGTCGACAACTGCGCGATGCAGCTCATCGCGCGCCCTTCCGAGTTCGACGTCATCGTCACCGAGAACCTGTTCGGCGACATCCTCAGCGACGAGGCGGCGATGATCACCGGCTCGATCGGGATGCTGCCCAGCGCGAGCCTCGGGGAATCCGATCCCACCCGCCCCACGCCAGGCCTGTTCGAGCCCGTCCACGGCTCGGCGCCGGACATCGCGGGCACGGGCGCCGCCAACCCGCTGGCGATGTTCCTCTCGGTCGCGCTCATGCTGCGCACCGGACTGGGTTGGGAATCGGAGGCCGCCGCCGTAGAATCGGCCGTGGACCGCGCACTCGACGCCGGTCTGCGGACCCGCGATCTCGGCGGCGACGCGACCACCGCCGAGGCCACGCGTGCCGTTCTCGACAACCTCTAGGAGCCTTCTGTGAAGCAAGCGGACCTCATCTGGATGAACGGGGAGTTCGTCGCCTGGGAGGACGCCAAGGTTCACGTGCTCACCCACGGCCTGCACTACGGCACGGGCGTCTTCGAGGGCATCCGCTGCTACGACACCGAGATCGGCCCGGCCGTCTTCCGCCACCGCGAGCATTTCCAGCGCCTCGCGCGGTCGGCCGAGCTGTACTACATGCCGATGCCCTATGAGCTCGAGGCGCTGCGCTCCGCGACGCACGAGCTCATCGCCCGCAACGGCCTGCGCTCCTGCTACATCCGCCCGCTCGCCTACCGCGGCTACGGGCCGATGGGCCTCAACCCGCTCGACGCGCCGGTCGACGTGACGATCGCCGTCTGGGAGTGGGGCGCCTATCTCGGCGAGGAGGGCAAGGCCAAGGGCATTCGCGCGAAGGTCTCGAGCTGGCGCCGGATCAGCCCCGAGTCGCTCATCCCCAGCGCCAAGGCCTCCGGCCAGTACCTCAACAGCGTGCTGGCGAAGATAGAGTCGATGAAGGCCGGTTACGAGGAGGCGATCCTGCTCGACGACCACGGGCGCGTCTGCGAGGGCACCGGCGAGAACATCTTCGTCGTCTGGGACGGCCGCATCGTCACGCCGCCGGCGGCCTCCTCGATCCTCGACGGGATCACCCGCAAGTCGGCCGTGCAGATCGCGCGCGACCTCGGCATCGAGGTGATCGAGCGCGACATCGCGCGTGCCGAGCTGTACCTCGCCGACGAGGTCTTCATGACCGGCACCGCGGCCGAGCTCGTGCCCGTCCGCGAGATCGACGATCACACGATCGGCAGCGGCACGATCGGCGAGCTCACGCGCGCCGTCCAGACCGTCTTCGAGGACGCCCTGCACGGCCGCGACGAGCGCTACCGCGAGTGGCTGGACCCGGTTCCGGCGCTGAAGGTCGCATGATCGTGGTCGGGAGGCGGGTTCCGTGACACAGATCGAGCTCTACGACGCGACGCTGCGCGACGGCATGGGCGGCGGCGGCATGTCGCTGACCGCGTCCGAGAAGGTGCGTCTCGTCCACCGCCTCGACGATCTCGGCGTCGACATCATCGAAGCCGGCTTTCCGGCCTCCAACCCGAAGGAGGCCGAGCTCTTCGCGCTGCTCGAGCGCGAGGTGCTCGCGCACGCGACGATCGCCGCCTTCGGGATGACCCGCCGGCGCGGCGTGGCCGCAGCCGAGGACGCCGGCCTGCGGGTGCTCGCCGAGTCCTTCGCCGCTATCTGCACCATCGTCGGCAAGACCTCGATCAACCACGTCGAGAAGGTCGTGCGCGTCTCGCGCGAGGAGAACCTCGCGATGATCGCCGAGTCCGTGGCGTTCCTGGTCGGCCAGGGCAAGCGCGTGATCTTCGACGCCGAGCACCTCTTCGACGGCCTGCGCGAGGACCACGACTACGCGATCGAGTGCCTGCGGGCCGCCGCGGACGCCGGCGCCGAGCGGCTCGCACTGTGCGACACGAATGGTCCCTCGCTGCCGAGCGACATCGCGCGCGCGGTCGCCGGGGTGCGCGAGGCGCTGCCCGGCGTCGCGATCGGCATCCACTGCCACAACGACGGCGGCTGCGCCGTCGCCAACACGCTCATGGCCGTCGAGGCCGGCGCGACGCAGGTCCAGGGCACGATCAACGGCATCGGTGAGCGCACCGGCAACGCGAACCTCGTCACGATCATCGCGAACCTGCAGCTGAAGATGGGCCAGCACGTCGTCACCGACGAGCAGCTGCGCCTGCTGACCGACGTCGCGCACTTCAGCGACGAGCTGCTCAACCGCCAGCCCGACGCGCACCAGCCGTACGTCGGCAAGCACGCCTTCGCACACAAGGCCGGCCTGCACGCCGCGGGCATCCGCGCCGACGCGACGACCTTCGAGCACATCGACCCGGCGCTGGTCGGAAACCGCCGTGACCTGCTGATCTCCGAGCTGTCGGGCCGCGGCACGGTCGCCGACAAGGCCGAGCGCGCGGGCCTCGAGCTCGACGACACCACGACAGCGCTCGTGCTCGAGCGGATGAAGTCCCTCGAGCACGACGGCTACCAGTTCGAGGCCGCCGACGGCTCGTTCGAGCTGCTGCTGCGCAAGGAGTCCGGCGACTACCAGCCGCTGTTTGCACTCGAGTCCTGGCGCGTGACGGCCGAGCAGCACGCCGACGGCGAGGTCAAGACCGAGACGACGATCAAGATCTGGGTCGACGGCGAGCGCTTCGTGAGCTACGCCGAGGGCAACGGCCCCGTGCACGCGCTCGACAAGGCGCTGCGAGCCGTCCTCACCGAGGCTCATCCGCACCTCGCCGACACCTGGCTGACGAACTTCAAGGTGCGCATCCTCGACGAGACGAAGGGCTCCGACGCGTCGATCAGGGTGCTCATCGACGCCACCGACGGCGACGAGACCTGGGGCTCGATCGGCGTCTCCACGAACCTCATCGCCGCCTCGTGGGTCGCGCTCGTCGACTCGTTGGAGCATGCCGAGCAGCCCAGCCGGGTGCCCGGCGCCGCGGCGCCGTAGGTCGCGTGGACGTTTTTGCCCGAGCGCAGGAGCAGGAGGAGGTCCCGCTCGCGCGGCCGGTGCTCGGCGATGCCGAGGAGGGCGCGGTGATCGAGGTCCTGCGCTCCGGCGAGCTCTCGCTCGGCCCGCGCGTCCCCGCCTTCGAGCAGGCCTTCGCGAGGCGGCTGGGCGTCGCCCACGCCAGCGCCGTCTCCAGCGGGACGGCGGGCCTGCACCTTGCGCTGCGCGCCGCCGGGGTGCGTGACGGCGACGAGGTCGTCACGTCTCCGTTCTCGTTCGTCTCCAGCGCCAACGCCGCGATCTTCGAGCGCGCGCGGCCGGTCTTCGCCGACATCGACCCGCGCACGCTGAACCTCGATCCGGCCGCCGCCGCCGCGGCCATCACCGAGCGCACGACCGCGCTGCTGCCGGTCCACATCTTCGGCTACCCGGCCGACCTGCCCGCCTTCGAGGCCCTGCGGCTGCCGATCGTCGAGGACGCCTGCGAGGCGCTGGGCGCCGTCCACGGCGACGGCACGCCGGTCGGCGGCCGCGGCCATCCGGCGGCTTTCGGCTTCTACGCCAACAAGCAGCTCACGACCGGCGAGGGCGGGATGGTCACGACCGCCGATCCGGCGCTGAAGGCGCGCATCGACTCCGAGCGAAACCAGGGCCGCGCGCCGGACATGGGCTGGCTCGACCACGACCGCCTCGGCTTCAACTACCGCCTGAGCGACGTTGCCAGCGCCATCGGCCTGGCCCAGCTCGATCGCCTCGACGACATGCTGGCCGGCCGTGCCGACGCGGCGGCGCGCTACCGCGAGGCGCTGGGCGGGATCGAGGGCCTCGAGCTGCCCTGCGAGGACAGCGCGGGAGATCGGCGCGGCTGGTTCGTCTTCGTCGTGCAGTTGCCGCGCGACGTCGACCGTGACGCGACGATCCGCGCCCTGCGCGAGCGCGGCGTGCAGTCCAAGCCCTACCTGCCCGCGATCCACCTCATGACGTACTACCGCGAGACGTTCGGCCATCGCGAGGGCGAGTTCCCGGTGTGCGAGGACGTCGCCGCGCGCTCGGTGGCGCTGCCCTTCTTCCCCGGGCTGAGCGACGGGCAGATCGAGCGCGTCGCGCTGGCGCTAGGCGCGGTGCTCGGCCGCTGAGAGCGGCGCGCGCAGGTGCGCGGGCTCGTTGAAAGGCGTCACATACACTCGCCGCGAATGGCGCGCTTCTCCGAACCGCAGGACCCGATCTTCCGGCGCCTGAACACGTCGCTCTCCTTCGACCAGCGGCTGTGGCCCTATGACATCGAGCAGTCGCGGTCGCACGCGCGCATGCTCGCCGCGCAGAACATCATCGGCGACGACGACCGCGACGCGCTGCTGGCCGGGCTGGGCGCCGTCGAGGCCGAACTCAGCGACGGGACGTTCCCGTTCGAGGAGGAGGACGAGGACATCCACATGGCCGTCGAGCGCCGCCTGACGGAGGTCGCCGGCCCCGTCGGCGGCAAGCTGCACACCGCGCGCTCGCGCAACGATCAGGTCGCCACCGACGTGTCGCTCTTCACGCGCGATGCCGCCGGCCACGCGACGCGGGCGATCGACGCCCTCGCCGCCGTCCTCGTCGACGCCGCGGAGACGCACCTCGACTGGCCGCTGCCCGGCTACACGCACCTGCAGCGCGCCCAGCCCGTCTACCTCTCCCATCACCTGCTGGCCTACGTCTGGATGCTGCTGCGCGACCGCGAGCGATTCCGCTTCGCCGCAGAGCAGACGGCCGCGCTGCCGCTCGGCGCCGGCGCCCTCGCCGGCGTGAACTTCGACACCGACCGCGCCGCCGTCGCCCGCGCGCTCGGCTTCGCGCGGGTGGCGCCCAACTCGATCGACGCGGTCTCCAACCGCGACTTCGTGCTCGACTACCTCGGCGCCGCCGCGACCTGTGCGACGCACCTCAGCCGGCTCGGCGCCGAGCTCGTGCTGTGGTCCAGCGAGGAGTTCGGCTTCGTCACCCTCTCCGACGCCTGGACATCGGGGTCGTCGATCATGCCCCAGAAGAAGAACCCCGACGCCGCCGAGCTGCTGCGCGCCAAGGCGCCGCGCATCGTCGCGCACCTCGGGGCGCTCCACGGCGTGATGCACGCCCTGCCGCTGACCTACAACAAGGACATGCAGGAGGACAAGGAACACCTCTTCGACGCCGTCGACACGCTCGACCTGTGCCTCGCCTCGGCGGCCGGCATGATCACGACCGCCCGCTTCGACCGCGGCCGCATGTCGGCCGCCGCCTCCGACGACCTGATCGCCGCCACCGACGTGGCCGACCACCTCGTCAAGCAGGGGCTCCCGTTTCGCCAGTGCCACGGCATCGTGGCGGGCCTCGTGCGCGTCGCCGTCGACTCCGGGCGCTCGCTAGGCGATCTGTCGGACGACGAGCTGGCCGCGGCGTCGGACCGGCTCGATCCGCACGCGTTTCGCGCGCTGCTGGCACAGAGCTCCTGGCTCGAGTCCAAGGTCAGCGCTGGCGGCACCTCGCTCGCCCGCGTCCGCGAGCAGCTCGCCGCCGCCCGCGCGGCGCTGAGCGCCGGCGCCGGGTGACAGCGGTCGCCGACCGCCACCTGCGCGCGCTCGAGCTGCCGGTCGTCGAGGCCGCCGCGGCGCTTGTCGGCTGCACGATCACCCACGGCGAGACCAGCGGCGTGATCGTCGAGACCGAGGCCTACCACGACTCCGAGCCCGCCTGCCACGCCTTCGTCGGCCTCACGCCGCGCACGCGCGCACTGTTCGAGGCGCCGGGGATCGCCTACGTCTACCGCTCCTACGGCATCCATTCGCTGCTGAACGTCGTCGTCGAACCGGCCGGCGTCGGCGCCGCCGTGCTGATCCGCGCGCTCGAGCCGCTCAGCGGCATCCACCGCATGGCCGAGCGCCGTGCACGCGAGAAGCTCACCGACCTGTGCTCGGGCCCGGGCAAGCTCACGCAGGCGCTCGGCATCGGCCTCGAGCGCAACGCGACGCCGCTGCTGGGCGGCCCGATCGAACTGGGCCCGCCGCCGCCGGACGCCGACGATCCGCCGCCGCTGGTCGTCGGCCCCAGGATCGGCATCACTCGCGCGGTCGAGCTGCCCTGGCGCTTCTGCGCGGCGGGCAACCGCAACGTGTCTCGGCCCTGGCCGCCCGGCCTGCTCGGCTGACGCGTCGTCGCTCGCGCGATGGCGCTACGGCTGGGGCGTGACGCCGCCCGAGGGATCGGTCGGCTGCGCCGGGGCGACCGGCGGCGGGGTCGCGGGCGCGGGCGGGGCGACCGGCGTGACGGGCGCCGCCGGCGCCGGCTGCCGGCGCTCCTGCGGTGCCGGGCTGTCGGCGCCGCCGCCGTCGGCGTCATCGGCCGGCGCGCCGCCGTCGGCGCCGTTCTCGCCGGTCCCCGGCGTGGTCGTCGTCGGCGCCTGCGTCGTCGCCTCCGGGTCCGGCGCGGTCGGATCGGCCGCCAGGCCCGCCTCGATGCACTTCTTCGACGGGGCCTCGCCCTGCTTGCGCTTCGCGGCCTCGCGCTCGCACCGGCGCTCGAGGCGGTCCTGCTCGGCCTGCAGGACAGAGACCATGAAGTCATGCCAGATCTGGGCGGGGTACGTGCCGCCCGCCACGGGCTCGCCGCGGTACTCCGTCGTCATCGGCTTCAGCCCGTCCGGGTAGCCCACCCAGACCGCCACCGTGTACTTGTCGGTCGCGCCGACGAACCAGGCATCGGCGTAGTTCTCCGTCGTCCCGGTCTTGCCCCACGCGCGGACCTTGCCGAGGCTTGCGACCTTCGCCGTCCCGGTCTTGACGACCGACTCGAGGATCGAGGTCGTCGTCTCGGCCACGTTCTTCTGGATGACCCGCGTGCGCTTGGGCTTGTTGCGCCGCAGCACGCGGTCGCGCTGGTCGCGCAGCGTGACCTTGCGGATGCCGACGGGGCCGCGTTCGCCGGCGCCGAGGCTGCCGGTCACGAGCAGGCCACCGGTCGCGAACGTCTGGTAGGCGTGGGCCATGTCCAGCGGCGTCACCCCGTGCCTCAGGCCGCCCAGCGTGATCGCGTAGTTGGTCGACACCGGCGTCCGGATCCCCATGCGCTCCGCGGTGCGGGCGATACGCTTCGTGCCGGCCTTGATGCCGACCTGGGCGTAGACGGCATTGTCGGAGAACGTCGTCGCGCGCGCCAGGGTGGTGACGCCGGAGTACGCATCGTCGTAGTTTTTGACCGTGAACTTCTCGATGCTGTTGGGGACGTTGATGACCTGCTTCTTGGAGACCCAGGTCGAGCCCGGGCCGATCCCCTGGCGCAAGGCGGTCGCCAGCACGAACGGCTTGAAGGCGGAGCCGGGCTGGCGCTGGCCCTGCGTGGCGAGGTTGAACGGCGCCTGGTTGTAGTCGCTGCCGCCGACCATGGCGCGGACCTCGCCGGTCGTGTTGCTGATCGCGACGAGCGCCGCCTGCGGCCCCGCGGGCGGGCTGCCGAGCCAGCGCGTGATCGCGTCCTCGGCCCGGCGCTGCATCCCGAGGTCGAGCGTCGTCTGCACGCGCAGCCCCCCGAGCAGCGCCTCGCGCGGGCCGAAGCGGTCGACGACCTGCTGGCGCACCCACGTCGCGAAGTAGGCGGCGGACTTGCTGGCGGCCTGCGCCTGCGGGGGATGCACCGTCTCCGTGTTCGGCACCTCCGCGCGGATCGAGCCCTCGTACTCCGAGCGCGTGACGTAGCCCTGCTCGAGCATCTTGTCCAGCACGACGTTGCGCCGGCGCTTCGCGGCGTCCTTGTTGACGAGCGGGTCATAGCCGCTCGGCGAGGCGACCATGCCCGCCAGCAGGGCCGCCTCGTGGGGCAGCAGCCCGCTGGCGCAGCGGTTCTCGGGCTTGCCGCAGCCGAAGTGCTCGGCGCTGGAGCCGAAGTACGTGCGCGCGGCCGACTCGATGCCGTACGCGCCGTTGCCGAAGTAGATCGAGTTCAGGTACTCCGTCAGGATCTTGCGCTTGGACCACTTGCGCGTGAGGTTGTAGGCCAGCGCCGCTTCGCGGATCTTCTCGCGCACGGTCCGCTCGTTCTGCGCCTGCGTCGCGTTCTTGACGAACTGCTGCGTGATAGTCGAGCCGCCCTGGGCCGCGCTGCGGCTCGTGAGGTCGGTGAACAGCGCGCGGCCGATCCCGCGCAGGTCGACGCCGTCGTTCTCGTAGAAGCGCCGGTCCTCGATCGCGATGATCGCGTGCTGCATGTTCAGCGCGATGTCCTCGGGCGGCACGATGATCCGGCCCTGGTCGGCGAGCGTCGCAAGATACTCCCCGCGGACGTCGACGAGGACGGAGTTCTGCGCGCTGCGGAACTCGCTGCGGCTCTCGAGCTGCGGCAGGTCCGAGGCGACGGCCATCATCATCCCGAAGGCGGTCGAGACGAGCGCGAGCAGCGAGAGCCCGAAGAGGATGAAGGCGAGCCGCAGCCGCTTGAGCCGGGGGCGACCGAGCGGGGGGTCTGCGAGGACCGGGATGTCAGGACGTACGAAGTCGCTCATGCGAACGCGGTAGCGGCCGCCGCTGCGGCGACGTCCCCCGTATAGCCCCGAAGACGACGGGCGGCGGCAACGCCCAGGGCCGGACGGACTCTAGCATTGGCGTTATGACGACCCGAGCGCTTGACGATGCCCGCTACCTCGCCCGCGACGCGGTCGATTGCCTGCCCCAGGGCGCGCTCGAGAGCAAGCTGGCGCGCGGCCGCCCGCTGCGCGTCAAGCTCGGCCTGGACCCGACCGCGCCCGACATCCACCTCGGCCACACGGTCGTCCTGCGCAAGCTGCGCGAGTTCCAGGACCGCGGCCACGTCGTAGTCCTGATCGTCGGCGACTACACCGCCCGCGTGGGGGATCCCAGCGGCCGCTCCTCGACCCGTCCGCAGCTCTCCGGTGAGCAGATCGACGCAAACGCCCGCACGTACGTCGCGCAGGCCGCGACGGTCCTCGACCCCGAGCGCATCGAGCTGCGCCACAACTCCGAGTGGCTCGAGATGCCGATGGAGGAGCTCTTCCGGCTCACGCGCACGACGACGGTCGCGCAGTTGCTCGAGCGCGACGACTTCGCCAAGCGCTACGCCGGCCGCGAGCCGATCTCGATCACGGAGCTGCTCTATCCGCTCATGCAGGCCTACGACTCCGTCGCGGTGCGCTCCGACGTCGAGCTCGGCGGCACCGACCAGAAGTTCAACCTTCTGCTCGGGCGCGACGTGCAGCGCGCGTACGGCATCGAGGAGCAGGTCGCCCTGACGATGCCGATCCTGCCGGGCGTCGACGGCGTACGCAAGATGTCCAAGTCGCTGGGCAATCACCTCGGCGTCACGGACTCGGCAGAGGAGATGTACGGCAAGACGCTGAGCCTGCCCGATGCGGCGATGGGCTCCTGGTACGAGCTGCTGCTCGGCGAGACCCTGCCGGAGGGGCTCTCCGCGCGCGACGCGAAGCACGCGCTTGCGCGCAGGCTCGTCGAGCGCTTCCGGTCGCCGCACGCCGCGGGGCAGGCCGCCGCGCACTTCGAGCGCGTCTTCGTGCAGGGCGACATGCCCGAGGAGATCGCGGAGGCGTCCTTCTTGCCGCAGGACGGCGGCGCCGTCCACATTCCCGCGCTGATCGCCGACAGCTTCGGCGGCTCCCGTTCGGACGCCCGGCGCAAGCTGGCCCAGGGCGCGGTGCGCCTGGACGGGGCCGCATTGGGCACCGCAGACCTCGATCTGGACGCTGATCGCCTCGATGGGGCGGTCCTCCAGGTGGGCAAGCGCGGCTTCCGGCGCCTGCGCCGGGCGGCCTGAGCAGGGCTTTTGCGCGAATCCGGCGCGCCCGGCCGGATCCGTCCGACCGGCTTGTCTATACTCCCCGCTGCGCCGGTCCCTTGCGCCCCGACCGGAGCCCTTCCATGGGCCTCTCGGAGCGCTATACTGGCCAGTCCTGTCTTCGTGTCGCTTGCGATCCGATGAAGCGCAGGTTCTGGGAGGAGGCCCCTCCCGGGAGCGCGCGACGGTCTTTGAAAACTCAACAGCATGCGCACTTGGATCGCACCTAGCGATCCGGTGTGCGTCCAGGTTCGATCCCTCGCTCCATAGCCGGAGGCGAGGGACCTGAATTAGAACAACCCGTCATGACTGTGGTGCCTCGTGTATTGGCACTGCAAATTAGTTATGACAGCTCTACGTGACGATGGGCCGGCCCTGAGGCCAGTCCGTCAGCAGTTCTTCACGGAGAGTTTGATCCTGGCTCAGGACGAACGCTGGCGGCGTGCTTAACACATGCAAGTGGAGCGACGAACCGGGGCTTGCCCCGGGGCAGAGCCGCGAACGGGTGAGTAACACGTGGGTTACCTACCCCGATGACCGGGACAACCCGAGGAAACTCGGGCTAATACCGGATGTGGTCTTCGGACGAAAGGAAGCTTCGGCCTCCGCATCGGGATGGGCCCGCGGCGCATTAGCTTGTTGGTGGGGTAACGGCCTACCAAGGCGACGATGCGTAGCTGGTCTGAGAGGACGATCAGCCACACTGGGACTGAGACACGGCCCAGACTCCTACGGGAGGCAGCAGTGGGGAATCTTGCGCAATGCGCGAAAGCGTGACGCAGCAACGCCGCGTGGGGGAAGA
>JBBSMC010000049.1:0-22574 GCA_038233375.1 Solirubrobacterales bacterium
CCCGCTGACCTTCGCGATCCTGCCCGTCAAGCGCTTCGCCACCGCCAAGGCACGCCTCGGCGACACGATCTCGTCCGGCACCCGCCGCGCGCTCGCCGAGTCGATGGTCACCGACGTGCTGATGGCGTTGCGCCGCACCGAGGCGGTCGACGGCGTCTTCGTCGTGACGTCCGAGCCGACCGCCGACGCGATCGGGCGCGGCTACGGCGCCACGGTGCTCGTCGACGACGTCGAAGACGGCCAGACCGCCGCAACGCTGATCGGGATCGAACATGCGATCGAGCAGGGCGCGGGGCGCGTGCTGCTCGTGCCCGGCGACTGCCCGGCGCTGGACCCGGGCGAGCTGAGTCTGATGCTCGAGCGCCCCGTGCTCGATCCGTCCGTGACGATCGTCCCCGACCGCCACGGCACCGGCACCAACGCGCTCGTGCTCACCCCGCCGGACATCATCGAGCCCGCCTTCGGACCCGACAGCCGCGCGCGCCACGAGGCGGCGGCGCAGGCCGCGGGCGTGCCGTTCGAGGTCGAGCACGTCGAGACGCTGGCGATCGACGTCGACACCGGCGACGACCTCGAGGCGCTGCGCGCGGCGCTCGCGCACCGGCGCGGCGGCGCGGCGCACACGCGCGGCATGCTCAGCCGTCTCGCCGGCCGCGAACGCGGGACCGCACCCGGGTCGTGATCGTCGCCGTCGCGCTGGGCGGCGTCGCGGACGTCGCTGCCGTCGACGACCTCGCGGCGATGCTCGCCGCGGCCAGCGGCGCAAGGGACCGGCTGTGCCCCGGCGACGTGCTCGTCGTCGCGCACAAGGTCGTCTCCAAGGCCGAGGGCCGCACCGTCGCGCTGGCCGATGTGATACCCGGCGAGCGGGCGCAGGCGCTGGCCGCCGAGCACGGCAAGGACCCGCGCCTGGTCGAGGTCATCCTCGGTCAGAGCGAGGCGATCGTGCGCTCCCGGCCGGGCGTGCTGATCTGCCGCACGCGGCACGGCTTCGTCTGCGCCAACGCCGGCGTCGACGCGTCCAACTCCAGGCCCGGGGAGCTCGTCCTGCTGCCGCTCGATCCCGACGCCTCGGCGCGCGCCCTGCGCTCCCGCCTGCGCGAGCTCACCGGCGTCGCCCCCGGGATCGTCATCGCCGACTCGTTCGGACGCGCCTGGCGGGTCGGCCAGTGCGACGTCGCGATCGGCATCGCCGGGCTCGCGCCGGTCGAGGACTGGCGCGGACGGGTCGACCGCGCGGGCCGCACGCTGGAGGCGACCGTCATCGCCGTGGCCGACGAGGCCGCCGCCGCGGCCGACCTCGCGCGCAGCAAGGACTCAGGGGAGCCCGCGGTGCTCGTGCGCGGCCTCGAGCGCCACGTGGGCGAGCACGACGGCCCCGGCGCGGCCGCGCTCGTGCGCGCTCGCGACGAGGACCTCTTTCTCTAGAGGGTCGTGCGTCGGAGGTTCGCACGCACGAACGTCTGCCTCACGAACTCAGTTCTGGTCCTCCGGCGCCGGGTCGGCTCCGGGCGCCGGGCGGCAGCGGGCGCTCGCGAACTCCTGGCTGCCGCGGCCGGGCTGGCAGCGCCGCGTGTGAGAGTCGCCGGAGACGATCCATCGCGCGTTCTTGAACTCCAGCCGCATGCCGTGGCGGATGTCGAGCGTCGACGGATCCTTCAGGCCGAAGACGGTCATCGTGGCGGTCGCCTCGCTGTCGGACGTCTGGCAGGCGGTGATGGTCAGGCGGGCGGCGTTGCCCTTGTCCGGACCGTTGGGCAGCTTGATCGACCCTGCGTGCGCTCGGACGGCGACCAGCAGCTCGCGGTCGCTCGGCGTCCTGCAGTTCGTCGTCGCGCCGGAGCCGCAGCCTACGGCGACGACGCCCGCCAGCAGGCAGGCGGGGACGATGGCGAGTGGTCTCATGGCCCGGGAACTATGCCGGTCCGGGGCGAAGCTCGTCGCGGCGACCCTCCGCCGGTCAGCTGACGCGGTCGACGCGGTAGCGCCGTTCGCCGGCCGGCGTCTCCACGGCGACGGTCTCGCCGGCCCGGGCGCCGACGAGTCCCTGAGCGACCGGCGACTCGAACGAGATGCGCCCGTTCCTGAGGTCGGCCTCGGTCGCTCCGACGAGCGTGAGATCCATCGTGCGGCCCGACGCCTCGTCGACGACCGACACGGTCGAGCCGAACGCCACGACGTCCGCGTCCTCGACGCGCTCGACGACGCGGGCGGCTCGCAGGCGCTGGTTGAGACGCTTGATCTTCGTCTCCAGGTGCGCCTGATCCTCCTTGGCGATGTGGTACTCCGCGTTCTCCTTGAGATCGCCGAGCTCCCGTGCCGCCTTGATGCGCACGGCCATCGCCGCGCGCCCCTCTGTCTCGAGCTGTTCGATCTCGGCACGCAGTGCGACGAGGCCCTCGGCAGTGATCTGCTCTGGCTCTAGCATCCGCGCAGAGTAGCGACCGCAACCAGGCCACCGCGTTTTCTATGCAACACGGTTAACTGCGCGATTTCGCCACGTGCTCAGGCGGCGGCGGCGCGCAGCGGGTGGCGCCGGCGGATCCCATACAGCGTCGTGCGCTCCGCCGCCGAGCGGCCGGCACGGTGCGCGGCGGCGATCAGGTCGGCGGGCTCGAGCATCACCCCGTGGTAGCTGCCCGCCAGGCGGCTGATGTTCTCCTCCATGAGCGTTCCGCCCAGGTCGTTGACCCCCCAGCGTAGGGATTCCGTAGCCGCGTCGAGGCCCATCTTCACCCAGCTGGCCTGGAGGTTCCGCACGCTGCGCCCGAGCGCGAGGCGGAACACCGCGGTGTGCTTGAGGTTCTCCTCGCGCGAGATCTCCTGAACGCCGTGGGTACGGCCCAACAGCGTGTGAAACGGGATGAAGCTGAGCGGTACGAACTCGGTGAATCCGCCCGTTCGCTCCTGCAGCTCACGCACCACGCGCATGTGCTCGGCGAGCTCCCACGGCTCCTCGATGTGACCGAACATCACCGTGACGGTGGACCGCAGGCCGGCGCGGTGAGAGGCCTCGATGATCTGCACCCAGCGGGCGACCGGGAGCTTGTTGGGGCTGATGCGCTCGCGCACGCCGTCGTGCAGCACCTCGGCTGCCGTTCCCGGTGTCGAGTCCAGCCCGGCCGCGCGCAGGCGCGCGAAGACGGCGGCGGGCTCCAGGCCGCTCGTGTCGCACATGTGCGCGACCTCCATCGCCGAGTACGCGTGCCGGTGAAGCTGCGGCGCCGTCTCGCGGGCGAGGACGAGCCAGCTCTCGTAGTCCTCGATCGACCAGTCGGGATGGATGCCCGACTGCATGCACAGCTCGGTGGCGCCGAACGCGACGGCCTCGTGCACGCGGGTGACGAAGTCGGCGCGCTCGAGCTCATAGGCATCCGGAGAGCGGCGTCCCTGGCCGAAGCCGCAGAACGCGCAGCCGACGACGCAGACGTTCGAGACGTTGATGTTGCGGTTGACGACGAACGTCACCTCGTCGCCGCACAGCTCGGCGCGCAGCTCGTCGGCGGCCTGGCGGATGTCCTCGATCGCCTCCGGGCGGGTCTCGGCGAACAGCGCGGTCAGCTCGTCGGTGGTGAGCGCGGCGCCGTCGCGCCCCCGCGCGATCGCACCCGCGGTGAGGTCGGGCCGCAGCGGCCTCGGCGGCTGGGTGCGACCGCTGCCCGAGCGCGGGATGAAGCTCCAGTAGCGCGCCTTGACGACGTCGAGCACGCCCTGGTCCATCCACTCCGAATCGATGTAGCGGGGGTAGACGCAGAGACGCTCGGTGAGCGCGAAGCCCTCCGCCGAGAGTCGCTTGCGCACCTGATGCGGCGAGGGAAAGGGATGCTCGGGCGAGATGTGGTCGCCGTTGGCGCTCAGCCCTCCCAGGTCGGTCGCGCCGGCGCGGACGAGCTCGGGCCACCAGGCGGCGAGGTTCGGCGGGATCTGGATCCCGATGTCGGGCATGAGCCGGCGGCACTCCGCGACGAGCCTGCGCATGTCGTCGATCGTGACCGGCGTCGCCCAGGCGGGCAGGTCGTGCTGCGGGCCGTCGGAGATGCCCGTCCGCCACAGCTCACGGGCGGCGGCGTCGGCGATCTCAGCCAACTCCTGGCCGTGGTAGCTGTCGTGCGGGACGAAGTTCTGCAGGATGATCTCCTGCAGGTGCCCGTGATCGCCGTGCACGGCGGCGAGGGCGGCGAGCGCCTGCATGCGCTCGTCCTCGGTCTCGCCGATGCCGACGAGGATCCCGCTCGTGAACGGGATGCGCAGCTCGCCGGCGGCGCGGATCGTCGCCAGGCGGCGCTCGGGATGCTTCGTCGGCGAGCCCTGGTGGGCGACGAGATCGGGGTTGATCGACTCGAGCATGAGCCCCTGCGACGCCGTCACCTCGCGCAGCCGCGCGAGGTCCTCGGCCGAGAGCACGCCGAGGTTCGTGTGCGCCAGCAGCCCGCGCTCGAGCGCCTGTTCGCAGGCCCAGACGACGTACGCGACGAAGTCCGCGTGGCCGTACTCCTCCAGTCGCGCGCGGACGCCGGCGTTGACCTCCGGGCGCTCGCCGGTGAGGACGAGCAGCTCCTTGACGTTGCGCCGCGCGGCGCGGTCGAGCAGGTCGAGCACCTCGTCGGGCGCGTGCAGGTGGGCCTGATGGGTCGCGAACGCGCAGTACTTGCAGTAGCAGCGACACGTGCGCGACAGCGAGAGCGTCAGGTTGCGGCTGAACGTGACTCGCCGGCGCACCCGGTGGAGTCTAGGAGTCTGTCGGGCCTCGGCGGGCTCCTCGAACGAGCGCAGCGACGGGCCCGAGCGCAGGATGGCCGCCCGGTAGGCGAACGCCGTCACCGGCGGGCCACACCCGTATGCTCGCGGCGGTGCCCCGTCCCCGACTTCTCTGCACGCTGCTGCTCGCCGTGCTCGTGCTCGCCGGCTGCGGCTCCGACGAGGCCGGCCGCGCGCCCAACGAGAACGCCGCTCTGCTGCTGGACTTCCAGCCCAACGCCGTGCACACCGGGATCTACACCGCGGTCTCGCGCGGCTACGATCGCGCGCTCGGCGTCACGCTGAAGGTCCGCGTCCCGACCGACTCGACCGATGCCGTGAAGCTGCTCGTCGCGCGAACCGCCGAGTTCGCCGTGCTCGACATCCACGACCTCGCGCTCGCCCGCGAGCGCGGCCGCGACCTCGTCGGCGTCATGGCGCTCGTCCAGACGCCGCTGGCCGCGATCCTCGCCTCGCCGTCGATCCGCACGCCGCGCGATCTCGAGGGACGGCGCGTCGGCGTGACGGGCCTGCCCAGCGACGACGCCGTCCTGCGGTCGATCGTCCGGGGCGCAGGCGGCGATCCGGGCAAGGTCATCACGACGACGATCGGCTTCACCGCCGTGCGCAGCGTCCTGACGGGGCGTGTCGCGGCGGCGACCGGCTTCTGGAACGTCGAGGGCGTCGCGCTGCGCGAGCGCCGCCCGGAGCTGCGCGAGTTCCGCGTCGACGACTTCGGCGCCCCGGCCTACCCCGAGCTCGTGCTGACGGTGACCCGCGAGACGCTGCAGGACCGGCCCGCGCTCGTGCGCGCGACCGTGGCGGCGCTGGCGCGCGGCTATGAGGAGGTGCTCAGCGACCCCGAGAACGGCATCACCGCCCTCATGCAGGCGGTGAGCGGGCTGGACCGCGAGCAGCTCGGCCGCGAGCTCGACGCGGTCTCACCGTCGTTCACGGCCGGTGCCCGCGGCTTCGGCGAGCTCAACCGGGCTCGCCTGGAGGCGTGGGCGCGCTGGGAGAAGCGCTTCGGGATCACCAAGCGCGAGCCCGAGGTGGCGCTCGCCTTCGACGGGCGCTACGTGCCGGCGCCCGGGCGCGACTGAGGCGCTTTGGCGGGCGTCAGCAGCCGCGCCATGATCAGCGAGGACCGCAGGGTGCCGTCCTTGCGGCGGTAATGGCAACGGCGCAGCCCTTCGACCTCGAAGCCGTATGCGACGTAGAGCGAGATCGCAGGACCGTTGTCGGGCCAGACCTCGAGCTCGACCTTGTGCGCATCGCTGGTCGCGAGATGGCGCATCGCCGTGCCCATCAGCAGCCGTCCGCCGCCGCGGCCGCGTGCCGGTGCGACGATCGCCATGCCGAGCGAGAGGACCCCGCGCGCGTGCGCCGGAAGCAACTCGAGATTGCCGATGACCGCGCCGTCCTTGTCCTCGAGCACCCAGCACGCCTTACCCGCCTCGATCGACGCCCGTATGCGTGCCGTGCGCTGGCCGACATCGAAGCCCGGCTCGGTGCCGATCCAGCGGTTCTCCTCTGCCACCGTTGCGAGGACGCCGACGACTGCCTCAGCGTCGGCGACCGTGGCACGGCGGACATGCATCGGCGCAGCCTAGGGCCTGGTCGACTTGTTCATCCCCCACATGCAGAAGTCGCCCACACCCGACCACGAGCGCACCGCGCGGAGGCCGGGTCGACGTATGCATCCCACGTCATGAATCGTCCAGCCCCACGCCGCTCCCGGAACGAACGCCGGCCCTCCACCCAACTGACCCGCTCAAAGATGCGTTTGACGAACGCCGGCCCAACGAGACCGAGAGCGACAGCGCACGAACCCTAAACGCTTGCGCATACGCAACCAGCGCCCTACTCCACCACCTCACAGGCCCGCGGATCCATCAACCGATCCAGCCGGTCCAGCGTCACCCGGTCGAACCCCGGGCCACACGTCACCTCGTCAGCCGAGCCGTCGATCGCGTTGATCTCGTCGTCCCCCGCACCCCCGAACAGCCGGTCGCGATCGAACCCGCCGTTCAGCGTGTCGTCGCCGTCGTCCCCGCGCAGCACGTCCTCGCCGCGCCCGCCCTCGAGCTCGTCGTCACCCACGCCGCCTGACAGCCGGTCGTTGCCCGACTCCCCGAACAGGGCGTCGTTGCCGGCGTCCCCATACAACTCGTCGTCGCCGTCGTCGCCGCGGATGTCGTCGTTGCCGTCGCCGCCGCGCAGGACGTCGTCGCCGTCCTGGCCGTTCATCGAGTCGGCCAGCACGCCACCGCTCAGCCGGTCGTCGGCCTCGGTGCCGTTGACCGTCTCGTTCTCGGACTGCACCGCGATCGCCTCGAGGATCGCCGCGCCCGCCGCGCCGCCGGCGAGCTTGCCGAGATGCGGCGCCCCGCGCAGGCCGTCGAAGCGCGGGTCGTCGAGCGAGGGGTCGGCGATGACCGCGCGCTCGCAGCCGCCGCCGCCGGTCACGACGCGCACGAGCGTCGGCAGGGCGAGTAGCTCGGCCGGGTCGATGTAGACGACGTCGTAGCCCGGCCCGCAGTCGTAGAGGTCGTAGGAGTTGTGGCTGGCGCCGCCGTACAGCACGTCGTCGCCCGCGCCGCCGATCAGGCGGTCCTGTGAGCCGCCGCCGAGGATGACGTCGTTGCCTGGGCCGCCGTCGATGCCGGCGTCGTAGGCCGGCGAACCGTCGGAGTTCATCGTGCCGTCGGGAGCCGAGCCGGAGAGGATGACGTCGTTGCCCTCGCCCCCGCGCACGATCCGGTCGCGCCCGCGGTTGGTGTGGATGTAGTCGTCGCCGGGGCCGCCGTCGACGAGGATCTCGTTGCCGAAGCGCGACTCGACGATGAAGTCGTTGCCGGGCCCGCCGAGCAGCGTGTCGTCGCCGTCGCCGCCGTCGATCCGATCGTCGCCATCGCCGCCGGCGACGGTGTCGTTGCCGGTCCCGCCGTTGAGGTCGTCGTTGCCTGGGCCGCCCTCGACGGTGTCGTCGGCGGAGTCAGCCTCGATGCGGTCGGCGCCATCGCCACCGTGGATCGTGTCGCCGCCGAAGCCGCCGCTGACGATGTCGTCGCCGATGCCGCCGAAGATCGAGTCCAGGCCACCGCCGCCGCGCAGGTGGTCGTTGCCGGCCGCGCCGCGCAGGACGTCGTTGCCGGTGCCACCGTCGATGCCGTCGTCGCCCTCGCCGCCGTCGAGGCGGTCGTCGTTCGTGCCGCCGATCAGCAGGTCGGCGCCGCCCGCTCCCGCGATCCGATCCGAGCCACCGCCGCCGTCGGCCGTGTCGTTGCCCGCTCCTCCGTCGAGCCGGTCGTTGCCCTTGCCGCCGATCAGCCGGTCCCTGCCGGCGCCGCCGAGCACGCGGTCGGCGCCCTTGCCGCCGTCGAGCCGGTCGCGGCCGGCGAGGCCGCGCAGCACGTCCCGCCCACCGCCGCCCGAGAGCCGGTCGGACTGCGACGTGCCCGTGATGTGGTTGGCCTTCGCGTCGCCGCGCTTCGTGACCGCGAGCGCGGCGGTGCTGAAGGTCAGCCCGAAGAGCGCGACGAGCAGCAGAAGCGCACTTCGGCGAAGGATCATGCTCGCCTATCGCCAGCATGCGGAGAGCGCCGGAGCGCGGGCCCCGCAGCGTCGGTGATTCGTCCAACCTACGCGCGTAGCGCCGGATCTGAGCGCTACGCGCTGACGTCGGCGCCCAGCAGGCCGTCGACGAGCGCAGCCCCCTCGCGCGCCATGCGCGAGCGGGGCACGACGAGATCGCAGCCGGCGGCGAGCGCCGCGTTGCGGGTGTCGACGTCGGTGTGCAGGTAGAAGGCCAGCGTCCGCGTGGCGCCGATCGCGGGCGCGAACTGCGCGAGCCGCGGGGCCGAGTCCTCGCACAGGTCGAGGACCAGCAGGTCCGCTCCGGGCACGCCCTCCACGGACGCCGCCGGTGCGACTTCGTGGCCGCCCGCGGTGAGCATCCCGTGGACCTTCGAGCCGAAGAGCAGGTCGGGCAGGTGGGCGACGATGCGAGCCACCTACTGCGCCCGGAGCTTGCGAAACTCGTCGCGCACGGACTGCGGACGACCCCACATCTGCTGCACCTCGACACGGCCGGAGCGCATCTCGCGCAGCGCGAGCTCGCCCTCGATACCCGCCTCGTCGAGGAGGTTCAGCGTGCCGTGCACGCACTCCGCCGCGGCCGCGTGGCCGAAGCGGTGCGCGACGAGCAGCCGCCAGTGCCAGTCGTAACGGGAGTACGGCTGCGCGTTGCACGTCGTGAGGTACGTGGCCGCGTCGATGTAGCGCGACTCGTCCTTGATGCGCAGGTCGAGCTCCATGTCGGTCCAGTCGCCGGGCAGCGAGTCGACGATCTGCTGGAAGGTGTCTGCGAGCGCCATCGCCTGGGGAATCTACGGGATCGGCCGGGCGGGGACGGCGGGCGCAAATCCCGACCGGCCCGGACGGCTATCCTCGCCGGGATGGCCACGCTGACCGACGAGCTCGCTGGCGAGTACCGGACGCTCACACACGATTGCGGCCTGATCGACCGCTCCGAGCGCGGCAAGCTCGCGCTCACCGGAACCGAGCGCAAGGCCTTCCTGGCCGGCCAGGTGACGAACGACATCGAGGGCCTGACGCCGGGCACCGGCTGTTACGCCGCCTTCCTGACGCACAAGGGCAAGATGCTCGGCGACCTGCGCGTGCTCGCTGCCGAGGACGACGAAGCCGAGCCCGAGCTGCTGCTCGACACCGATCGCGGCAACCTGCAGGCGCTCTTCGACCTCGTACGCCGCTTCAAGATCGGCTACGACGTCGAGCTGCACAAGCGCACGGTGCAGCGCGGGCTGCTGTCGCTGATCGGGCCCGCTGCGCGCGCGGTGGCCCGCGCCGAGGCGGTGCCGGTCGACGAGCACGCCCACCGGCCGGGCCAGATCGCCGGCCAGCCGGTCCGGCTCATCGCGACCGACCTCGGCATCGACGTGCTCTGCGAGGCCGACGCCACCGACGACGTGCGCGCCGCCCTGCTCGCCGCGGGCGCGGCGCCCGTCTGCGAGGACGCCGCGGAGATCGTGCGCGTCGAGACCGGCCGGCCGCGCTACGGCGTCGACGTCGACGACGCGACGATCCCGCAGGAGGCCGGGCTCAACGCCCGCGCCGTGAGCTTCACGAAGGGCTGCTACGTCGGCCAGGAGACCGTCGCCCGGCTGTTCTACCGCGGCAAGCCCAACCGCCACCTGCGCGGCCTGAAGCTGTCCGAGCCGGGGATCGCGGACGGTGCGCAGCTGCGCCTCGGCGAGCGCATCGTCGGCACCCTGACGAGCTCGCTCGTCTCCCCCACATTCGGCCCGATCGGCCTGGCGCTCGTGCGCCGCGAGGCCTCGCCCGGCGACACGGTGCAGGTCGCCGGCGGCGCGACCGCCGAGGTCGTCGAGCTGCCGTTCGCCGTCAGCGACTGACGAACGCCTGCAGCACGGCGGGCGCGGGCAGCGGGTCCAGCTCGAGCGAGGGCGCCGCGTGCGACGCCAGCCAGGTCTGCACGATGCGCGCCTCGGCGACCTCGACGGCCGGCAGGTGCGCCGTCGCTCCCGCCCGCCGCGCGACCGCGCGACGCGTGCGCTCAAAGAGATCGTCGTCCAGCGCATCCGGCGCGGGCGGTGGGCCCCAATCGATCACCCGTCCCTCGACGAGCCAGAACGGGTCGTGTCGCCGCGCGTCACGCGGATGCGGTGCGAGCACGAGCCGCGGACGGGTGTGGGTCGCCTGCAGGGTCCCGTCGAGCGCGCGCACGAGCGCCGCGATGCGCTCGCGGCGGCGTCGCAGCCAGGCGGCACGCTCGAAGCGCTCCTGCGCTGCGGCGGTGCGCATCTGCCCATCGAGGTGGGCCAGCAGGGCGGTCCCGCCGTCGCCGGCCCCGCCGAACAGCGCCAGCGCCTCGTCGAGCTTGCGGCGGTAGAGGTTGGGGTCGAGGTCGTTGAGGCAGGGAGACATGCAGCGCCCCATCTGCCCGTACGCCGACGGCCACGGGCGCAGCCGCAGCTTGCGCCCGCAGTGGCGCAGCCCGAAGAGCGAGTCGAGCTGCTCCTTGAGCTCGACCGCCGCTGCGCGGCTGCGCAGCGGGCCGATCGTCACGGAATGCCCTGCCGCCGGCTCGCGCGCGACCTCGAGCACCGGGTAGGCGATGTCCAGGCGGCAGCGCAGGTAGACGAACGTGTCGTCGTGCTTGTTGACGACGTTGCCGGGCGGGCGCAGCTCGCGGATCAGGCGGTTCTCGAGCACCAATGCGCCGAGTTCGGAGCTCGTCGCGCGATGATCGACGAGCGCCGCCTGCGCGGTCCAACCGGTCCGGCCATCCGCACGGGCGGCGGAGTGGAAGTGCGCCCGCGCCCGCGTGCGCAGCGCGACCGACTTGCCGACGTAGAGCAGCTGGCCGCCGGCGTTGCGAAAGATGTACACGCCGGGCTCGTCGGGCAGCGCCTTGAAGTCCAGGCTCTCGGGCACGTGGCGCTTGATGACGCCGCCCTCCACGGTTCGCCGCGCGCGCGAGGCGCGCGGGCGCCGGCGCGGCCCCGCCAGCGCCTCGAGCGCGTCGCCGACCGTCGCGGCGTTCGCGCACAGGCGGCCGAAGAGCGCGCAGAACACGCGCGCGCAGGTCTCGGCGTCGGCGAGCGCGCGGTGCGTCACGCCGACGTCGATGCCGAGCGAGTCGGCCAGCGCGGCGAGCCGGCGCTGGCGCACGAGCGGCGCGTACCGGCGCGCCAGCGCGACCGTGCACAGCGTGGGCGGGTCCGGCCACGCGAGTCCCGAGCGCTCGAAGGCCTGGCGCAGGACGCGGCGATCGAACGCCGCGTTGTGCGCGACGAGCACGCGCATGGGCGGCGAGCCGATGAGCTCGGCGAGATCGGGCAGGATCGCGTCGGCGGCGGGCGCCTCGTCGACCATCGCCTGCGTGATCTGCGTGAAGCGCTGGATCGAGCGCGCCAGCGGCGTCGCCCCACCGACCAGGGTCTCCCAACGGTCGTGCAGCTCGCCCCCGCCGACGAGGACCGCACCGACCTCCGTCAGCTCGCAGGCCTCGCCGGCGCGCCCGTTGGTCTCCGTATCGACGACGATGAACTCCGTGGTCGCCAGCGGCTGGGCGAGAAGGTCCATCGCCGAAGCCTCGCCAGCGGGCAGGACGCCATGCATGCACGATTGCATCATTCGTCGACCGCCCCCGGGGGTAGCCTGTCGGCCATGCATGCACAGGCCGATGGAGCACCGAGATGACGACCTTCGCCACGCCGGACACCGCGCGGGTGCTGGCCGAGCTCGACGCACGCACCCGCGTCGCCTGGACGGAGTACCGCGACGCGCTCACCACGCTGGAGGGCGCGGCCTACGATGCCGCGGAGGCGGCCGAGTGGGACCAGCTGCAGGCGACGCTGCGCGAGGTCGAGAGCGCCCGCGTGGACCTGCAAGCGCGCGCCGGCGACTGATCCGAGAACGGGCGCTCGCGCATCGTCCGGCGCCCCCGATAGTTCGAACGATCTGGTGAGACCGCTGGACGCGATGCGCTCGAGGACGTGGATCGCTGCGGTGATCGTGCTCGTGCTCGCGCTGGCGGCGGTCGGCTGCGGCGGCGGCGACGAGTTCGCCAACCGTGAGCGCGAGCCGTCGACGATCACGCTCAGCGTCGCGATCACGCCGCGCGCGATCACGGTCTCGCCGTCGCGCATCGGGGCCGGTCCCGTCGAGCTGATCGCCAGCAACCTCACGTCGACCTCGCAGCAGATCACACTGCGCAGCGAGGCGCTGTCAGCAGGCACCGCGCCGCTGCAGCAGCGCACGGGTCCGATCAACCCCGGCGACACCGCCTCCCTCACTGCGGACCTCGTGCAGGGCACCTACCGCGTCACGACCGGCAACGGCCGAACCCCGTCGGCGACGATTCGCGTCGGGCCCGAGCGCTCGGGCGCCTCGGCTCAGCTCTTGCAGCCGTAGCGCCACGGCCCCGGCGTTGCGACAATGCCTGCATGCGGCGGCCCCGGACCCTTCTCGCCGTGCTCGCGGCGCTGCTCGTCGCGGTCGCCGCGACCCTGCTGGTGACAGGGGGATCGAGCGCCGCGCCTACGAAGTCGCAGGCGCTCTTCGAGAAGACGCTGCTCGCCGGCGGGAAGACGACGAGCGACGTCAAGCGCCTGCTCGGCGAGGGCGGCGGCTTCGTCTCCCCCGACATCACGTTCGCCGACCTGACCGGCGACGGGCGCAGCGACGCGATCGTGCTCGTCGAGACCGGCGGCGTCGCCGGCGCCGTCGCGCTCTACGTCTTCAGCACCGACGGGGAGGCGCAGGACAGCGACCTGCGCGTCGTCTACCGCTCCCAGCGCCTGTACCGCGTGAGCGCCGAGGTCGACAACGCCGAGCTGATCGTGCGCACCCCACGCTTCGCGGAGGGCGATGACGTCTGCTGCCCGGCGAAGATCGTGCAGCGCACGTACACGTGGAGAGCGGGCAGCGGAACCCTGCGCCTGCGCAGCTCACGGGAGACCGACGGCCCGGCGCGCTGACGGGCGCTCTCTTTCATGTCGCCCGCGCGACAGATAGCCTCGCCTTCGATTCGGCCGCTTCTCTGGGAGGGGAACACATGTCACGGAGGATGACCCTCATGCTCGGCGTCGCAGCGGCGCTGTCGCTCGTCGTGCCGGCGCAGGCGCTCGCCGCCGACCCCGTGCCACAGCTGCTGGCGCCGTCGGCGCGCACGCTCGAGCCCACAGGCGGCGCGCGCTGCGCCGCGACGACGTACCGCTCCTCCGTCACCGGCATGGTCGACGTGCGCCTGCGCGGCAGCGGCGACTGGGACCTCGTCGTGCGCGACAGCAACGGCAACCGCGTCGCGAGCTCGCGCGGCTTCGGCGGCAGCGAGGTCGTCCAGGGCTGGGTGCGGGGTGGCCGCCGGCTCGTCGCCGAGGCCTGCCGCCGGGCCGGCGCCGGCTCGCGCGCGCGCATCACCCTGCGGACGGTCGCGTCGGCGCTGCCCAAGCTCGCCGGCGGTGGCGCCGCCCGGCTCGTGCGGGTCAGCGCGAACGACGCGCAGCTCGCCGGCCTGGAGCGCGCCGGCTTCGACGTCACCCACGCGCGCGGCCGCGGCTGGGCCGACGTGATCGTCTCCGGCGCTGTGCAGCTCACGCAGCTGCAGCTGTCGGGGCTCCGCTTCGAGACGCGTGACGCCAACCTCACGAAGTCCTACGCGGACGCGCGAGCGGCCGACGCACGCGCCACGACGCGCGCCGGCGCGGCCGGATCGGCGCTGCCGTCGGGCCGCACGACGTACCGCACCTACGACGGGATCCAGGCCGAACTGAAGCAGCTCGTCGCGCAGCATCCGCGGCTGGTCCGCGAGGTCGAGTTCGGCACCTCCTTCCAGGGACGGAAGATGTACGGCGTCGAGATCGCCAAGGACGTCGAGGCCTCCGACGGGCGGCCCGTGTTCTTCACGATGGGCGTGCACCACGCCCGCGAGTGGCCGTCGGCCGAGGCGGCGATGGAGTTCGCGCAGCTGCTCGTGCAGGAGCAGGCGAGCCCGCGCGTGGCCAACATCCTGAAGAACGAGCGCGTCGTGATCCTGCCGCTCGTCAACCCCGACGGCTACGTCTCCTCGCGCAACGCCTTCGACCCCGGCGACAGCCTGCTCGGTCAGGACGCCAGCGCCACCCTCGTCGAGGCGATCCTCCCGCCCGGCGGCGTGTTCGCCTACCGGCGCAAGAACTGCAACGGCGAGATCCTCGGGCCGCAGCTGCCCTGCGAGCTGGCCTGGGGTGTCGATCCCAACCGCAACTACGGCAACCTGTGGGGCGGGCCGGGCAGCTCCTCGGACGTCACGTCGCAGAGCTACCACGGCCCAGCACCGCGGTCTGAATCCGAGACCCAGGCGGTCTGGAACTACGTCCGCACCCACCACGTCACGACCCTCGTCTCGATCCACAACGTCGCCGCGCTCGTCCTGCGCCCGCCGGGGGTCAGCGGCTCGGGCATGGCACCCGACGAGCCGCGTATGAAGGCGATCGGCGACGCCATCGCCAACGCCGCGGGCTACACGTCGCAGTTCGGCTTCGAGCTCTACGACACCGCCGGAACGACCGAGGACGACAGCTACGCCGCGACCGGCGGCTACGGCTACACCGTCGAGATGGGCCCGCCCGACGGCAACTTCCACATGCCCTACAAGACCGGCTTCATCGACGACTGGACCGGCGAGAACTCCTACGCCTCCCACCGCGGCGGCCTGCGCGAGGGCATGCTGCTGGCGGCCGAAGCCGCGGCTACGCCGGCCGACCACGCCATCCTGCGCGGCACCGCCCCCGCCGGCAAGGTGCTGCGCCTCAGGCGCACGTTCCAGACGCGCACGAGCCCCTACTGCGAGAAGGGCATCGAGCCCGTCCTGAACATCGGCCTGCCGGCGATCTGCCTGACCGGTCAGAAGCCGCCGCTCGTCATCGACGACGTCCTGAACGCCACGACGACCGTGCCCTCGAGCGGCAGCTACGCGTGGCACGTCAACCAGTCGACGCGCCCGTTCGTCGGCGCCGCCGGCGGGATCGAGGCCTACGAGCTGACCTGCGAGGAGCCCGGCGGCGCGGTCTTGGAGACGCGGACGCTGACGATCGCGCGCGGCCAGGACGTGACGCTCAACGTCGGTTGCGGCGCCCGCGCCACGACGCTCGCGGGCGCCAGGAAGCTCCCGGCACCGTCGCCCAGCGGCGGAGCGATCGGACCGCCGCCGTCCGTCGACGGCGTTCGTGCCGTCTTCGCCGCCGCCGCGAAGCGCGCCAAGCCCAAGCGACCGATCAGCACGCGCGGGCGCAAGTTCGCCGCCTGCACGCGCCGCGCGACACGGCTGGGCGCCACGACGCGCGCGCGGGCGGCGCAGCGCACATGCGAGCGCCGCTTCGGGGTCTAGACAGGAGCGCGGGGACGACGCAGCATGACCAAGCGCATCGCTCTCAACGACGACAACCGGCGCTGGTGGACGCTCGCCGCCATGTGCTTCGCGCTGTTCATGGTCATGCTCGACAACACGGTCGTCAACGTCGCGCTGCCGTCGATCCAGAACGACCTGCACACGTCGATCGCCGGGCTGCAGTGGACGGTCAACGCCTACACGCTCGCGTTCGGCGTCCTGCTCGTCACCGGCGGGCGCCTCGGCGACATCTTCGGCCGTCGGCGCGTCTTTCTGATCGGCGTCGTCGTCTTCGCCGCCTCGAGCCTGTTCATCGGCTTCTCGCAGAGCTCCGCCTGGCTGATCGCCGGCCGCGCCGCTCAGGGCGTGGGCGCAGCGCTCATGATGCCGGCGACGCTGTCGATCATCACGAACGTCTTTCCGCCGCACGAGCGCGGCCGCGCGATCGGCATGTGGGCCGGTGTCTCGGCGCTGGCGCTGGCGATCGGGCCGGTGCTCGGCGGCGTGCTCGTCGAGCACGTCTCCTGGCAGTCGATCTTCTTCATCAATCTGCCGGTCGCCGCCGGCGCGATCGTCGTGACCCTCTTCGCCACGCGCGAGTCGCGCGACGAGACGTCCTGCCGACGGTCGACTACGCGGGAGTCGCGGCGTTCACGGTCGGCATGACGGCGCTGACGCTCGCGCTCGTCGAGGCCGGCGACTGGGGCTGGGGCTCGTACCGCGTGCTTGGCCTGTTCGCCCTCGCGGGCATCGCGCTCACCGTCTTCGCCTTCGTCGAGCGGCGCGTCAGGGTGCCAATGGTCGACTTCGAGTTCTTCCGCTCGCGCACATTCCTCGGGGCCAACATCGTCGCGTTCATCGTCTCCTTCGCGATGTTCGCGATGTTCTTCTTCCTGACGCTCTACATGCAGAACATCCTGCGCTACTCCCCGCTGGAGGCCGGCATCCGCTTCCTGCCGTCGACGCTCATGGTCATCCTCGTCGCGCCGATCGCGGGCCGTCAGACCGACCGCAGCGGGCCGCGGCCGCTGATCACCGCGGGGCTCACGCTGGTGGCGCTGTCGCTGGCGTGGCAGTCGTTCCTCACCCCCACCTCGGGCTTCGGCTTCCTGCTGCCCGGCTTCGTGCTGATGGGCATCGGCATCGCGCTGACGATGTCGCCGATGAGCACCGCGGCGATGAACGCCGTCGACAGGACCAAGGCGGGCGTCGCGTCCGGGATCCTCTCGATGAGCCGGATGGTCGGAGGGACGCTGGGGATCGCCGTGCTCGGCACGTTCATCGGCCAGACGAGCTCGCGGACGGACTTCGTCGACTCCCTCGGCCAGGGCCTGCTGATCGGCGCGTTCATCGCGGCGGCGGGCGCGATCGTGGCGTGGCAGCTCATCTCGCCCGAGCTGGCCGGCGGGGCGGACCCCCCGGCGCCGCCGGCGGGCGAGCTCGCCGCGCCCCCCGCTGAGCCCGCCGAGGGCACGCGCGAGCCCGTCGCCGCGTAGGATCTGCGACCGATGAGCGTCGATATCAGTCAGATCGCCACAGTTGCCGTCGAGCCGGGCGAGCTGCCCGCCACGATGGCCGCCTGGGTCATCCGCAAGGAGCGCGAGGGTGAGCCCGATGACGCCTTTCAGATCGAGGAGATCGAGGTCCCGCAGCCGCAGGCCTTCGAGGTCGTCGTCCGCGTCATGGCCGCCGGCGTGAACTTCAACAACGTCTGGGCCGCCCTCGGCAAGCCCGTCTCGGTCTTCCGCTACCACCCTGACGAGGATCACCACATCGGCGGCTCGGACGCCTCCGGCATCGTCTGGAAGGTCGGCCCGGGCGTCACGCGCTGGCAGGTCGGCGACGAGGTCGTCATCCACTGCAACCAGGCCTCCTACGAGGACGTCGAGGTCCACGGCCTCGACCCGCTCGCCGCCCCCAGCCAGAAGATCTGGGGCTACGAGACGAGCTGGGGCTCCTTCGCGCAGTTCTGCAAGGTCCAGGCCCAGCAGCTGCTCGCCAAGCCCGAGCACCTGACCTGGGAGGAGGCCGCCTCCTACGGCCTGACGTACTTCACCGCCTACCGGATGCTGATGGACCAGACGGACCTGCAGGCCGGTCACAAGGTCCTCATCTGGGGCGCCGCCGGCGGCCTCGGCGTCTTCGCGACCCAGCTCTGCGCGCTGACCGGCGCCGACTGCGTCGGCGTCGTCTCCTCCGACGAGAAGGGGGCACTGGTCAAGCAGCTCGGAGCCAAGGACTTCATCAACCGCAACGCGTTCACGGGAATGATGCGCAAGGGCGGCGAGACCGTCGAGCAGGAGAAGGCGCGCTTCGCGGAGTCGCGGCGCTTCGGCAAGCGCGTCAGGGAGATTCTCGGCGGCCCGCCCGACATCGTCTTCGAGCATGTCGGCAAGGCGACGTTCCCGACGAGCGTCTTCGTCGTCAAGCCCTTTGGCAAGGTCGTCATCTGCGGCGCGACGTCGGGCTTCGAGCTCGACTTCGACGTCCGCTACCTGTGGATGCGCCAGAAGCAGATCATCGGCTCGCATTTCGCCAACGCGTGGGAGTGCACGAAGGCCAACGACCTCATCCGGGAGTCGAAGATCCGTCCCGTCCTTTGGAAGACCATGCCCTTCGAGGGCGTAGCGGAGGCTCACCAGCTCATGTACGAGAACTCACATCAGGGCAAGATCGCGATCCTCGTCGGCGCGACCGAGACCGGCCAGGGCAAGAGCGCCGAGGGTGCCGGCGCGATCCGCGCCGAGGTCGGCAACTGATGGCCGACAACGTCGTTCACCTCCCCATCTACGCGACCGGCTTTCGCGGCGACGACCTACAGGGCGCGCTCGAGCTGATCGCCCCCATCTCGACGAGGTACGGCGCCTCGCGCTACGAGGTCTTCCGCTCACGCGACGACCGCTACAAGTTCCTGCTGTCCGTGGAGTTCGAGGACAAGAAGGGCTGGGACGCCTACTGGTACGGGCCCGAGTTCACCGAGTTTCGCGCTGCCTGCAGCGGCTGGTACCAGGTGCCGCTGCTCTACGTCTGGAACGACCTCGTGACGGTCGGCGAGCTGCGCGAGCCGGCCGGCGTCAGGGCCGGCGCGGACGACTGAGCAGCGGGTTGGCGATCCGCCCGAGGCGGTCGACGAGCCGCAGCCACTGCTTGGGCTGAAGGCCGAGGGCGCGGATGGCGCCGGCGTTCGTGCCGCCGCCGAGCGGGCGGAAGCCGATGTGGATGTGATCGGCGTGGTCGGGCATCGCCAGCGCCGACGGCGCGCCCGGGTAGCTCATCAGGCTGATGATCTGCGCGGGCGCCATCGTGCCCTGCAGCGTCAGCAGGCGCCGCACGGTGGCGTCGGTGAGCGAGCCCGCCCCCTGGCTGCCGAAGATCGCCTGGCCGTTGATCTTCGAGATGTCGACGCCGTTGCCGGAGGAATGCTGGGAGACGTTGCCGGTCTCGGTGAAGAAGCTGTGGCCGCAGCGGATCGACGAGACGGTCGGCTTGAGGCCGTTGGCGGCGAGGAACTCGAGCGTCGCGAGCACACGGCGGTCGACGGCTCCGGCTGCGATGTCGCGCCGGCCGCATTCGTAGATCTCGATGTCCGGGTTGGCGAGGACCCGCTTGGCGAGGGTGTCCTTGCTCATCAGCAGGATCTGCCCGACCGAGCCGCCGGCGAGGGCGCCCTTGCCGCGGGCGCGGAAGATGTTCGTCGATTCGAGCAGGCGCCAGCCCTCGATGAACGGCTCGGGATCGATCCGCGGCACGCCCTTGCCCGGCGGGCGGATCGAGAACATGACGTGCGGCTCGCCGTCCGTCGACGTGGAGCCGACGCGCCCGAGGATCGCGCCCGCGATGACGCGGCGACCGCTGTAGAGCCGCTTGAGCTCGAGCTCGTCGCGCTCGAGGCCGACGTCGCCGGCGAAGTACGAGCGCAGGTCCGCTGCCGCAGGCAGGGCGAACGTGGCGTCGAGGATCTGCCGGCGGCCGCCGGACTCCAGCGAGCGCGACCGAGCGGGGTTGGCGAAGAGGCGCTCCTTGACGTCGCCCGGCGTGGTCGACGTGGCCGAGGCCGCGCCGTTCCCCGCCGCGGGCGTCTTCCCGGTGCCGGCGGCAGCCCCCTTCGCGGCCGCGCGGGCCGAGCTGCGGTTGGAGCCCTCGCTGGCCGGCGCGACGGGCGCGGGGTCCGCGGCCGGGGCGGCGAGCGGCGCCACCTTCGTGGCCTTCGCCGGCGGCCGCTCCTTGGCGACGAGCACGCTGCGGGCGAGCTTGCCGAGGTGCGCGTACGTGTAGGTGTTGCCGTAGGCGTCGCGCAGCACGACGAAGCGCCCGAGCCGATCGCTGCGGCCCACGCGCATGATGCGCCCGTCCTGCACGGCGACCACGGCCGCGCCGGCGGGCGCGTCGATGCGCAGCTCGCGGCGCGCGGGCGACTTGGCGGCGCGATGCGTGTAGGTCATGCGCGCCGCGATCGGCGAGCGGCCCTGCGTCAGGCCGGTCAGCGAGCCGACCAGGTCGGCCGGCAGGCCGGCGATGAAGCGCGCCCGCGTGAGCACGGAGTTCACGTACCAGTCGGCATGGTTGTAGGCGAAGATCGCCTTGCGCAGGTCCTCGTCGGCGCCGGCGGCCTTGAGATAGCGGCCGGCGGCGAAGATGGCGTCGACCGGGTTGTAGGGGTCCTTGCGCCCGTCCTCGTTGGCGTCGACCCCGTAGGCCTGCCAGCTGGAGGGCATGAACTGCATCCAGCCGGTCGCGCCCGCGGTGGAGACGTTGAGGTTGCGCCCGTAATCGGTCTCGATCTCGTTGATCGCCGCCAGGATCTCCCACGGCACCCCATACTGGATCCCGGCCGCCTGGTAGATCGACAGCAGGAACGGCGGGATCGCGAAATGCCCGATGAAGAAGTTCGGGATCTGCGCCGGTGTCGCGGGCAGCGCCAGCGGGCTGCCCATCGCGTCGGCGCCGGTGCCGCCTTCCCCGGCGGTGCCCGGCTCGGCGTCCTCGTCCTCGCTGCCGTCGGCGGCGCCCCCCTCGCTCACGCGACCCGGCGTGGTCTCGCTCGGCGGCACGGGGACGCGCTCGCGCTGGCGCTCCGGGGGCGCGATGAACGTCGGCAGCGACTCGCGCGCGAAGTCCAGCGGACCGCTGACGGGCGGGGTGTAGAGCCGCGACGCCGGCGGTGGCGCGGGCGCGGGCGAGGGCGGCGACGGCTGAGCCGGCGCGGGTGCCGAGGACGCCGGCAGATCAGGCGCGGGCGCCGGGGTCGCGGCGGGCGCGGGATCGGGCGCCGCTGTCGTCGTCGTGGGCGTCTCGGGGTCGGCCGCGGGCTCCTGGGCCGGGACGGCCGTGGTTGCGGGCACGCCGGCGATGCCCACGCCGAGGGCGAGGATGGCGGCAAGTCGCCGAGGGTTGCGACTGGGCGGTGTTGGGGACTCGATCAGAAATCCTCGCAGCGGATCCAGGCCGAGGGGACTCCCGCAGCCGAGCCCGCACGGTACCGGACTTGGCGGCGCCGGTTCGACAGATGGCGTCCGTGGAGCCCGGACTGCGGGTCGTAGTCTTGATCGCATGCACCCGACCGAGCACCGCGGCCTGCGCGAGCTCTTCGCGATGGCATGCCGGCTGCGCAACCACTGGCGCACCCTGGCCGACCGGATCGACGCCCAGGCGCCCGCCGAGGCGCTGATGCTGCGCACGGGCGCCGACGAGGCCGGCGCGCTGATCGCCGAGCTGACGGACCTAACGGCCGCGCGCGACCTCTACGGCCGGCCGCTGGCGCAGGGCCTCGGCGCCCGCCTCGCCGGCGTGCACAACGCGCTGCTGGACACCTCGCTCGAGGTCAACCAGGCGCTGCGCTTCGCCGCGCTCGACGTCGTGCACGTCGTCACGCTGCTGGACTACCTCGCTCGCGCGGCCGCGCACGACGGCGACGCCGAGCTCAGGCATTCCTGGAGCGGTGGGCGCAGCGGACGCGCGCGCAGGAGGACGCGGTGCGCGCCGCCGCGGCGGCGCTGGGCGCCGACCCGGACCGCGCCGTGCTCAACTGCGCGCCCGGGCTCCCCGGGCGCATCGGCCATGGCGCCGCTCAGGCCCTCGGCACCTTCGGCGAGTGGTTCGACCGCCGCGCGCGGCGCTGACGCTCCGGCTCAGCGGCAGAGCGCGAGGCCGCGCGAGTCGTTCGTCGGTTGGCGCTCGCCGCGATCCTGTGACCGCCGACGCCGACCCCGCGACCCCGACCTAGGCCGCGTCGCTGCGCTCGTCGTCGCGCTCGATGTCCGCGCGCAGCGTCCGCAGGGCCTGGCGGATGATCCGCGAGACCTGCATCTGTGAGACGCCGACCAGGCGCGAGATCTCCGTCTGCGTGAGATCCTCGGCGAAGCGCAGCCGCAGCACCTCGCGATCGCGCTCGGACAGCACGTCGAAGGCGTCGTCGAGCAGGACGCGCATCTCCGCGCGCCCGATCTCCGGGTCGCGGGCGCCGATTGAGTCGGCCAGCGTGATGTCGTCGCCCGTCGGCTCGTCGAGCGAGCGCGTGCGCCGCGCCTCCTGGCTCTGGATCGTCAGCAGCACCTCCTCGAAGGGCTCCTCGACCGTGTCGGCGAGCTCCTGCACCGTCGGCGAGCGGCCGAGCTGGGTCGTGAGCTCGTCGCGCGCCTTGGCGAGTCGGATCTGCAGCTCCTGCATCCCGCGCGGCACGCGCATCGCCCATGTCTTGTCGCGGAAGTGGCGCTTGATCTCGCCCAGCACGGTCGGCGTGGCGTAGGAGGAGAAGCGCACGTCGCGCGAGAGGTCGAAACCCTCGATCGCCTTCATGATCCCGACGCACGCGACCTGCACGAGGTCGTCGATCGGCTCGCCGCGGCCGCTGTAGCGACCCGCCAGCGCGCGCGCCAGCGGCACCATCTCCTCGGCCAGCGCATCGCGAGCGCGGGTGTCC
>JBBSMC010000050.1:0-22421 GCA_038233375.1 Solirubrobacterales bacterium
AGGGTGAGCGACGGGACTTGAACCCGCGACCGCCTGGACCACAACCAGGAGCTCTACCAACTGAGCTACGCCCACCGCGCGACCCTGAATCTAGCAGCGGGGAGGGGCGCTGCGATCATCCGTCCATGAGCTTCGAACTCGGCGATCCCGTGCCGGCCTTCACGCTGGACGACACCGAGGGCACCGCCCACGCCGTGCCCGCCGACCCCGCACCGCCCGCCACGGTGCTCGTCGTGACCTGCAACCACTGCCCGTACGTCATTGCCTGGAACCCGCGACTGCGGGCCGTCGCCGATGACTACGCGCCGCGCGACGTGCGCTTCCTCGCCATGAACGCCAACGATGCCGCGCGCTATCCGGCCGACTCTCCCACCGCCATGAAGGGCTTCGTGGCAGACCAGAACTGGCCGATCCCCTACCTCCACGACGAGTCCCAGGAGGTGGCCCGCGCGCTCGACGCGCAGGTGACGCCGCACGTCTTCGTGCTCGACGCCGACCACCGCCTGCGCTACCGCGGCGCGCCGGACGCCAACCACGACGACCCATCACAGAACGCGCAGTACCTGCGCGACGCGCTTGACGCGGTGCTGGCCGGCGACGAACCGGCGACCGCCGACACCCGCGCGCGCGGCTGCTCGGTGAAGTGGAAGGCCTGATCGCGGGGTTGAGAAGGGGGTGTTGCTAATCGCGTGCCGTATATGCACGCAGATCGCAAGACCCCCTCGGGCTTAGCCAGAGGGCGCACCGCGCACCGCGAGGTTTCGCCACCCGGCCCAAGGTCTCAGCCCCCACGCGCGACTAGCGTTGCGCCAGCGTGCGCCTCTCCCCCGCCGACAAGGACAAGCTGCTGCTCGCGATGGCCGGCATGGTCGCCCGCGAGCGGCGCGCGCGCGGCGTGAAGCTCAACCATCCCGAGACCGTCGCGCTGCTGTCGTGCTGGGTCATCGAGGGGGCGCGCGACGGCCGCTCCGTGACCGATCTCATGGAGGAGGGGCGCCACGTGCTGACCCGCGCCGAGGTCATGGAGGGCGTGCCGGAGATGGTCGCCGAGGTGCAGGTCGAGGCGACCTTCCGCGACGGGCGCAAGCTCGTCACCCTGCACGAGCCCGTCGCATGATCCCGGGCGAACTGCGCGCGGCGCCGGGCGAGATCGAGCTCAATGCCGGCCGCGAGACGATCGAGATCGAGGTTCTCAACACCGGCGACCGGCCGATCCAGGTCGGCTCGCACTTCCACGTCGGCGACGTCAACAGCGCGCTGCAGCTGGACCGAGAAGCCGCGCAAGGCTTCAGGTTCGACATCCCGGCCGGAACCTCGTTGCGCTTCGAACCGGGTGCCTCCCGTTTCGTCACGCTCGTCGCGCTCGCGGGGGCCCAACGCGTCCCCGGCCTGCAGATTCGCGACGGCCAGAGCACATGAGCAACATCAGCCGCGACCGCTACGCGGCGCTCTACGGCCCGACCGTCGGCGACCAGCTCAGGCTCGCCGACACGGATCTCTGGCTCGAGGTCGAGGAGGACCGCTGCGTCGGCGGCGACGAGGCCGTCTTCGGCGGCGGCAAGACGATCCGCGAGTCGATGCTGCAGGGCACGCGCACGTCCGCGCAGGGCGCGCCCGACACGGTCATCACCAACGTCGTCGTGCTCGACCACTGGGGCATCGTGCGCTGCGACGTCGGCATCAGGGAGGGGCGCATCGTCGCGCTCGGCAAGGCCGGCAACCCCGACATCGCCGCCGGCGTCGACCCGGCGCTCGAAATCGGGCCGACGACGGACATCATCGCCGGCGAGGGCCGCATCCTCACAGCGGGCGGGATCGACGGGCACGTCCACTTCATCTGTCCGCAGATCGTCGACCAGGCGGTCGCCGCGGGCATGACGACGCTCGTCGGCGGCGGGGTCGGCCCCTCCGAGGGCACGCGCGCGACGACCTGCACCCCTTCGCCGCGGGCGCTCGGCGAGATGCTCGTCGCGCTTGACGAGCAACCCGTCAACGTCCTGCTGCTCGGCAAGGGCAACACGGTCTCCGAGGAGGGCCTGCGCGAGCAGCTGCGCGGCGGCGCCGGCGGGCTGAAGCTGCACGAGGACTGGGGCACGACGCCCGCCGCGATCGACACCTGCCTGCGCGTCGCCGACGAGACTCACGTCCAGGTCGCGATCCACACCGACACGCTCAACGAGGCCGGCTACCTGCAGTCGACGCTGGCGGCGATCGCCGGCCGAACGATCCACGCGTACCACACCGAGGGCGCCGGCGGCGGCCATGCGCCGGACATCATCGAGCTGGCCTCACAGCCCCATGTGCTGCCCTCCTCGACGAACCCGACCCGCCCGCACACGGTCAACACGATCGACGAGCACCTCGACATGCTGATCGTCTGCCACCACCTCAATCCCCGGATCGCCGAGGACCTCGCCTTCGCCGAGTCACGCATCCGGGCGACGACGATCGCCGCCGAGGACGTGCTGCACGACCTCGGCGCGATCTCGATGATCGGCTCCGACGCGCAGGCGATGGGCCGCGTCGGCGAGACGATCATCCGCACCTGGCAGACCGCGCACGTGATGAAGGCGCGGCTCGGCGGCGGCGGCATCGGGCCGGGCAGCGGCGCCGACAACGCGCGCCTGCGCCGCTACGTCGCGAAGTACACGATCTGCCCGGCGATCGCGCACGGTCTCGATGCCCACGTCGGCTCGGTCGAGGTCGGCAAGCTCGCCGACCTCGTGCTCTGGGACCCGGCGTTCTTCGCCATCCGCCCGCGCATGGTCATCAAGGGCGGCGCGATCGCGTGGGCCCCGATCGGCGATCCGAACGCCTCGATCCCGACCCCGCAGCCCGTCTTCGGCGCACCGATGTTCGCCGGCAGCGGGCGGCTGGCGGCGCGCAGCTCGATGACGTTCGTGTCAGCGCTCGCGGTCGAGGACGGCGCGGTCGCGCAGCTCGGTCTCGAGTCGCGGATCGTCGCGGTCGGCGACACCCGCTCGCTCGGCAAGGCCGACATGGCGCAGAACACCGCCTGCCCGAACATCCGCGTCGAGCCCGACACGTTTCGCGTATCGGTCGACGGCGAGGAGATCGAGCCGCGCCCGGTCGACGAGCTGCCGCTCGCCCAGCGCTACGAGATGTTCTGATGAGCGCCGTCGCCATGCTGCTCGCCGACTCGCGCTTTCCAGCCGGCGGCTACGCGCACTCGCTCGGCCTCGAGCAGGCGGTGAGCGACGGGCTCGGCGTCGGCGGCGTGCCGGCGTTCATCGACGCGCGCCTGCGGCTCGTCGCGCGCGCAGACGCAAGCCTCAGCGTCGCCGCTCGCCGCGCCGCCGCCGCGGGCGACGCCGACGACCTCGCCGAGCTCGACGATGAGCATGGCGCGCGCTGCCCGAGCCCGGTCCTGCGCGAGATCGCCCGCCGCCTCGGCGCCCAGCTGCTGCGGTCCGCGGCGACCGCGTGGCCGTCGCCCCTCATCGACGGCTACCGCGCGGCCTCCACCACCACACCGCGCCCGATCGCGCTGGGGGTCGTCGGCGCCGCCGCGGGCCTCGATGACCGCGAGGTCGCGACGGTGGCGCTCTACGACGACGCGGCCACCGTCGCCAGCGCCGCGCTCAAGCTGCTCGGCCTGGACCCCGCCGACAGCGCGCGCTGGGTCGCCGAGCTCGCGCCGCAGATCGACGCCGCGGCCCGTGCGATCGGCGCCGACGAGCGGCGGATCGGCGAGCACGAGCCGCCGGCCGCCGTCGGTCTCGAACTCGCCGCGTCCGTCCACGCCCAGAGAAGGGAGCGCTTCTTTGCGAGCTGAACGAGCATTGAGGCTCGGCATCGGCGGCCCGGTCGGATCGGGCAAGAGCAGCCTCATCGCCGAGCTCTGCAGCGAGCTGAGCGACACCATCCGGATCGGCGTCGTGACGAACGACATCTACACGACCGAGGACGCGCAGTTCCTCCGCGCGACCGGTGTGCTCGACGCCGAGCGGATCGTCGCGGTGCAGACCGGCTGTTGCCCGCACACGGCGATCCGCGACGACATCACGACCAACCTCGAGGCCGTCGAGCAGCTCGAGCACGACGAGGGTCCGCTCGACCTTGTGCTCGTCGAGAGCGGCGGCGACAACCTCACGGCGGTGTTCAGCCCCGCCCTCGCCGACGTGCAGATCTTCGTCATCGACGTCGCCGGCGGCGACGACATCCCGCGCAAGGGTGGCCCCGGAATCGCGCGCGCCGACCTGCTCGTGATCAACAAGACCGACCTGGCGCCGTTCGTCGGCTCCGACGTGGCCCGCATGCAGAGCGACGCAGCGCAGCGCCGCGGCGACCGCCCGGTCCTCGCGCTGTCGCTGACGACGGCGCCGCGGGCCGCGCCCGTCGCGGCCTGGATCGAGGCGCAGCTGGATGCGTTCGCCGCCGCCGGCGGGCGCCTGCACTCGTCGGTGAGCGGAGCGCCCGATGATCACCACGGTCACGCCCACACGCACTGACGCCGCGGCGGCCGTGCTCGAGATCGGCCCGGGCGGGTCGATCGCCGAGCTGCGGCGCGGACCGCGCCTGGCGCCGCGGATCCTCGGCCGCAACGCGGGCGCGGTGCGCGCCGCGTTCGTCCCGACGCAGGCCGGCCCGCTCGCCGGCGACCGCGACCGCGTGCGCATCGTCGTCCGCGCGGGGGCGACGCTGATCGTCGAGCCCGTCGCGGCGACGCTGGCCCTGCCGGGCGCCGCGCGGACGCTGCTGGCGCTCGAGGCGGTCGTCGAGGCGGGCGGCCGGCTCGTGCTCGACGAGGCCCCGCTGATCGTGGCCCACGGCGCCGACGTCGAGCGGCGCTGCGAGATCGAGCTGGCGGCGGGGGCGGTCGCAGCGCTGCGCGAGACCGTCGTGCTCGGGCGCGACGGCGAGCCGCCCGGGACGCTCGTCGGCTCGCTGCGCGCGACGCTCGGCGGGCGGGCCCTCCTGCACGACGGGCTGCGGCTGCGCGACGGCGACGCGCACGTGGCGCTCGCTCCCGGCCACCGGGTGCTATGCACGCTCAGCCTGCTCGGCGTGCGCCCACGGTCGGCGGATGGGGTGCTCGAGCTGGCCGGCCCCGGCGCGCTGCTGCGCGCGAGCGCGAGCACACTCGCGAAGGTCGAGCGAGCGACCGCGGATACGTGGCGACGGTGGAGCGCGCCCGATTGACCCGGCGACCCGGCGGGCGCGGGCGTCGCAGGCTAAGGAAGCGTCCATCAACAAGTTGCGCGTTGGGGCACCGTCTCGCGGCGCGCGGAGCCACCCGATTTCTTGTCGATACAACCAGTATCGACGGCGGAATCGTGCGGCCCCGCGCATCCACGATCCGGCACCCCACCCCGCAACTTGTTTTCGGACGCTTCCTAAGGCGTCTGGATCACGACCGAGCCCGACGTCGCCGAGCCGCCCTGCGCACTCGCCGATCCGCCGGCACCGCCCTTCGCGGTGGCACCGCTGCCGGCCTGGCCGGCTGCCGACTTGCCCGCGGTCCCGGTCGCCGACTTGCCCGGCTCGCCGACGACCGTCACCGACTCGCCCTTGGCGGACTTGCCCTCGACGCTGATCCGGCTCTGCGAACGCGACTGGAGTACGGTGACCGACGAGGCGGCGGGTGCGGCGCGGCGGCTGGCCGGTGCGGAGGGCGCGGACGGCGCGGGCGCTGCGGTGGCGGCCGCGGCACGGCCGGAGGCGGCGGGCGGCGGAGCGCCCGCGCTGCGCGAGGGTGCCGACGAGGCGGCCTTGCCGGTGTGGGCCGAGGCGCCCGCTGCGGCCGGCGCGACCTTGGCGCCGCGCGCGGCAGCCGGCGCGACGCCGGCACCGCCGGGGCCGGAACTCGCCGGCGCCGTGGCCGGCGTGCTCGCCGGCGTGCTGAGCGCCGCACCCCCGCCGGAATCGCGCAGCTCGACGATGACAAGTGCCGCGATGATGGCGACCGCGAGGGCCAGCAGTGCGGGGAGGATCCTGCTCGGACGTGAGATGCGCGCTTCCACGGGTCGCTCCGATGCCGGGGACGGTGCCACTGCAGGCTAGCGCGAGTTGCCGACGCTGGCCAATCGGTGGTGGGAGGCTCGCAACGACCCGTGCCGGTGCCGCCGGGCGGCCGACCACGACCGTTGGCTCTGCCAGCCAACGGACAGAAGCTGCTGCGCCGGCGCTCGCCGGGTACGGCAGAAGGCATGCATCATTCCACGCTCCGCTCGCGGCTCACCACGCTGCTGCTCGTCGCCTGTGTCGCCACGCTGTAGGCCTGCGGCAGCAGCGACACGCCGGTGTCCGACGCCCCGACCGCGGCGGACGACGCGGCCTCGAAGGCCCGCCGGCTCACCGAGCAGACGCGGACCCTCCAGGAAGACGTCGCGGCCACCGCCCGCGAGCTCGTCAAGGATCCGGAGGACTACGGCGCGCAGGCACGCACACGACTGCGCAGCCAGGAGAGCAGGGCGAACGAACTGGCCGGCGAGGCCGAGCAGCTGCCCGAAGGCGACGCCTCCCGTGACGCGCTCGTACCCAGCAGACCTCCCGCCGAGCACGGCGCGATCAACGCTGCCGCGAACACCCCGACTAGACCCTCGAACGTGCCCACGACCCTCGTCACGCTGCAGTCTCAGGAAGGCACGCCTTTGCGGGGGCTTCCAAGCACCCCGGGCTGGACTCGAACCAGCGACCTGCGGATTAGAAGTCCGCTGCTCTATCCATCTGAGCTACCGGGGCACGCGCCGGACGCTGCCGGCGATCGGGATGATCCCATCAACTCGGTGGCACAAGCCAGGTCGGGCGGGACGCTTTCGGGCGGGCGCTCCCGCGGCGTTCCCGAGCGAGCGCTCATAGGGGTTTCGCCACGGCACCCCAGTCATACGTACAAGCGCGCGCTGTTTGTACGCTAGCGATGCTTCCTGTACAGTAGGCGCCATGTCGCCCGAGGCCACGCACACCGTCTCCGACGCACGCCAGAACCTGGCCTCGATCATCGACCGCGCGCGCGCCGAGCACACGCCGATCTACCTCGCCCGCCGCGGTCGACGTGTCGCGGCCGTCATCGACGCGGACGACCTCGACCGGATCCTCGAGCTCGCCGAGGACATGGCCGACATCCGCGCCGCCGAAGCAGCGCGTGCCGAGATGCAGGCGACGGGCGACGCTCCGATTCCCTGGGAGCAGGTCAAGGCCGATCTCGGCCTGACGTGACCTACCGCATCACCCTGGCGCCGCCCGCGGCGCGCCAGCTGCGCAACTTCGACGCGCAGATACGCCGCCGCATCCAGGCAGCGCTGGAGCTGCTCGCGGTGGAGCCTCGACCGCCAGCCGCAACGCGACTGGTGGGGGGATCGGGCGAGTGGAGAGTCCGCACCGGCGACTACCGGATCGTCTATGAGATCCACGACGACGAGCTCCTCGTCCTCGTCCTTCGCGTCGGCCACCGTCGCGACATCTACAGGTCCCGGTGATCCACGGACCGCCGCGTCCGCTGGCTCGTGCGGCTTGACAATGCGGCAAGCGAATCGCTCCGAGCGCGCCGAACGCTGCCGGCGACGATCGGGATGGCCGGATTCGAACCGACGACCCCCGCGTCCCAAACGCGGTGCTCTACCAGGCTGAGCTACATCCCGTTACGCGGTGAACGGTAGGGCCTGCGGCGAGCGGGCGCACGACCGGGGGCGGCGACGCGGACGCAAACCGTCCGGCGCCCGCCCGACGCACGCCCTCGATCGTCCGTCCATGCGGTGCCCGTGCGACGCGCACAACGACGGCGGCGCCGGGCGAGCTAGTCTCCAGCGCCGATGGCACGTATCGAGCCGCTCCGCGCCCTGCACTACGACGCCGCTGTGGCGGGTCCGATGCAGAACCTCGCCGCCCCGCCGTACGACGTCATCGATCCCGAGCAGCGTGCCGAGCTCGCCTCGCGCTCGCCCCACAACGTCGTCGGGATCGACCTGCCCGAGGATCCCGATGGCGCAGACCGCTACGCGCGCGCCGCCGCGCTGCTCGAACAGTGGCGCGCCGAGGGCGCGGTCGTCCAGGACGAAGAGCCCGCGCTGTGGGCGATCGTGCAGGACTACACGGGCCCCGACGGGCGCACGCTGACGCGCAATGGCTTCTTCGCGCGCGTGCGCGTAGAGGACTACGGCGCCGGAACGATCCGCCCGCACGAGCGCACGCATCCCGGCCCGAAGGAGGACCGGCTGCGCCTCACTCGCGCCACGCGGGCCAACCTCTCGCCGATCTTCTCGCTGTACTCCGACCCCGAGCTCGTGGCCTGGGGCGCGCTCGAGCCCGCCACGCGCGCCGGCGAGCCGTTCGCCGAGGTCACCGAGCCGGACGGCACGCACAACCGCATCTGGCGGATCGCCGACCCCGACACGATCGCGACGGTCCAGACGGCGATCGCCGACTCCGAGCTGCTCATCGCCGACGGCCATCACCGCTACGAGACCGCCCGCGTGTACGCCGACGAGATCGGCGGCGAGGGCGCGCACCGCTACGTGCTCATGTGCCTCGTCGCGCTGCAGGACGAGGGCCTCACGGTCTTTCCGACGCACCGTCTCGTGACCGACCTCGAGGGCAACGAGGAGAAGATCGAGGCGCTGACGGCAACCTTGCGCGAGTCCTTCCACGTCGAGCCGATCGAGGCCGACGACCTCGTGCCGCCCGGCGAGGGCGACGGCACGATCCAGATGGGCTACATGGACAGCCACTTCAAGCGCGCGTTTCGCCTCACGCTGAAGGACCAGTCGATCGCCGACGAGGCGCTGGCCGACATGCCCGAGCCCTACCGCCGCCTGGACACAGCGGTGCTCGAGGCGCTCGTCCTCTGCGGCCCGCTCGGCCTCAGCGAGGACGACATCTCCCACCTCAACGGCCTCGGCTATGCGCGCTCCTTCGAGGAGGCGCGCGAGCTCGTCGACTCGGGCACCTTCGACGCGGGCTTCTACCTGCGCGGGATCCCGGTTGCGCAGATCCAGGAGATCGCCGCCGCGGGCGTCAACATGCCGCCGAAGTCCACGTACTTCTTCCCGAAGGTACCGACCGGTCTGCTCTTCAATTCACTGCGCGACCCGGAGTAGCATCTTGTCCGTGAACGCGTCGGCGCATCGGATCAGCGGCTTTCGCCACGTCGTCAAGGTGCGCCAGCACCGCCTGAACTGCGACGAGCCGGTCGATCAGGGCGGCGACGACGCCGCCCCCTCGCCGCAGGAGCTGCTGGCGGCGAGCCTCGCCTCGTGTACGGCCGTGACGATGGAGATGTACGCCGACCGCAAGGGCTGGGATCTCGGCGCCGTCGAGGTCGAGTGCGAGTACACCCCGTCCGAGCGCGGCTGCCCGACGAAGTTCACGCTGACGCTGCGTGTTCCGTCTAACCTCTCCGACGAGCAGGTCCAGCGCCTGAAGGTGATCGCGACGAAGTGCCCGGTGCACCGCACGCTCGACGGCGAGGTCATGTTCGACGAGCGTGTCGAGCGCATCCAGCTCGCTGCCTGACGCGCTGCGCGCGGTCCTGCTGGACCCCGCCGACGCAACCGCCGTGGAGGTCCACGGGCGCACCAAGGCAGCGGTGCTCGTCGCGCTCTACGAACACGACGGCTGGCTGCATACCGTCCTCACGCGCCGCCAGAGCGACCTGCGCAGCCACGCCGGCGAGATCTCCTTCCCCGGCGGGCGCCGCGACGACGAGGACCCGGACCTCATGACGACGGCGCTGCGCGAGGCCGAGGAGGAGATCGGCCTGCCGCCCGAGGACGTCCACATCCTCGGCGCGCTGTGCCCCACGCCGACGGTCGCGACGAACTTCGGCGTCTATCCGTTCGTCGGACTGATCGAGCCCGGGCGCGAGTGGATGCTCTCCCCGCGCGAGGTCGACGAGGTGCTGGAGCTGCGTCTCAGCGACCTGCGCGCCGCCGCCAACCGCCGGCGCCTGCTGCACCGCGGGATCCCCTTTCGCAGCGTCGTCTACGACGTCAGCGAGAAGGCGGTCATCTGGGGCGCGACGGCGCGGATCGTCGGTGACCTGCTGGCCCGCATCGACCCCCTCCTCGACGGAGCCGGCGCGTAGGAGCGCAACGCCGATGAGCCGCGACGACCTGCTGCACAGCCTGAGCTCGCGCATCGCCGACGAGCGGGTCCTCGCCGCCGTCGCCGCGGTCCCGCGCGAGCTGTTCGTCGCCCCGTCGCTGCAACAGTTCGCCTACGCCGACCGCCCGCTGCCGATCGGCGGCGGCCAGACGATCTCCCAGCCGACGCTCGTCGCGCGGATGTGCGAACTGCTCGAGCTGGGCGACGACGACGTCGTGCTCGACGTCGGTAGTGGCTCGGGCTATCACGCCGCGGTGCTGTCGCGGCTGTGCCGCCACGTCTATGGCATCGACCTCGACGCCGAGCTGGCCGAGGAGGCCGCGCGATCGCTGCGGCTGGCCGGGATCGAGAACGTCACGCTCGCGGCGGGCGACGGCGCTGCGGGCCTGCCGGAGCACGCTCCGTTTCACGCGATAAACGTCGCGGCGGCGGCCGCCGACGAGGTGCCGCCGGCGCTCGAGGCGCAGCTCGCCGTCGGCGGGAGGCTGATCGCGCCGGTCGCCCACGGCGACGCGGAGCGCCTCGTGTTCGTGCGTCGCGGCCCGGCGGGCCTGGAGCGCACGCTGCTCAACGCGGTCCGCTTCGTGCCGCTGCGGTGAGGCGAATGACCCTCGCCGGCCGAGGCTCATTCGCCACACCCTCACCCCACACCGAGCAGCCGGTCGATCGACGCGCGCGCGGCGGTCGCCCACGCCACCGCGTCGGCCGGATCGGCCGTCAGCACCTCGTGCGGGATCTCGTTGAGCTCGCACGCCCGCCGCAGCTCGGCGATGCCCGTCGCCAACGTCTGCGCCGGGACCGTCCCCGCCGCCTCGTAAAGGATCCCGCGCACGGTCGTGTCGATCGACTTGGAGAGCATCATCTCCAGCCGCGAGCCGTGCAGCGCGGCGACATCGTCGACCGGCCCGATCGCGGTGCCGAGCGCCCAGACAAGGATCGTCACGCTCTCCAGGGCGTAGCGCAGCGTCCCGACGACGTCCGGGTCGCCGATCCAGCACTCCGCTCCGGCGGCCTCGATCGCAGCACGGTGCGACTCCGAGCGCGTGACGGCGCGCACCGCGTGGCCGTCGGCGACGAGGCTCTCGGCGAGACGCAGGCCGCGACAGCCGCCACCGATCAGGAGGACCCGCATGGGCGGCGCAGTGTAAGCCGCACGAGCCGGCAAACTGGGCGCGGGCGATCTATCGCCTGGGCCGTCGCCTCGCTCTCGGGCCGGCCACCTGCGCTAGCGTCGGGCGACGGCTCATGGACTTCGACCTCACCGACGAGCAGGAGCTCATCCGGGCGACGGCGCGGGAGTTCGCCGATCGCGAGATCATCCCGCGCGCGAAGGAGAATGCGCGCAACGAGCACTTCGACCTCGCGCTCGTCGCGATGCTCGCGCAGCAGGGCTATCTCGGCGCGATCGTTCCGCGCGAGTACGGCGGCGCCGGCCTGGACCACATCGGCTACGGCCTCCTTCTCGAGGAGATCGGCCGCGGCGACAGCGCGATGCGGACGGTCGTATCCGTCCAGACGTCGCTCGTGGCCGCGACGATCCTGCGCTGGGGCAGCGAGGCGCAGAAGACCACCTACCTCCCCCTCCTGTGCTCCGGCGAGCGGCTTGGCTGCTTCGGCCTGACCGAGCCCGAAGCCGGCTCGGACGCCGCCAGCCAGCGCACGCGCGCCACGAAGGTCGACGGCGGCTGGGAGCTCAACGGAGCGAAGATGTGGATCTCGCTCGCCAACCACGCGAAGCTGGCGCTGATCTTCGCCCAGACCGATCCGGCGCTCCGCCACCGCGGCCTCGCCTGCTTTCTCGTCGACACCGATCAGCCCGGCTTCACCACGCAGGCGATTCATCACAAGATGGGCCTGCACGGCTCGGACACGGGATCGATCGCGCTCGACGGCGTCTTCGTGGCCGAGGACGGCCTGCTCGGCGAGGTCGGTCAGGGCTTCAGGATCGCGATGAGCGCGCTGGACTCCGGCCGCTACTCGGTGGCCGCGGGCTGCGTGGGGATCTGCCAGGGCTGCCTCGAGGAGTCGGTCGCGTACGCCAGGCAGCGCGAGCAGTTCGGCCGCCCGATCGCCAGCTTCCAGCTCGTGCAGGCGATGCTCGCCGAGATGCGCGTGCGCACCGACGCCGCCCGCCTGCTCGTCTGGCGCGCCGGCGCGCTGCGCGACCAGGGCAGGCCGTGCACGACCGAGATCTCGATCGCCAAGCTCTTCGCCACCGAGGCTGCGCAGTGGTGCGCCAACGAGGCGATCCAGGTGCACGGCGGCGCGGGCTACGTCGACGACCATCCTGTCGAGCGCTGGTTTCGCGACGTCCGCGTGACGACGCTCTACGAGGGCACGTCGCAGATCCAGAAGCTGATCATCGGCCGCGCGCTGACCGGCATCAACGCGCTCGTGCCCGAGTAGGCCCCGACCTCACGAGCGGGCGCGGGCGAGCGTTCCATCCCCATGACGAAGACCGCCGCGCGCCTGCCGCCCTTCCAGCGCTTCCTCGACGCCCACCGCGACGACGTCCTGCGCTTCCTCGTGGCGTCCGTCGGCCGCCACGACGCCGACGACGCCTTCCAGGAGACGTTCCTGTCGGCGCTGCGGGCCTATCCGCGGCTGCAACCCGACTCCAACCTCCGCGGCTGGGTGCTGACGATCGCCCACCGCAAGGCGATCGACGTGCACCGCGCGCGCGGGCGCAACCCCGTGCCGGTCGCCGAGATCCACGACAGCGCACAGCGCGCCCAGCCGCCGCCGGGCGTGCCGAAGGATGACGACGGGGAGCACTGGGAGCGCGTCCGCGCCCTGCCCCCGCGCCAGCGCGAGGTGCTCACCCTGCGCTACGCCGCCGACCTGAGCCACGCCGAGATCGCCACCGCGCTCGGCTGCACCGAGGAGGCCGCGCGCCGCGCCGCCGCCGACGGCCTGAAGAACCTACGCAAGGAGCTTGCGAATGTCGCTGCCACCGCCTGATCTGCGCCCCGGCGAGTCCGCCGCGCTCGCCGCCCGCACCGCCGCCCGCGCCGCCGACGAAGGCGTCGCGCCGGTCTTCTATGCGACCGTCGACAGCCCCGTCGGCCGGCTCGTCGCCGTGCAGACGCCGCGCGGTCTCGCCCGGCTCGCCTACGAGCTCGAGAACGGCGGCCTCGACGAGATCCTCGACGACATCGCGCTGCGCCTGTCGCCGGCGATCGTCGAGGCGCCGGCCCGGCTCGACCCGATCCGCCGCGAGCTCGACGAGTACTTCGACGGGCGCCGCCAGGACTTCGAGCTGGCGCTGGACTGGTCGCTGTCGCACGAGGGGTTTCGCCGCCGCGTGCTGCAGGAGTGCGCGCAGATCCCCTTCGGCGCCACGCGCACGTACAAGGACATGGCGATCGCGGCCGGCTCGCCCAGCGCCTTCCGCGCCGCCGGCGGGGCGCTCGGCTCAAACCCGATCCCGATCGTCGTCCCCTGCCATCGCGTGCTGGCCAGCTCCGGCGGGCTCGGCGGCTACACCGGCGGCCTGGAGCGCAAGCGCCTGCTGCTCTCGATCGAGGGCGGGCAGCTGCCCCTCTAACCTGAAGCAATGACCGTCGACCCGAACCAGCACGACGTCTTCGTCCTGCGCCAGAAGATCAAGCTCGTCATCAACCAGTACGAGTTCTTCCTGCCTGCCGACGAGGGCAGCACGCCGGGCGACGCGATCTGCTTCGTCGAGCAGAAGCGCTTCAAGTTCAAGGAGGACATCCGCTTCTACACCGACGAGGCCAAGACGCAGGAGCTGCTGCGGATCAAGGCGCGCCAGCGCTTCGACCCGCGCGCGACGTACGACATCACCGACGAGGCCGGGGCGAAGATCGGCGAGATCAGCAAGGTCTTCGGCGCCAGCCTGCTGCGCTCGACGTTCCGAGTCAACGACGCCGGCGGCCAGGAGCTGTTCATCTCGACGGAGAAGAGCCTTGCGGTCGCGCTCATCCGCCGCGCGATCGGCTTCATCCCGTATGTCGAGAACGTCGCCGACTGGCTGCCGATCCCGTACCACTTCGTCTTCAAGCGCGGCGAGCAGATCATCGGCGAGAATCGCCGCCAGATCGGCAAGTTCCGCGACATCTACACGATCGACGTGAGCGCCGACAGTCCGCGCACGATCGACCGGCGCCTCGTGCTCGCGCTGGCAGTCGGGCAGGACGCCCTGCAGGCGCGCTAGGTTTGCTTCATGGATAACGCTCGTTCCCAGGCCTACGGCCGCGTCGTCAAGACGCTCGACGAACTCGGCAACATCAAGCTGACGGTCGACGAGGCGCAGATCATCCGCACCGCCGCCGATGCGCTGTTCTTCGACGGCGACGGCTACGACGAGCTGGCCGCCGTCGAGGACCTGGTGCAGCAGCTCGTCGACGCCGACCGCTGGACCGTCGAGAGCGGCCACCGGCTCGTCGACGACGTGGCGGCCTGCGGGCCGTCCGCCGGCGTCCGCTAGCCCTGGCCCTGACCGGCCGCGCCGTCGCGCGGCGCCTCGCTCAATGCCGCGGGCAGCTCATGGCGTGAGCGCACATCGAGCTTGCGATACGCGTTGCCCAGGTGCCACTCGACCGCCTTGCGCGTGACGAACAGCGCCTCGGCGATCTGACGGTTCGACAGCCCCTCGACGGCGAGCGCGACGACGCGGCGCTCGCTCGGGCTCAGCGCGTCCGCGCCGCGACGGGCGGCGCGCTGAATGCGGGCCCCCGCGACCTCGAGCTCCTCGAGCGCCCGGTCCTCGACGAGCCGCGCGCCGCACGCGCGGGCGAGCTCGAGCGCCTCGCCGAGCACGCGGCCGGCCTCGGCGCGCCGGCGGGCCCGGCGCAGCACCGTGCCCAGCTCGAGCTGCGCCCGGCAGAGCTCCAGCCGCGCCTCGGACGCGGCGACGAGCGCGACCGCCTCCTCGAGCAGCGCGACCTGATCCTCGATCGGCCCGTGCGCCTCGGCGTGGGCGAGCGCGCGCAGCGCGACGCTGATCGGCCGCGCTGCGCCGAAGGCGCGCGCCAGCGCGAGCTCCTCGGCCGCCAGCGTGCGAGCCTCGTCGGCGCGGCTCAGGCTCACGAGCGCGGGCACCGACGCCGAGCGCCACGCGGCGCCGCAGGCCGGGTTGGCGACATCGCCGGCGACGTCGCGCCATGACTCGAAGTGCGTCAGCGCGTCGGCCTCGCGGCGCTCGGCGAGCGCCAGGCGGCCGAGCGCCTCATGCCAAGGCGCCAGCATCCCCGAGCCCGCGTACGGCGTGATGTCCGGGCGCGCGGCAACCGCCGCCGCGACCGCCAGCTCGCCGCGATCGACGAGCAGCCCGACGACGGCGCCGTACGCCCACGGCAGCAGATGCCGCCAGCCGTAGCGCTCGGCGTCGAGCGCCTGCTCGGCGTCGGCGAGCGCCTCGACGAGGCGGCCCTGCGCCCAGCGCGCCCCGGCGCGCGCCAGGCTCGCGGTGGCGAACGCGACGGTCGAGCCCGCCGCACGGGCGCGGTCGAGCGCAGCGGTCATCTCGCGCTCGTCCCAGAGCAGCTCGTCGCATGCCTGCAACCCGATGCTCGTCGCGACGAGCACGGTGGAGCCCGCGCCCTGCTCGGCGCGCGCGTCGCCGTCGTCGGTGCTCGCCGCACGCGCGAGCGCGAGGATCGTCCCGCGCGGCGCGCCGGCCAGCGCCGCGTGCATGCAGCGCATCGCGCTCAGCCCCGGGTGGTCGGAGGCCAGGGCCCCGTCCGGGTCGGCTACCAGCAGCCGCGCACGGCGCCGCGGATCGAACACGCCCAGCGCGCCCGCCTCGGCGCGCGCCTGCGCGAGCACGGCCGGGTCGGCACCAGTGCCGGCCACCGCCTCGCAGAAGCGTTCGACGGCTTCGGGGTGACGGCCGGCCGCCGCCAGCGCGCGTCCGAGCTCGAGCAGCGCCCGCGCGCGATCGGCGTCGCCATCGGCCCCGGCCACCGCCTCCTCGAGGTGACCGGTCGCGCTCTCCAGCCCGGTCGCCGCCTCGGCGCTGCCCAGCTCGCGCAGCACCGCCGGGCGCCGGTCCGCCGAGGGCGGCTCCTGCAGCGCGCGGCGCAGGTAGCTGGCGGCCGACTCCGGCGCGCCCGCGGCGCGCGCGCGCCGAGCGACGTCGCAGAGCACGTCGACGACCCAGCCCTCGCCGCTGCCGGGGCTCGGCAGCAGGTGCGCGGCGACGCGCTCGGGCGCGATCTTTTCACCGTGCAGGATCTCCGCGGCGCGGCGGTGCAGCGTCGCACGCTCGGCGGTGGCGATGTCGGCGTAGACCGCCGAGGCCAGGAGCGGGTGGGCGAAGCGCAGCGCGCCGGCGGCCACTGGGCGCAGGATGTCCGATGCCGTCAGGGCGTCGGCGGCGGCCGCGACGCGCTCGGCCGGCTGACCGGTCAGCGCGACGACATGGCGCAGGTCAGCGTCGCCGCCGAGCACAGCGACGGCGCGCGCCACCGCGGCGGCCTCGTCGGACAGGCGCATGAGCCGCACCGAGACCGCGCGCAGCACGGCCTCCGGCGCCAGCGTGCCGATCCGCGCGGCGTTCAGCGCCGTCGGCGCCCAGGCCTCGCCGCGGATCGCCGCGATGAGCTCCTCGAGCAGGAAGACGTTGCCCTCGGTCATCCGCCAGCAGGCGTCGCCGAACGCATCGTCGGCGTCGGCGAAGGCGGCGCGCACCATCCGCCGCGCGCCGTGGCGCGACAGCGCCTGCGGGCGCACGGACTGACTGCAGATGTGGGTCGAGATCTGGGCGAGCAGATCGTCGGGGGCGCCGGGCTCGCCGAGGCGCCGCGCGGCGATGATCGAGACGGCCATCTCGTCGAGGCGCTGCAGGAGGTACAGCAGGAGCCGCAGCGTGGCGCGGTCGGCAGCGTGCAGGTCGTCGACGACGATCAGGACCGGGCCCGTATCGGCGAGGTTCGCCAAGAGCCAGAAGAGGCCGTGCATGATCGGGTAGGTGCCGCTGTCGGTCTCGTCGCCGGCCCAGCTCATGGGGCGCTCGAGCAGCGGCGCGGCCAGCGCCGCCGACCCTGCCAGCAGGCGGTCGCGGGTCTCGTCGTCGGCGCCGGCGAGCAACGGCTCGAAGAGCTGCAGCGCGATGCCGAACTCAAAGGCTTTCTCGAGCTCCGACGCGCGGGCGCGCATGACGGTCATGCCGTCGGCGCGGGCGCGCACGACGGCGGCGTCGAGCAGCGCCGACTTGCCGGTGCCGGCATGGCCCTCGACGAGCAGCAGCTCACCGGCGCAGCCGCGACCCGCGTTCAGCAGCCCGTCGATGGCGCGCAAGGCCTCTTCTCGCTCGAGAAGCCCTCCCGAACCGATGTCTCGTCCGACAGCTGGAGCGCGCTTCGTCAAAAGACTGGGGAGCCGCCCTAGTGTGCTCGGCCGGGCGAGGCTCTAGAAAGAGCGTAGCGGCTGACACGGAGTGTCCGTCGAAGCGCCCGGCACGGACGACGGACGAAGCGCATCGATCATTACGCGGAGCCGCATGGAGGCTGACCGACCCGGGACCGGAGGTCCCGGGTCCGCGTATTTAAGCGGGCCGGTGCAGGACGCCCGCCGGCGTCGGCGTCACTCCGAAGACTGAGCCCACTGCGCCTCGGCGAGGTCGCCCGCCGGCATCCCCTCCGGCGTCGGGATGCCCGGGGTGTCGCGCAGGTACCACTCGGCATCGAGCGCCGCCTGCGTGCCCGAGCCGGCCGCGGTGACGGCCTGGCGGTACGTGTGGTCGACGAGATCGCCGGAGGCGAACACGCCGGGCTTGCCCGTGCGGGTCGAGCGACCCTCGGTGATGACGTAGCCCTCGTCGTCGGTGTCGACCTGGCCCTCGACCAGATGCGACTGCGGCTCATGGCCGATCGCGATGAAGGCGCCGGCGATCTCGACCTCGAGCTGCTCGTCGTTCTCGGTGTTGCGCAGGCGCACGATCTCCAGGCCGCCCTTGTCGCCCGCGTGGAACTCCGCGACGGTGTAGGGGGTCAGCCACTCGATGTTCTCGATCGAGCGCGCGCGCTCGAGCATGATCTTCGATGCGCGGAACTCCTCGCGGCGATGGACGATGACGACCTTGGAGGCGAACTTCGACAGGAAGATCGCCTCCTCCATCGCGCTGTCGCCGCCGCCGACGATCATCGTCGGCTTCTGCTTGAAGAAGGCCGCGTCACACGTGGCGCAGTACGACACGCCGCGCCCGCTGAGCTCCTCCTCGCCGCGCACCTCGAGCTTCTTGTGCTCGGCGCCCATCGCGAGGACGACGGTGCGCGCGCGGTGCTCGTCCTTGCCCACCCAGACCCTGTGGACGTCGCCGGGCTCGTCGGAGAGCTCGACCTTCGTCGCCTGGTCGGTGATGAAGCGGGTGCCGAAGCGCTCGGCCTGGTCGCGAAACTTCTGCATGAGAACGGGGCCCTCGATGCCCTCGGGGAAGCCGGGGTAGTTCTCGACGTCGGTCGTCTGCTGCAGCAGACCACCCCACATGAAGCCCTCGATGACGAGCGGCTGGAGGTTCGCGCGCGACGTGTAGAGCGCCGCGGTGAAGCCGGCCGGTCCGGAGCCGACGATGATGACGTTCTCGATCCTGTCTGCGCTGGAGCTGGTCACTTCAGAAAGTATAGTGGCGCGATTCACTGAACCGCATCACGCACCGGCCGCCGCGGGAACATCGGCGCCGTGGCGCTCCTCGCGCCAGCGCGCGACGGTGCGCCGCAGCTGGAAGTACGCGATCGCGCCGGGAATCGTGGGCAGCCAGAACGTGAATATGCGGTAGGCCAGCACGGCCGGCACCACAAGCTGCAGCGGTACGCCGAAGGCGGCGAACGCGGCGATCATGCCGCCGTCGACACCGCCGATCCCGCCCGGCAGCGGCAGCAGGTTGCCGAGGAAGCCGACGAAGTAGCCCATGACGACCACCGTCAGCGGCGGGGGATCGCCGAAGGCGTGAAAGCACGCCCAGAGCACGGCGATGTTGAAACCCCAGTAGGCGATCGCCCCCAGCAGTGCGGGATCGCGCCCGCGCACGTGACACAGGGCCTCGCGCATCCCGGCCGAGAAAGCAGCCGGCGCGTTGGCCAGCCGCTGGGCGACCCGCGCCAGACGCCCGCCCCGCCGCGCGAAGCCCTCGAGGCGGCGCTGCAGGTCCGGCGGAACGCGCGAGAGCCCGAGCGCCAGCGCGATGACGAGCAGCGCGAACAGGGCCGGCAGCACGGTGATTCCGATCGGGCCGGGTCCGGGCAGCAGCCCGAAGTACAGGCCGAAGCCGCCGACGACGAGCGCCACCATGTAGACCGCGTAGATGAGGATGAGGAAGGCGAGCGTCTTGTCGGCGACCTTGCGCCGCGGCATCCCGGACCGCCGCAGCGCCCACGCGGTCAGCGCGATCCCGCCCGCGCCGCCGGTGGCGAACAGCCGCGTCGCGGCCAGCCCGGCCATCGTGATCTGGTAGCTCGCCCGCCAGTCGACACGCGAACCGGCGCGCACGAAGATGCCCTGGAACATCATCACGTAGCCGCCGAACGAGGCCAGCGTGAAGACGAACGCCGCTGCCAGCCACCACCGGTTGCCCTCGCCGACCCGCTTGCCGCTGTCCTTCAGGTCCGCCAGCTGCGGCAGGACGAAGTACAGGAAGGCGATCGCCGAGACGATGAACAACCCACCGATGACGAGGCCGCGGCGCGTGACCTCCACCCGCGGCATCGCCTCGTCGGGATCATGCTCCTCGTCCATCTCGGGTGGGTCGACCTCGGGGGGCTGGACCTTCTTATCCATTGGGGGTGGCGCGTCCGCGGGGGTTGACCGGCGAGTATAGGTCCGCATTCGGACCCCGCAAAACGCGCACGTTCGCCTGAGCCTGGGTCCGCCGGAGATCCTGGATGGCTCGCCGTTGGGAGTCCAGCCAACGTGAGTTTTCAGCGCACGCGTGCTCGACGAGCGCCTCGATCAGCCGGCTGCGCTCGTCCGCCTCGGGATGCCACTGCACGCCGAGGGCGAAACCGCTGGTTGGCAGCTCGAGCGCCTCGGGCAGCTCGTCGAGGGTCGCCCAGCCCGTCACCTCGAGCCCCTCGCCCACGCGATCGATGCCCTGATGGTGATGGGACTTCGTGGCGTGCAGCTCCTCGCCGGCCGCGCGCGCGGCCAGCGAGCCGGGTGCCAGGCGCACGTCGTGATCGGCGCCGTCGAAGCTGCCGAGCACGCGGCGGTGCTCCTCGTGGCCGAGCAGCTCGGGCAGATGCTGGTGCAGCGTGCCGCCGCAGGCGACGTTCATCACCTGCACCCCGCGGCAGATCCCGAGCACCGGCAGGTCGCGCTCCAGGGCGCGCCGCACCAGCGCGACCTCGAAGACGTCGCGCTCGGGCACGCTGCCGATCGTAAGGGGATGGCGTTGCGCGCCGTAGGTCTGCGGATCGAGGTCGGCGCCGCCGGCGAGCATCAGCCCGTCGATGCGGTCGAGCACCTCGTCGGGATCCTCGACCAGCGCTGGGTCGGGCGCCAGCAGCAGCGCCATCGCCCCGGCGCGGTTGACGGCGTCGACGTAGTTGCGCGGTAGCAGGAAGGCGTCGAGGTTCCACACGCCCCAGCATGCGCGCTCCAGTGCTGTGCAGATTCCGATCACCGGCCGTGCCATCGCAGGGCCACGGTAGCTTCTCGGCCGTGTACGAGACGCTCGAGCTCGAACGGCGAGGCGCCGCGGCGATCATCCGCCTCCACCGTCCCGCCGCGCTGAACGCCTGGAACGACCAGCTCGGCCACGAGCTGCTCGACGCCGTGCGCGGCGTCGCCGAGGACGACGCGGTGCGTGCCGTCGGCGTGACCGGCAGCGGGCGCGCGTTCTCCTCCGGCGCGGACCTGCGCGACATCGCCGCGCGGCCGATGACCGCCGAGGGGAGCATCGACGTCTACACGACGCTGACGACCGTCTACCACCCGATCCTCACGACGCTGCGGCGGATGCCCAAGCCGGTCGTCGCAGCGCTCAACGGGCCGGCGGTCGGCATCGGCTGCTCGCTCGCCCTGACGTGCGACCTGATCGTCTGCGCCGAGTCGGCGTACATGCTGCTGGCCTTCGCCAACATCGGGCTCGTGCCCGACGGTGGTGCCCTGGCCCTTGTGTCCACGCGCGCGGGCGCGGGGCGCGCGGCCGCGATGGCGCTGCTCGGCGAGCGCGTCGCCGCGCCCGATCTGCTGCGCAGCGGGCTCGTCGACGAGGTCGTCGCCGACGACGAGCTCGACGACCGTCTATGCGCGCGGCTCGACGCCTTCGCCGCCGGGCCGACGCGCTCCTACGCCGGATGCAAGCGCCAGCTCAACGCGTGGCTGTACGCCGACCTGGACGAGCAGCTCGAACGCGAGGCCCGCATCCAGCAGGAGATGGCGGGCTCAGCGGACTTCCGCGAGGGCGTCACCGCGTTTGTCGAGAAGCGCGCGCCGAAGTTCTCCGGCAGATGACGTTCGCAAGTCCAAACCCCGCGGATCGCACCCATCGCCTGACTCAGCACAGGTGATGGGAGAGCAGCAGATCGCCGCCGCATGAATACAATGCGCGCCGCCTTGGCTCCCGCTCGCATTCGAACCCGTCGCCGCGTCTTCACGCTCTCGCTGCTCGCGGCGATCGTCGGCGTCCTCGCCCTGGCCGGCGTCGCGTCCGCGGACTTCTGGACACCCGAATCGGGTGGCTCAGCGAACGCCGACAGCATCGACACCCTCTACAAGATCGTCCTGGCCGTCGCGGCCGTGGTCTTCTTCGGCGTCGAGGGCGTCCTGCTGTACTCGCTGATCAGGTTCCGCACCCGCCCGGGCGCGGTCCCGGTGCAGATCCGTGGCAACACGCGCCTGGAGATCGGCTGGACGCTCGGCGCCGCCGTCATCCTCGTCGTCCTTGCCGTCGTGACCTTCGCGATGCTCGACGACATCCGCAACCCGCCGAACTCCGACGCCGACGGGTTCCCGACGCAGCGCATCGAGAACGTCCAGAACGCGTCCGCCTACCAGCCGCGCCCGCCGAGCGGCCGCGGGCTGAACATCGAGGTCAACGGTCAGCGCTACGCGTGGCGCTACACGTACCCCGACACGGACACGAACGTCCTGAACAACGTCTTCGAGTACGGGACGCTCTACGTCCCCACGAAGACGACCGTGACGCTGACCATCAAGGCGCAGGACGTCGCGCACTCCTGGTGGATCCCGGCCCTCGGCGGCAAGGCCGACGCCGTCCCGGGCCACCTGAACTTCACGTGGTTCAAGGTTCCGAAGCCGGGCACCTTCAAGGGCCAGTGCGCCGAGCTGTGCGGCCGCAACCACGCGGACATGACCGCGAAGGTCGTGGCGCTCGAGCCGGCCGAGTTCAAGGCCTGGATGGATCGCAAGAAGACCGAGATCAAGCAGGCCAACGA
>JBBSMC010000051.1:0-21419 GCA_038233375.1 Solirubrobacterales bacterium
GATCGTGATCGTGATCGTGATCGTGAGACCGAGGATGGGCCGCGCAGCCGCAACCCGCTCGAGCGCCTTATAGGTGCGATCGCCGGCGGCGCCCGCGGGCGGGTTCCCACCGCCGACCTCGACGAGCGTGATCCGGACTTCATCCGCGAGAGCCTGCCTGCCCAGTGGCTGCTCGCGAGTCTCTGGTTTCGCGGCGAGGTGCGCGGCCTGGGCAACGTCCCAGAGCAGGGCGCGGTGCTGCTCGTCGGCAATCACTCCGGCGGCAACGTATCACCTGATTCACTGGTATTCACCCTCGCGTTCAGCACGTACTTCGGCGTAGAGCGACGCTTTCACCAGTTGGCGCACAACCTCGTGCTGTCGATGCCGGGCCTCGGCTTCCTGCGCAAGTACGGGACGGTGGCGGCCTCGCCGGAGAACGCGGCGCGGGCGCTGGAGTCCGGCGCCGCGGTGCTCGTCTATCCCGGCGGCGACCACGAGGTGCACCGGCCCTCGTGGGAGGGCAATAAAGTGAACTTCGCCGGGCGCCGCGGCTTCGTGCGCTTGGCGCTGGAGCACGACGTGCCGATCGTCCCGGTGGTCTCGATCGGCGGACAGGAGACGGCGCTCTTCCTCGGCCGCGGCGAGGGGCTCGCGCGGACGCTCATGCTCGACAGGCTCTTTCGCCTCAAGGTCCTGCCGCTCTCGATCGCGGTGCCCTGGGGCCTGAACGTCGGCGACTTCCTCGGCCACGTGCCTCTGCCGGCGAAGATCACCGTCGAGGTGCTGCCGGCGATCCATCTGCGCGACCAGTTCGGCCCGAAGCCCGACGTCGACGAGGTCTACGACCACGTCACGACCACGATGCAGGAGACCCTCGACGCCCTGGCCGAGGAGCGGCGGCTGCCGATCATCGGATGAGGGTCGGGGCCGCCATCGACGTCGCCGCGCCCCCGGCGCTCGTCTGGGAGTTCGTCACCGATCCGGCGCGCTACCTGCACTTCATGAGCGGCATCACGCGCTGGGAGGTCACGACCGAGCAGGACCGCGGCCTCGGCGCGCGCTACCGCACGCTCATGCGCGTCGGCTCGGCCGAGGTCGGCGGCCTCGTGGAGATCGTCGAGTGCGACGAACGCCGCGACCTTGCCTGGACGTCGGTGACCGGCATCGACCAGCGCGGGCGGTGGCGCCTTCGCGAGCTCGGAACCGGCGCGCGCACACGCGTGGAGCTGCGGATTCAGTACGGCGTCGCGGGCTCGGGCATCTTCGGCTGGCTCGCCGAGCAGGTCGCGGCGCCGGCTGTGCGCGAGAATTTGCGCCGCTCGCTGCAGGAGCTGCGCCGCCAGGCCGAGCACGAGCAGGCGCGGGCGGCGGCAGCGGCTCGGCGCGCTGCCGCGCGGGCGTAGCGCTTGTCGTTGCTGCGCGCCTCTCTCGTCGAGCAGGGCAGCGTTGCGGCTCGAGCGGGTGCGAGACCTTCCCGCAGCGGTCCAGCGAGTGGTGATGGCGCGCCAGGTGCGGATATCGCACCGGGAGCGTCAGGACGAGCCCGGCGCCTGCTCGCGGCGCGAGCCGTAGTGCAGCGCCACGCGGTCGCCCGCGTCGGCGAACGCCTGCGCGACCGCCGTGCCGATCCCGCGCGATGCTCCGGTCACGAGCACGGCGCGGCTCTGGTTCGACGTGGGCGCCGGCTCGTTCACCGTTCGCGCAGCTCTACAGTGACCACCGCCAGGGCGGCGACGCCCTCCAGCCGCCCGACGAAGCCCATCCCCTCGCCGGTCGATGCCTTGACGTTGACGGACGCGGCGTCCAAGCCGAGCGCCTCCGCCAGCCGCGCGCGGATCGCGTCGCGGTAGGGGCCGATCTTCGGGCGCTCCATGAGGATCGTCGTGTCGACGTGGGTCGCGTGCAGCCCCTGCTCGGCGAGCGTGGCGACCACCTCGATCAGCAGCACGATCGAGTCGGCGTCCTTGTAGGCGCCGTTGCTGTCGGGGAAGTGCACGCCGATGTCGCCCAGGCCGGCGGCGCCGAGCAGCGCGTCCATCACGGCGTGGGTCAGCACGTCGGCGTCGGAGTGGCCGTCGAGGCCCTGCTCGGCACCCTCGAACTGCACCCCGCCGAGGATCAGCGCCCGGCCGGCCTTGAAGCGATGCGAGTCCCAGCCCAGGCCGGTCCGCGCGCTCACCCGATCGGCTCCATCCGCCGCTCGCGACGGTCGAACACCGCCAGCTCTTCCACGCCAAGCGACTCCAGCAGCCCCAGCGCGGCCTCGTAGTCGCGCCCGACCTCGCCCGGCACGTGCGCGTCGCTCGACAGCGCGACCGGACAGCCGGCCTCGAGGCACATCTCCAGAAACGCCGGTGCCGGGTACAGCTCGCCGACGGGCTTGCGCAGCCCCGCCGTCGAGACCTCGACCGCGATCTGAGACTCAGCGATGCCGTCCATCGCCAGCTCGTAGAAGCGCCGCAGGTCGCCCTCGGGAACCGGCCGCCTCGGGCCCCAGATCTTCACGAGATCGGGGTGCGCGAGGATGTCGAAGAGCCCCGTCCGCGCGGCCTCCCCCAGCGTCACGAAGTAGCGCCGCCAGAGCTCGTCGGGGCGCTGGCAGCGGTGGTCGAAGACCTCGTAGCCGTCGTGGTCGACGGCATGCTCACCGACGAAGTGCACCGCGCCGACGACGTAGTCCCAGTCATGGGCGTCCAGCAGCGTCGCCATGCGTTCCTCGCGCCCGGCGATGAAGTCCGCCTCGATGCCGAGCTTGAGGTCGGTCTGCTCGCGCACGAAGCCGGCGTAGTCGTCGAGGTCGTCGACGGCGCTCTCGCGCCACAGCGGGTGACGCCACACCTCGAGCGCCTGCGCGAAGCGGTAGACGTGCTCCGAGCAGCCCAGCTCCGCGATCCCGCGCTGCTCGGCGACGACGCGGTAGCGCTCGGCGTTGGCGGCGGTGAAGTACTGCTCGGCCTCGGTGCCCGCCGAGTCGGGACGCAGGTGCAGGTGGTAGTCAGTCAGCATCGGCGGGGCCGCCCGCCACTACTGGCGAGCCGACCACGAGCGCGTGCCGGTCGCGCAAACGTCGACGCGCCTGCCGCTCCGGCGGCTCGCGTAGCGCTCGGTCACGGCCAGCTTGCCCGCCACGTTGCCGGCGGCGTCGAACTGGCCGCTCAGCACGACGGTCGTGCGCACGATCACGTCGGCGAAGGTCGCCTTGAAGCGCTCCACATCGCGGAACGACCCGTCGGCCGCGACGTCGAACTCCGGCGAGATGTTCACGTCGTCGGACTCGACGATCCGGCCGCGGTCGCACCTGGCGCGGTAGCCGAACGTAGCGCGCTCGATCCGGCGTCCGCCGCTCGCGGCGCGCAGGACGATCGCCTGCTTGGCCCGCGCGGCACTCTGCGAGGTGAGGCCATAGAGGGTTCCCTCCGCCGGGCCCGGGGCGGCGGCGGCCGTGTCGCCGGGACGGCGCACGGTCCAGCTGACCGTGCGGCTCGTGCAGTTGCGCGTGGCGCGGCCCTTGGTGCGAACGCGCAGCTTGACGGTCGCCGTGCCCTCGCCGCCCTCCGCCGTCAGCGAGCCACGCACGACGAACGTGGAGCTGTTGCTGGTGCCGACGAGCGGCCGGCGCGTCACGTCGCCGCGCAGGGTGAAGCTGCCGTCGGCGGCGAGCTTGGCGTCGCCGCTGATCGTGGCGAGGCCGCAGCTCGCGTAGATCTGGCCGTTGACGCCGATCTTTCCGCCGGAGCCGGCGCGGATCGAAAGGAGCATGTCGCGCGCGACGGTCGACTCCTTGACCGGGACGGCGATCGCGCCGCCGCCGAAGTTGCCGGTCGGCAGCGCCGCCGACTGGCCGAACGCCACGCCGGCGGTGACGGCGACGATGACGAACGCGATGGCGAGCGCGGGGGCGCGCCGGAAACGAGACTCGGGCATATGCGGCGGATGCTAGTGGTCGTGTGCCGACGAGGCGGCAACAGCTCAGACGCCGGAGCGCTCGCGCAGCGCCATCTCGGCGACCTGCAGATCACCAGGCGTCGTGACCTTGAGGTTCTCGGCCGGCAGGGCGATCACCCGCACCGTCCCGCCCGCCTGCTCGACGAGCCACGCGTCGTCGGTCGCGCGGGCCAGCACGTCGTCCGGCGCGCTGAGCGCCAGCTCGAGCGCCGCGCGGCGAAAGACCTGCGGCGTCTGCACCGCCCACAGCGAGGCGCGATCGAGCGTGCGGGTGACCATACCGTCGGCGCCCACCTGCTTGATCGTGTCGGCCACCGGCGCCGCGGCGATCACCGCGTCGCAGCCGTGAAGCTCGAGCTCGTCGAGCGCTGCCTGGAACTCCTGTGCCCGCACGAGCGGGCGGGCGGCGTCATGGACGATCACCGGATCGCCCGCCGCCGCGTGCAGGGCGGCCAGCACCGACAGCGAGCGATGGGCGCCTCCGGGCACGCCGACCGCGCCCGCGGGCAGCGTCCCCTCCCACCCGGGCGGCAGCGCCACCACGATCGCCTCGACCGCGTCGACGGCCTGCAACGCATCGAGGCTCCATTCGAGCATCGGGCGCCCGGCGAGAGTGACGAACGCCTTGGGTTCCCCGAACCCAAGGCGCTCCCCACGTCCCGCCGCCACGACGAGCGCGATCGCTACTTGGTCACCACGCCGGCGCTGTCGGCGAGGAGGTCGTCGAGGTGCTGCTCGGCCTCCTCTTCGTCCTTGTCGAGCGCGTACATCAGCTCGGAGGCAAGGATCTTCTTCGCGCGCGTGAACATCTGCTTCTCGCCCGTCGACAGGCCCTTCTCGTGCTCGCGGATCGCGAGATTGCGCACGACCTCGGCAAGCTCGTAGATGTCGCCGGTCTTGATCTTGTCGCGGTTGTGCTTGAACCGGCGATTCCAGTTCTTGGGCATCTCCGACACGTCGTCAGCCAGGACGGCGAGGACCTTCTGCACGGTCTCCTCGTCGATGACGCGACGCAGCCCCGCCAGCGCCGCGTTCTCACACGGAACCATGACGGTCATGTCGTTGTGCAGGATCTTGATGGTGAGGTACTCGCGCTCCTCACCGAACATCTTGCGTCGCTCCTTCTTGAGGACCTGACCGGCCCCATGATGCGGATATACGACGTTGTCGCCAAGCTCGAACTCGATGTTCTCGAGCGTACGGTCCAGGTCCTCCAGCAGCTGCTCTTCGGCTTCGGGAATGATGCCCTCCTTGCGGATTGATGCCGGCGGCGGCCGGACGGTGAAACGGTGCTAGGTCTGCAGGTAACGGTCCACGAGGTTCATCTCCTGTAAGCGGCGAAGGCCCTCGCGGATGTCCTTCGCCCGTATCTCGCCAACACCATCGACGGTCTCGAGCTCGACGTCGGTTGCGGCCAACAGCTCGTCGAGTCCACCGAAGTCGTTGACGATCTGTGCCACGACCAGCTTAGGCAAGCGGGGAATACGACCAAGGATGCGAAAACCGCGCGGCGAGACCGGATAGTCGAGCGTGTTGAGCTTGCGGTCGTAGCCGAGCAGCTCGGCCAGGCGGCCGAAGTCGAGCAAGTCGTGGTGGGGCAGGCGACCGATCTGGTCCAGCGCGCCGGCGAACTCCTCGTCGGTGTTCTCGGCGAGGTAGTCGTGCACGAGTGCGGCCTTGTCGGCGGCGGTGCCGACCATCGTCTCCTCGAGCTGCATCTCGATGAGACGCCCCTCGGTGCCGAGCTCGACGATGTAGCGCTCGATCTCGACGGCCATGCGCGTCACGAGCTCGGAGCGCTGCAGCACGGTGAGCACGTCGTGCAGCGTGGCGCCGCCCTCGAACTCCAGCGCCGTCAGGCGGGTGGAGACCTGATCGAGGCGCGTGCGGTACTTGTCGAGTGTCGCGAGCGCCTGGTTGGCCTTGGCGAGCACGACCGGGATGTCCTCGAGGATGTACTTGCCACCGTCGACGTAGAGCGAGACGACCTCGCGGCGCTGGGAGATCGCGATGACGAGCGCGTCGGTCTGCTTGGACACGCGCTCGGCGGTGCGGTGGCGCGTGCCCGTCTCGACGGACAGGATCGTCGGGTCGGGCATGAGCTGGACGTTGGCCATCGCGATCTTCGTCGCATTGACGTTCAGGACGATCGCGCCGTCCATCTTGGCCACCTGGTACAGCAGGGCGGGCGAGTAGTCGATCTCGAGCTTGATGCCGCCCGAGAAGAGGAAGCTCAGGTCGTCGACCTCGCCGACGATGATGAGCCCGCCGGTGCGCGCGTCCATGATGTTGTCGAGGCCCTCGCGCAGCGTCGTGCCGGGCGCGACCATCTCCAATGCCTTGACGAGTCGGGGTTCCTGACGAGACTCGAGCTCGTGTGATTCGTCCCCTACTCGCTGCACCATCCACCCGATTTTAGCGGGTACTTAGGGATTTAGGGTTGCGACGGCGAAGTTCTCTGATTCGGCTCGCTCGGTGACGTGATCGTCCTGCTACGCCGCCTGCGGCGCGCGAGCCGGCAGGACCGCCCGGATCGCCTCGCGCAGCGTCGGTGCGACCTCCGGCGAGATGACGTGTCGCAGGCCGAACTTCGCGGCCTCGGCGGCGCGGCGGTCGGCGTGCCCGACGGTCCGCAGCTCGCCGGTGAGGCCGAGTTCGCCGAAGCAGGCGACCGGGCGGGCGGCGGCGCCGGCCGACAGAGGCACGCCGCGAGCGGCGCTGGCGACGGCGAGCGCGATCGCGAGGTCGGCGCCCGGCTCCTCGACGCGCACGCCGCCGACGACGTTGACGAATACGTCGGCGCTGCCCGCGCCGATCCCGGCGTGGCGGCCGAGCACGGCCAGGACGAGCGCGAGGCGGTTGCGATCCAGTCCGTTGACGACCCGGCGCGGCGGCACGAGCTCGGACGGCGAGACCAGCGCCTGGACCTCGACGAGCAGCGGGCGTGACCCCTCCATCGCGGCGAGGATCACGGAGCCCGGCTTGCCCGTGGCCTCGGCGACGAAGCGGGCACTGGCGTCGAGCACCTCGACGAGGCCGCCGGACTTCATCTCGAAGACACCGGCCTCGTTCGTCGAGCCGAAGCGGTTCTTCAAGGCTCTGAGGGTGCGGTAGGTGCGCTCGCGCTCGCCCTCGAACTGCAGCACGCAATCGACAAGGTGCTCGAGCACGCGCGGGCCGGCGAGCGCGCCCTCCTTCGTGACGTGGCCGACGAGCAGGACGGCGATCCCTTCGGCCTTGGCCACCTGCATGATCCGCCCGGCGGTCTCGCGCACCTGGCCGACGGAGCCGGGCGCGCCGGTGAGGTCGCAGGCGTGCATCGTCTGCACGGAGTCGATGACGACGACCTCGGGACGCTCGGCGTGCAGCGTCGCGAGGATCGTGTCGAGATCGGTCTCGGCGAGCACCGGGACGTCGAGGGCGCCGCTGGTCGCGCCGACGAGCCGCTCGGCGCGCAGGCGGATCTGCGCCGCCGACTCCTCGCCGGAGACGTACAGCGTGCGCCGGCCGGCGGCGGCGAGGTTACCGAGCGCCATGTTCGTCAGCGTCGACTTGCCGATCCCCGGCGAGCCGCCGAGCAGCACGAGCGAACCCGGAACGAGGCCGCCACCGAGGACGCGGTCGAGCTCGCCGATGGCGGTCAGCAGGCGCGGGACGCGCTCGGTGCTGACGTCGGCCAGGCGCACGGGCGTGCCCGCGCGGGCCCGCTGGGCCGGGGCGCCGCCGCCGCGGCCCCGACCGGCCCCCGCGCCGGTCGCCGGCGCGCGCTCCTCGACGAGCGTGTTCCACTCGTTGCAGCCGGGGCACTGCCCGTGCCAGCGCACGCTCGAGTGCCCGCACTGCGAGCAGACGTGGACGGTCGTCGGGCGAGCCATCTACTGACCATAAGCGGCAGACCCGACGGCTTCGCCCCCCCTCGAGAGCGCCGCAGTGACCCTGCGGGGCACGTGGTGTGTCGAATTCCTCGCGCCCGCCGCGAAGCATTCGACACACCCCCGGGCGGCAGCCTCAGGTGGCGGCGGTCGCGTCGAGCGCGGCGCAGACATCGGCCACGAGGTCGGCGCCGTCCTCGATCCCCGCGCTCATCCTGATGAAGCCCGGCGAGACGTCGTCGCTGCCCCAGCGCAGGCGCCGCTCGGCGGACGAATGCACGCCACCGAAGCTCGTCGCCTCGGCGATCAGCTGTGCCGCGGCCAGGAACGCCTGCGCCCGCGCCTCGGTCTCCAGTTCGAAGCACAGCACGCTGCCGAAGCGCTCGCCGCCGAACACGCGCGCGGCGAGCGCGTGGCCGGGGTCGTCCGGCAGGCCGGGGTAGCGCACCTCGGCCACGTCGGCGCGCCCCGCGAGTGCCTCGGCCAACGTGAGCGCGTTCGCGCACTGGCGCTCGTGACGGACGTCGAGCGTCGCGAGCGAGCGGTGCGCGAGCCACGCCTCGAACGGCCCGGCGATCGCGCCCGTGAGGCTGCGCCACTCGCGCGCCTGCCCCGCATGCGCCCGATCGGCCGCGGCCACGTAGCCAAGGACGAGGTCGCTGTGGCCGGTGAGCCCCTTCGAGGCGCTCGAGACCGAGAGGTCGGCGCCGAGCTCCAGCGGACGCTGCAGCAGCGGCGTCGCCAGGGTGTTGTCGACCGCCAGCAGCGCGCCCGCCTCATGTGCGGCCGCGGCCAGCGCCGCGACGTCGAGCACGGCCAGCCCGGGGTTGGACGGCGTCTCGATCCAGGCCAGCGCGGCCCCCGGCAGCGCTGCGCGGATCGCCGCCTCTTCGGTCGGCACGACGCGGACCTCGACGCCGCGCGGGCGTAGCTGCTGGAGCGCGATCGTCGTCACGCCGGGGTAGCCGTCGGCGGGCACGACGACGACGTCGCCGGGCACCAGCGCCGGCAGCAGGACGGCCGCGACGGCGGCGAGGCCGGAGGCGAAGAGCACGGCCTCGCCACCCTCGAGCTCGCCGAGCGCGTCCTCGTAGCCCGTCCACGTCGGGTTGGCGTAGCGCCCGTAGCCGTAGGCCGAAGCGTCGGTCGGCCCGATCAGGTGATACGGCGCGGCCAGCGTCGGACCGGGCAGAAACGGCGTGCCCTGGGCGGGCGCGGGCAGCCCGGCATGGACGACGCGGGTGGCGCGGGCGCCGTCAGCGTGCCGAGGCGGGATTCCCTCGCCACCCGGCGCAGGCCACTGGCTCATGCGCGGGATGCTACGCGGCGGCGTGCGCGGCCACGGCCACGGCCACGGCCACGGGCACGGGCACGGGCACGGGCACGGGCGCCGGCGCCGGGCCGCAGGCGGCCACGAGCGCGGCAAGCGCCTCGGGCGCCGTCCGGCGCAGATAGCGGACCTCGTGCGTGCTGAACGCGACGAGCCGCAGGGCGGTGTGCGCCGTGATCCTCGCCGTCGGGTACGCCGCGCGCGGCGCTGCCAGCGGGCCGAAGGCGTCGCCCGGACCCAGCTCGGCGATCGTCTCCCCGGCGCAGCGCACGCTGCCGCGGCCGGCCGCGACGAGCACGAGCTCCTGATGCAGCGGCCCGTCGAGCAGCATGCGGCCGCCGGCGGGGATGGAGATCTCCTCCGCGGCGGGGGCGATCGCGGCGAGCTCGCGCAGGCTCAGCGGCTGCAGATACGTCAGCGACGCCAGCCGGAGGATGTCCATGACCTCTAGGCGTGACGCCGCAACGAACACCGTTCGCTCGGCGTGCACGAACAGCCCATCGAACACCCGGCCAGATGTTCCCCGCGCCCCCGTATCGTGGGCTCACAGTGACCTGTACCGCAGCAGCCGACGTTGCCGAGCAACTCTACGCACGCTGGAACGAGGATGGGCTGTCCGCGTTGACCGACAGCGTGCATCCCGATGTCGAGCTCGTCTGCGACGCATTGCGCCCCGCCGAGACGGCGCTGCACGGGATCGAGGGCTGGCGGCAGTGGATCGCCCGCTGGGACGGCGGCTACGAGACGATGCAGATCACTACCGACGGCGTCATCCCGATCGGTGACGAGCACGCCCTCGCGCTCGTCTCGATCACCGCGACCCCGCGCGGCAGCCGCCAGCCGCTGAGCTGGGCCGCCGCTCACCTGTGGACGATCCGCGACGGCCGGATCGCGCGCTGGGAGTCGCACGTCGACCTCGACGTCGCGCGCCGCACACTGCTCTAGCGGCCGCACTCCCCGCGCACGCCCCACAACGATCGAGGGCGGCCCCTGGGCCGCCCTCGATCTCACGACTCTGCCTCCTGCGAGGAGATCAGTCCTCGGTGGGCTCCTCGAGCACCGGCTGGTCCAGCGCGCCGCCGGGCTCGGCCGGACGCTCGTCGGTCGCGCCGGCGACCTCCTCGGCGGTCCCGCCGCCGACCGCGGCGGGCACCTTCGTGGGCTCGACGACCGTTAGGGAGACCTCGCGGTCGTCCTCCTCGGGCGCCTTCTCGACCATGACCGTCGCCCCGGGCGTGAGCTCGGCGCGCAGGACGAAGTCGGCCAGCGGGTCCTCGATGTAGCGCTGGATCGCGCGACGCAGCGGACGGGCGCCCATCGCGGGGTCCCAGCCCTTGTCGACGAGCAGGTCCTTGGCCTCGTCGGTGAGTTCCAGCTGAAGCCCACGATCGGCCATCGACTCGCGGATCCGCCGCAGCAGGAGGTCGACGATCTCCTTGATCTCCTCCTTCTGCAGCTTGTGGAAGACGATCACGTCGTCGATCCGGTTGAGGAACTCAGGCCGGAAGACCTTCTTGAGCTCGCCCATGATCCGGTTCTTCATGTCGTCGTACGTGATGCCGGTCTCGTCGTCGGAGACGGCGAAGCCGAGCGGCGTGTTGCGAGCGATCTCCGAAGCGCCGATGTTCGACGTCATGATCACGATCGCGTGGCGGAAGTCCACCGTGCGGCCCTGCGAGTCGGTCAGGCGACCGTCCTCGAGGATCTGCAGGAGGATGTTGAAGACGTCCGGGTGGGCCTTCTCGATCTCGTCGAGCAGGAGCACGCAGTACGGCTTGCGCCGCACGGCCTCGGTGAGCTGACCGCCCTCGTCGAAGCCGATGTAGCCCGGAGGCGAGCCGACGAGCCGGGACACGGAGTGCTTCTCCATGTACTCCGACATGTCGACGCGGATCATCGCGTCCTCGTCGCCGAACAGGAACTCGGCGAGCGTGCGGGCGAGCTCGGTCTTGCCGACGCCGGACGGGCCGAGGACCACGAACGAGCCGGTCGGCCGCTTCGGGTCCTTCAGGCCGGCACGGGAGCGGCGGATCGCCTTGGAGATGACCTCGACGGCGGCCTGCTGGCCGATGACGCGCTTGTGGAGCTCGTCCTCCATCCGCATCAGCTTCGCGGTCTCCGCCTCGGTGAGCTTGAAGACCGGGATGCCGGTCCACATCGAGACGATGTCGGCGATCTCCTCCTCGCCGATCGACGGACGCTCGGTCTCGGCCTCGCCGGCCTCCCACTGCTCCTCGAGCTCACGCTTGCGCTGCGTCAGACGCCGCTCGGCGTCGCGCAGGTTGGCGGCCTTCTCGAACTCCTGAGCCTCGATCGACGCTTCCTTCTCGCGACGCGTGGTCTCGATCTCCTCCTCGAGGTCCCGGTACACGGGCGGGGAGGTCATCGACTTGATCCGCATGCGCGAAGCGGCCTCGTCGATCAGGTCGATCGCCTTGTCGGGCAGGAAGCGGTCGGAGATGTAGCGGTCGGCGAGCTCCGCCGCGGCCTCGAGGGCCTCGTCGGTGATGTTGACCTTGTGGTGCTGCTCGTAGCGGTCGCGCAGGCCCTTGAGGATCTGCACGGTCTCCTCCGTCGAGGGCTGCTCGACGCGGATCTGCTGGAAGCGACGCTCCAGCGCTGAGACGCGCTCGAGGTACTTGCGGTACTCCTCGAGCGTCGTCGCCCCGATCGTCTGCAGCTCGCCGCGCGCGAGCGCCGGCTTGAGGATCGAGGCCGCGTCGATCGCGCCCTCGGCCGCACCGGCTCCGACGAGGTTGTGCAGCTCGTCGATGAACAGGATGATGTCGCCGCGCTGGGTGATCTCCTTCATCACCTTCTTGAGGCGCTCCTCGAACTCACCGCGGTACTTCGAGCCGGCGACCAGGGCCGCGAGGTCAAGCGTGTAGATCTGCTTGCCCTTCAGCAGCTCGGGGACGTCGGACGTCGTGATCCGCTGGGCCAGGCCCTCGACGACGGCGGTCTTGCCGACGCCGGGCTCGCCGACGAGCACGGGGTTGTTCTTCGTGCGCCGCGAGAGGATCTGCATGATCCGCTCGATCTCGGTGGCACGCCCCACGACGGGATCGAGCTTGCCCTCCTCGGCGAGCTTGGTGAGGTTGCGGCCGAACTGGTCGAGCAGCTTCGAGGACTTCTTGCCCTCGCCCGAGGCGCTCGACGACGCACCACTCGCGCCGGCACCCGCGCCCGCGCCCTGACGGCGCCCACCGGGGCCCGACAGCATGCGGATGACCTCGTTGCGGATCTTCTCGGAGTCCGCGTCGAAGTCGAGCAGGATCCGGGCGGCGACGCCCTCGTTCTCACGCACCAGGCCGAGCAGGATGTGCTCGGTGCCGATGTAGTTGTGACCCAGGCTCAGCGCCTCGCGCAGCGCCAGCTCCAGGACCTTCTTCGCACGCGGGGTGAACGGGATCTGACCGGAGGTGACCTCCTCCCCCGAACCGACGATCCGGACAACCTGCGCACGTACGCGCTCGACGGTGATGTCGAGGCTCTCGAGGACCCGCGCAGCGAGGCCTTCCTCCTCACGGAGGAGGCCGAGCAGGATGTGCTCGGTCCCGATGTAGTTGTGCTTGAGCGTGCGCGCCTCTTCTTGCGCGAGAACGACCACCTGACGGGCTCGCTCTGTGAATCGCTCGAACATGACTGCTGGTCCTTTCCTGCTGGGGCGGGGCCTCTAGCCTCGGTTCATGCGTGGTCCGGGTGTACTTCCAGGGGACGCCGAAACGCCCGACTGTTGGTCATCCTTTCGGCTCCGCGAACGAAATGGATGAGGGGTCGGGTACCAAAAGGCGGGCATGGGTCAGTCTACCAACGCCCGGTGTGGCCAAATGTTGTGTTGCGCAGTCACGTTTCCCGCATCGCCGGAAAGAGCACGACCTCGCGGATCGACGAGCGATCGCGCAGCGCCATGACGAGCCTGTCGATGCCCAATCCGACCCCGCCGGTCGGCGGCATGCCGTGCTCCAGGGCCTCGACGAACACCTCGTCGTAGGGCGCGGCCTCGTCGTCGCCCTCGGCCGCGAGGCGGGCCTGGGATTCGAACCGGGCGCGTTGCTCGTCGGGGTCGTTGAGCTCGGTGAAGGCGTTGGCGATCTCGATGCCGCCGCAGAAGGCCTCCCAGCGCTCGACGAGGCCCGGCTGCGAGCGATGCGCCTTGGCGAACGGCGACAGGTCGACGGGATAGTCCATCACGAAGGCCGGCTGCTGCAGCGTCGGCTCGACGAACGTGCTGAGCAGGTCGTCGACGAGTTGCGGCCAGCTGCGGCGATCGGTCTGCAGGCGGTCGCCGATCGCCGCGGCGAGGCTGTCGCGATCAGGGTGCTCGAGGAAGTCGATCCCGCTGGCGTCGCGGATCGCATCGCGCAGCGTGATGCGCCGCCACGGCGACTGAAAGTCGATCGGGCCGACGGAGCCGACCTGCTCCGCAACCGAGCGCACGAGCGTCTCGAGGCGATCCGCCACGTCGTCGTAATCGGCGTAGGCCTCGTAGAACTCGACCATCGTGAACTCCGGGTTGTGCTTCGTCGACAGCCCCTCGTTGCGAAAGTCCTTGCCGAGCTCGTAGACGCGCTCGAGGCCGCCGACGATGCAGCGCTTGAGGTACAGCTCCGTGGCGATGCGCAGGTACAGCGTGCGGTCCAGCGCATTGTGGTGCGTCGTGAACGGGCGCGCGAGCGCCCCGCCGTAGAGCGGCTGCAGGACCGGCGTCTCGACCTCGATGAAGCCGGCGTCGTCGAGGAAGCGCCGCACGGCGGTGATGATCCTCGCGCGGGCGATGAAGAGCTCGCGCGCCTCCTCGTTGGCCATCAGGTCGAGCTCCCGGCGGCGGTATCGCGTCTCGACGTCCTGCAGCCCGTGGTGCTTCTCGGGCGGCGGGCGCAGCGACTTCGCGAGCACGGTGAAGCTGTCGATGCACAGCGAGATCTCGCCGCGCTTGGTACGCAGCGCTGTGCCGTCGACGCCGATGATGTCGCCGAGGTCGAGCTGCGTGAGCAGGCGCTCGTGCAGCTCGGGCCCGAGGACGTCCTGGCGCGCCTGCAGCTGCAGGCGCCCGGAGCGGTCGACGAGGTCGAGGAACGCCATCTTGCCCTGGCCGCGGCGAGCGGCGAGGCGGCCGGCGACGCGGTGGGAGACCCCGGTTTCCTCCCCCGGCTCGAGACCCTCGTGCGCGGCCAGCACGTCGGCCACCGGCTCGACGCCGGGGAACTCGTGCGGGAAGGGATCGATGCCGTCGGCGCGCAGCCTCTCGAGCTTCGCGCGCCTGATGGCGAGCAGCTCGTCAGCCATGAGGGGTCAGCACGGCGCGGGCATCCGGCCCGCGCCCTCGATTTCGGAAGGTCTTCATCCTGACGACCTTAACGGCCGCTTCGCGGCTTAGAGGCCGACGTCGATCTTGGTGATCTTGTAGTGCAGCTTCTTGCCGTTGGGCAGCGGGACGTCGACGACCTCGTTGCGCTTGTGGCCCAGCAGCGCCTTGCCGACCGGCGACTCGTAGGACAGCCGCTCGGGCGGCTTGGCCTCGGGCGACCCGACGATCGTGAACTTGTGCGTCTTGCCCGAGTCCTCGTCCTTGACGTTGACGATGGAGCCCACCTGCACGACCTCGGTCGAGACGTCCTTGGCCTCGACGACGCTCGCGGAGCGCAGGCGCTCCTCGACCTGCGCGATGCGCGCCTCGAGCATCGCCTGCTCGTTCTTGGCGTCGTCGTACTCGGAGTTCTCGGTGATGTCGCCGAACTCGCGCGCCTCCTTGATGCGCAGCGCGACCTCCTTGCGCCTGTCGCCCTGGAGCAGCACGAGCTCGGCCTTGAGCTTCTCGAGGCCGTCGGCAGTGAGGATGACGTCTTTGGGCATGGAGGAGAGCCGGGAGGGTGAAAACCCATCGCGGGGCGGGCGCCACAAGCGGAACGGTCCGCAGGCGACGCCGCAGGATAGCAGCGCGTCAAGCGGCGATCGTTACGACGTCCACGGTGGCGAGCACGGCCCGCGCTTCGTCGATGGTGTCGGTCGCCTGCAGCGCCGCCTGCAGCGCCTTCGAGCCGGCGATCCGGTCGATGTACCAGGGGTAGAACTTGCGCAGATAGCGGCCGGCGCGGCGTTCGCCCATGTGCTCGACGGCGCGCTGCATGACCCACTCCAGTTCGGCCAGCACCTCGGCCGTCGTCGGCTCGTCGTCGCGCGTGCCGAGCAGGCGCGCGAAGAGCCACGGGTTGCCGAGCGCGCCGCGCGCGAGCATGACCGCCTCGCAGCCGGTGTACTCGAACGCGTGCTGGATCGACGCGGGGTCGTTCATCCCGCCGCTGAGGATCACGGGCGCGCCCAGGGTCTGGGTGAGCTCGCGGGCGAGATCGAGGTCCGGCAGGCCCTTGTGGTGCACCTGCGCCGAGCGCGGGTGAAAGCCGATCGCCGCGACGCCGGCCTCGTCGACGAGACGGTGGGCCAGCTCGAAGCCGTCGCGCGCGCCGACGCGGCGTCCGCTGCGGATCTTCACGGTGACCGGCAGGCCCGAGCCCTCACGCGCCGCGCGCGCCACGGCGACCGCGAGGTCCGGATCGTCGATCAGCGCCGCGCCGGCGCCGGTCTTGCAGACCTTCGGCACCGGGCAGCCCATGTTGAGATCGATCAAGTCCGCGTCGGTGTCGCGCGCGATCGTCGCCGCGGCGGAGCGCATGACGTCGGGCTCCTGTCCGAAGAGCTGGATCGCGACCGGTCCGCCCGCGCGCTCGGCGGGCTCGATGCGAAGCATCTCGGTCGTCGTCTTCTCGTTGCCGTGGTGCACGCCGAAGCTCGAGACCATCTCCGAGACGACCATCCCCGCGCCGTAGCGCTTGGCCTGCAGGCGCACGAACCAGTTGCCGATCCCGGCCAGCGGCGCGAGCACGACCCGGTTGGGGACGTCGAGGTGGGCGAGCTGCCAGGGGTCGTTGAGCGTGCGCGGCATGCGCAGTCGATGGTAGGTGGACGCGTGGCGGCTCGCGAGCGCATAGCGCTCGTCAGCTGCCACACGTCGGTTGCGCCCTACGAGTTGCGCTCGTACAGCAGGCGCAGACCGGTCAGCGTGAGCATGTCGTCGATCTCGTCGACGAGCTCCGTGAACGGCACGATCGCGCCGGCGAGGCCGCCCGTGGCGATGACGTCGGTGTCCTCCCCGAGCTCGTCGAGCAGGCGGCGCAGGATGCCGTCGATCGCGCCGGCGAAGCCGTAGATGACCCCCGAGCGGATCGCGTCGACGGTCGACTTGCCGATCAGCGTGCGTGGCGGCAGCAGGTCGACCTGCGGCAGGCGCGCGCCGCGCGAGGTCAGCGCGGCGAGCGAGATCTCCACGCCGGGCACGAGCACGCCGCCGAGGAAGTCACCGTCACGCCCGACGATGTCGAAGTTCACCGACGTGCCGAAGTCGACGCCGATCGCGGGGCCGCCGAAGCGCTGACGGATCGCCACGGCGTTCGCGAGCCGGTCGGCGCCGATCTCGCGCGGGTTGTCGTAGCGCAGCGCCATGCCGGTCTTCAGGCCGGGCCCGACCTCGAGCATCGTGTGCCCGAGGTAGCGCTCGCTCATCGCCAGCCACTCGGGCGCGAGCGTCGGCACGGTCGACGAGACGATCGAGGCGCGGATGTCGGCGAGGCCGATCCCGCGCAGCTCGAGCAGGTTGCGCAGGGTGGCGCCGACCTCGTCGGCGGTGGAGCCCGCGATCGTCGAGAAGCGCCACTGCTCGACGATCGACTCGCCGTTGAAGGTGCCGAAGTGCGTCTGCGTGTTGCCGACGTCGACGGCGAGGAGCATGGATACGACTGTAAAGGCATCCCGGCCCGTCCCGGCGCCGCGCTGGCGCCGCGCCTGTTCGGCGACTACCCCGGCTTCATCCCGCCGGGCCGGTTGCCGCCGGAGTGGCTGAAGCGCCGAGGTAGTGTCTAGCCGCCCGCGCTGAGCGCCCGCGCGCGCTGCGCGAGCTCGACGGTGGCCGGACGGACGTCGGCGGCCGCGGTCAGCGGCTCGTCGAACGCGACGCGGGCCGCCGCCGACTGGCCGGCGCCGGTGCAGCTCAGGTCGATGCCGTAGCGGTCGATGCCCGTGCAGACGGCCGACACCGCGCCGCGCGCGCCGGCGAGCTCGCGGGCGATCGCCAGCAGCCCATCGGTGTGGCTCTTGTTGAGGTGCTCGACGGCCTTGGCGGCGATCGGCTGCGTCGGGTCCGGCTCGGCCGCGCGGTACTCCTCGGGGCTGACCGTGTCCATCCGCGCGAAGCCGCCGACCCAGCGCACGCGCTCGACCTCGAGGATCCACAGCGAGAAGTCGTCCCAGCCGGCATAGAGCCGCGCGCCGGGGATCGCCGCGACGTGGGCGTCGAGCGCCGCCTCGGCGGCCTCGCCCTCCGGCTGTGAGGCACGGCCGGCCAGCGTGATCCGCGGCCGGTCGAGCGGGTCGCCCGGCGCGGAGGGGTCGTTGACGGCGAGGCTCGCGCGCGGGTCGGCCGCGAGGTTGCGCCCGTGCTCGGCCATCGTCGAGACGAGCAGGACCGGGTTGCCGTGGGGGTCCGGCCCGTAGACGACGAGCGAGCACCAGGGGTCGCCGTCCTCGCCGACGGTCGCCAGGTAGCCGACGGTCACCGACGATACGAGGGTGCGCGCCTCCTCGGCGCCGTCGCGCCGGCGGCCACCCTCCTGGTCGTCAGCCGGTGGTCCTGCGCTGGTGCCGTCGTGTCCGCTCACCGCGCGAACGCTACTCAGTCGGGTCGGGGACGGTCAGCGGCAGGCCCGCGTGACGCACGTCCTCGTCGACCGGCAGGACCGCGAGCGCGTCGGCGAGGCGGGCGCCCGACGGCGTCGTCAGCGCGAAGTCGAGCTCGAGCAGCGGAATGAGGACGAAGCGCCGCGCCAGCACCTGCTCGTGCGGCAGAGTGAGGCGCTCGGTCGCGTACTGGATGTCGCCGAGCAGCAGCAGGTCGACATCGATCGGGCGCGGGCCGTGGCGCGGCTCGCCGGCCGTGCGCCCCAGCTCGCGCTCGACCGCCTTGCAGGCGTCCAGCAGCGCATCGGGGCCGAGCGCGGCTTCGATCCGCAGGCAGGCGTTGAGGAAGTCGGGCTGGTCGAGGATCTCGCCGACGGGGTCGGTGTCGTAGGTGGACGAGCTCGCCAGCACGCGCACGCCGTGCGCCGCCAGCGCGTCGACCGCGGCCTGCAGGTGGGCGCGCCGGTCGCCCACGTTCGAGCCCAGGCCGAGGTAGCCGATCGCCATCGCGCAGGAGTTTGACTGCAGGCCGCGCCGGCCGCGAGCGCGTGCTCATCCGGTCGCGTGAGATGGAGTACGTGAGCATCGGGTGGGTGCTCGCCGCCGACGGCGCCGGTACCGCACGCAGCTCGAGCGCAGCGGCGCTGAGTCAGTCGATCTCGCCGAGCTCGCGCCAGACCTCGACGGAGACGTCGTCGACGGGCAGCGCGAAGGGCGGCTCGGGCTTGGACGCCTTGACGGAGACCGCCTGCGCCTCGAAGTCCTTGATCAGCCGGTCGGCGACGGCGGCGCAGAGGCGCTCGAGCGTCTTGTCGGAGCGCTGCGTCGCGACGAGCGCCGCGACCTCGCAGACGCGCGCGTAGTCGACCGTGTCCTCGACGCGGTCGGTAACCGTCGCGTCGGCCTCGCCGAGCTCCAGGCGGATGTCGAGGATGAGGCGCTGGCCGACCTCGCGCTCGGCCGCGGTCACGCCGTGGTGGGTGAACAACGAGAGGCCGTTGACCTCGACGGTCACGACGGTCTGGATCCCGTCCTCGTCGTCGAAGTCCTCGTCGATGTCGTCGTCGTCGGCGCCCATCGCCCGCGCAACGTAGCAGCCGCGACGAGCAGGGCATCGCGCGCCTCGGCGACGTCGTGGACGCGAAAGACGCTGGCGCCGCGGGCCAGCGCGAGGACGTTCGTGGCGATCGTGCCCGCGACCCGCTCGGCGGGCTCGCGTCCGCCGGTGATCGTCCCGAGAAAGCTCTTGCGCGACGTGCCGACTACGACCGGCCGGCCGAGCGCGACGATCTCGTCCAGGCGCGCGAGCAGCTCGAGGTTGTGGTCGATCGTCTTGCCGAAGCCGATCCCCGGGTCGAGCCAGACGCGATCGCGAGCAATCCCGTGGGCCACGGCATGCACCATGCGCTGCTCGAGGAAGACGCGGACGTCGGCGACGACGTCGCCGTAGCGCGGGTCGCGCTGCATCGTGCGCGGCTCGCCGAGCATGTGCATTAGGCACACGTCACAGCCGCGCTCGGCCACGAGCGCCGCCATCTGCGGATCGCCGCGCAGCGCTGTCACGTCGTTGACGAGCGTCGCGCCGGCGTCGATCGCCGCCGCCGCGACCACCGCCTTCGACGTGTCGATCGACAGCCGCGCGCCGGCGCCCGCCAGGCCGGCGAGGACGGGCACGACGCGGCGCAGCTCCTCGGCCGCGCTCACCGGCTCAGCACCGGGCCGCGTCGACTCGCCGCCGATGTCGAGGATCGCCGCGCCCTGCGCGACGAGCGTATGCCCGTGGGCGATCGCCGCCGCCGGGTCCAGCCACTCGCCGCCGTCGGAGAACGAGTCGGGCGTGACGTTGACGACGCCCATCACGACCGGCTCGGGGACGTTGTCGGCCATCGGCGCAGGACGCTAGCGCCTGCGTGCCACGAGCCCTCGTCACATTCGCGCGCGCCGAGCGAGGATGGTCGTATGAGCTTGGCGCCGGAACGGCTTCGCGTCCGGTCAGAGATGCCGTTCGCCGACCACCCCGACGGACGCCGTCACGAATGGTCGCGCGAAGCGCGACCCGGCTCGGCAATCGGCGGGCGCTACAGCTCGGGCTTGCGCGGCTCGTCCGCGCGCGCTTCTACGCCACCGGCGAGGCCGGGACGGGGCAGCGTGCGCGGTGCCTTCTGGCCCGGCTTGTCGGCGGGCGCGGCGGGGGCCGGAAGCTCCGGCGCCTCGTCGGGGAAGACCTCCGACTCGGGCGTGCCGAGCAGCAGGGCCTCGAACTCGCCCTTCTCGATCGTCTCGCGACGGATGAGGATCTCCGAGACCGTGTCGAGCGTCTCGCGATGCTCGGTGAGGATGTCGCGGGCGCGCTGGTGGGCGCCCTCGACGACACGGCGGATCTCGTCGTCGATCTCGCGGGCGATCTCGTCGGAGTAGTCGGACTCCGAGCCGAACTCGCGGCCGAGGAACGGCTGCGAGCGGTCGTGGCCGAACACGCGCGGTCCCAGGCGCTCGCTCATGCCGTAGCGCATGATCATGTTCTTCGCCGTCGCCGTGACCTTCTCGAGGTCGTTCGACGCGCCCGTCGTGATCTCGCTGAAGACGATCTCCTCGGCAGCACGGCCACCGAGCGTCATGGCCATCGAATCGCTCAGCTCGCCACGCGTCGTGAGGAAGCGATCCTCCTGCGGCATCGAGATCGTGTAGCCGAGCGCCTGGCCGCGGCCGATGACCGAGATCTTGTGGACCGGATCGGAGTGCTCGAGGTAGTGGCCGACGATCGCGTGGCCCATCTCATGAAACGCGGTGATCCGGCGCTCCTTCTCGCTCATGACGCGGGTCTTCTTCTCCGGGCCGGCGATCACGCGCATGATGCCCTCTTCGAGCTCGTGCTGGCCGATCTCGCGTTTGCCGGTACGAGCCGAGAGCAGCGCCGCCTCGTTGACGAGGTTCGCGAGGTCAGCGCCCGTGAAGCCGGGCGTCTGGCCGGCGAGGTCGTCGACGTTGATGACCTTCGCCAGTGGCTTGCCGCGCGTGTGGACCTCGAGGATCTTCGCGCGGCCCTTGCGGTCCGGTCGGTCGACGACGATCTGGCGGTCGAAGCGGCCGGGGCGCAGGAGCGCGGGGTCAAGGATGTCGGGACGGTTCGTGGCCGCGATGAGGATGATGTTGTCGGTCATCGTGAAGCCGTCCATCTCGACGAGGAGCTGGTTGAGCGTCTGCTCGCGCTCGTCGTGACCGCCGCCCATGCCGGCGCCGCGATGGCGGCCGACGGCGTCGATCTCGTCCATGAAGATGATGCAGGGGCTGCTCTGCTTGGCCTGCTCGAAGAGGTCACGCACGCGCGACGCGCCGACGCCGACGAACATTTCGACGAAGTCCGAACCGCTCATCGAAAAGAACGGCCGCCCCGCCTCGCCCGCGACCGCGCGCGCAAGCAGCGTCTTCCCCGTTCCCGGCGGCCCGACCAGCAACGCGCCTTTGGGGATGCGACCGCCCAAACGGCTGAACTTTTTCGGGTCCTTGAGGAACTCGACGATTTCCTGCAGCTCGTACTTGGCCTCGTCCGCGCCGGCGAC
>JBBSMC010000052.1:0-21359 GCA_038233375.1 Solirubrobacterales bacterium
ACCGTGGCGGGCGCGCCGGCGAGCTGCTCCTCGAGCGCCGTCAGGCGAACCTGCAGGTCCGAGGTCGTGCGTTCGAGTGTCAGCACTCGCTGTTCGCTGATGCGGCCCATCGCGTCACCCACCTTTGTCAACCATCGGTCAACAATGACGGTAGCGAGTTATCGACCAGCGGTCAAGAGAGCGGGTAGACTTCGCTCATGAGCGAGCCCGCCTACCGCCGCCTGCAGCGCGACGAGCGCCGTGAGCTGCTGCTCGGCCGGGCGACCGAGCTGTTCGCGAAGCAGGGCTACGAGGGCCTGTCGATGTCGCAGCTCGCGCGTGAGGCGCAGATCTCCAAAGCGCTGCTGTACCACTACTTCCCGAGCAAGCGCCGGCTCTTCGAGGCGGCCCTGGAGGAGGGCGCCGAAGAGCTCCGTGCGCGCACGGAGCCCGACCCCGGGCGACCTCCCGCCGAGCAGCTCGCGACGACGCTCGACGCGTTCCTGCAGTGGGTGCAGGAGCGCCCGGCGGCTTATGCGACGCTGCTGCAGAGCGGCGCCCCCGAGGTGCGCGAGATCGTCGCCGAGGTGCACCAGACGACCGCGTCGCGGATCCTCACCGGCCTCGGCGAGGAGGGGACCCGCCCCGCCACGCGGGCCGCGGTGCACGGCTGGCTCGGCTTCCTCGACGGGGCGATCGTCGACTGGATCGCCCACGACGACCTCAGCCGCGAGGAGCTGCACGGCATGCTGCTCGGAGCGTTCGCCGGAGCGCTGATCGCCTCCGGCGCCAGCGGCGGGCTACCGACCGAAGTCCTCCCGAGTTAGGGCTCGGGAACGCTCAGCTCGGGCGCGTCCAGTCCAGCGGTACGTCGTCGCACTTGCTGGCGACGATCGCGTGGTACTCCAGCGGCTCGCCGGCGACCGAGACGCGGTGCGTGTAGCTCACGCGCGCCTGCTCCTCGAGCACGCCCTCGTCATGCATCCGCGCGATGAACGCGCCGAACCCGGCGGGATCCTGGTCCTCGATGAAGCGATCGCGCAGGTTGAAGGCGATCCAGCCCGGCGCGTCGACGAGGTTGAACGCCTCGGCGAACGCCGCGGGCGGGATGTCGCCGAAGCCGAGCGCCGCGACGCAGGTCATCGCGTTGAAGTCGTGGGCCTCGAGCTCGCGCCGGTCGCCGTCGTCGAGGTCGGTGACGTCGCCCGCGTAGTAGTCCTCGTAGAGGCCGGGCCGGTCGCGCTGCGCCGCGTCGCGCGCCTCGGGCAGGAGGTCCAGGCCGACGATCGCGTCGACGCCGACGGCGGTGAGCTGCTCGCCGACCATCCCATTGCCCGCGCCGAAGTCCAGCGCCTTCAGGCCCGACGGATCGACGTCGGCCGCGATCAACTCGGCTCCCAGCAGCCGGCAGACGACCTCCGGGGAGTCGCACTCGAGCTTCTCGGCGAAGATCTGCTCATAAAGACCCGGGACGTTGAAGATCGCCGCGTAGTCGTGCAGGCGGATCCGTTCGCGCGCGCCGTCACGCTCGATCTCACACCACTCCTCGTCCTGATCCAGTCCCCCACCAGCGTGGCTGGGCGGCAGGTACAGCGAGAATCGCTGTGTGTCGACCGTCGTCATACGCGTCCTCTCATCGAATTTCCCCTAAGGCCGGACTCCCCTGTGCTCTGCCGGGCCAAACACCAGGGCTCGGCGCGCAGCCGCTCGGGCGGGCGGTGGCGACGTGCGATCCTGGATGGCATCGCTTCCCGCGCTTCGTTCATCGCCGTGCCGGCGCTGCTCTGCGTCCTGCTGCTCGCCGCCTGCGGTGGCGGCGAATCGGACGCCGACACTGAGACTACGACACGCCCGCCGGCGGCGGGCACCGCGGCGGCCGATCCAGGGGCGGTCAAGGTCATCCGCCAGTGGTCGGACGCACTGCGGCGTGACGACATCAGCCTGGCGTCCTCGCTGTGGGCCACGCCGTCGAAGGTGCGCAACGGCACGCCGCTGATCACGCTGCGGTCGGCCGCCGCGGTGCGACTCTTCAACGACTCGCTCTCATGCGGCTCGCGGCTCATCACCGCGCTTCGTGCCCCGCACGGCTTCACCGTCGCGGTCTTCAAGCTCACGAAGCGGCCGGGCGGAGACTGCGGCAGCGGCACGGGCCACACCGCGCGCACGGCGATCCGCGTTCGCGACGGCAAGATCGCGGACTGGTACCGCCTGCCCGACGACCCGGGCGACGCGGTTCCCGCGCAGCCGGACGCTCCGCCGCAGCCCAGCGCGATCGTCTGAGGTCAGGCCGCCGAGGCTAGTACGGGTCGCGGTCGACCGCGCGGTCGCGCTCGACGACGCGGTCGTCCGCGACGGGGCGCCTTGCCCGGGCGAGGAACATCAGGGAAACCGCGAGGCCGATCGCCCCGACGATCATCAGGATGACCCCGACCGTCGCGATCTCGATGCCCGAGACCGATGTCGTCACGGCGAACTTAAGGATCGCGCCCAGCGCGATGAGGAATATCGATGTGCCTATGCCCATGGGTGGTGTATTCCCCCGAACGGCGCTTCTCAAGCCGAAGCTGGCCGCTTGTACCATCAACGGCGTGACGACAGCGACCACGGACGCCTACGCGATCCCGCCGGAACTGGCCGATCTGCGCGACATGATCCGCCGGCTCGCACAGGAGCGGATCGCGCCCCGCGCGGCCGAGATCGACCGCACGGCGCAGTACCCGCGCGACATCCGCGAGCTGCTGGCCGAGCACGACGTCCTCGGGCTGCCTTTTGACGAGCAGTACGGCGGCACCGGCACCGGGACGCTCATGCTGCAGATGGCCGTCGAGGAGATCGCCAAGGCGTGTGCCTCGTCGGCGCTGATCCTCATGGTGCAGGAGCTCGGCACGCTGCCAATCGCACTCTTCGGGACCGACGAGCAGAAGGAGCGCTTCCTGCCGCGCTGCGCCAGCGGCGAGTGGTCGCCGGCCTTCGCGCTGTCCGAGCCGGAGGCCGGCTCGGACCCCGCCGCGCTGCGCACCAGCGCCGTGCGCGACGGCGACGAGTGGGTCATCAACGGCCAGAAGAACTGGATCACGAACGCCGGCGAGGCCGACTTCTACATCGTGTTCGCCAAGACCGACCGCGAGAACAACCGCAGCTCGGCGTTCGTCGTCGAGGCCGACCGCGAGGGCTTGGACCCCGGCGCGCTCGAGCACAAGCTCGGCATCAAGGGCTCGCCGACGGGCTCGCCGTCGTTCACCGACGTGCGCGTCCCGGACGCCAACCGCATCGGCGCGGAGGGCAAGGGCCTCTCCGTCGCGCTGGCCACGCTCGAGCGCACGCGTCTCGGCGCCGCCGCCCAGGCCGTCGGCATCGCGCAGGGCGCGACCGCCTACGCGGCCGCGTACGCCCGCGAGCGGATCGCCTTCGGCAAGCCGATCAACCGGCTACAGGGCATCCAGTTCAAGCTCGCCGACATGGAGACGCGCACCGCCGCCGCCCGCGAGCTGCTCTACAAGGCCTGCGCGAAGGCCGATCGCAACGCGCCCGACCTCGGCAAGTACTCCTCGATGGCCAAGCTGTTCGCCTCCGACACGGCGATGGCGGTGACGATCGAGGCGATCCAGGTGCTCGGCGGCTACGGATACGTCAACGAGTATCCCGTCGAGCGGATGATGCGCGACGCGAAGATCACGCAGATCTACGAGGGCACCAACGAGATCCAGCGGGTCGTCATCGCCCGCTCGATGCGGTAACGGGGCGCCGGAGGGCATGCGCCAGCCGACGCCGCGCCGGGTCATGCTTGCCGCGATCGCCGCGCTGGCGATAGGGCTGGGCGCCGTCGGCCTGCTCGGCGGCTTCAGCGTCTCGACCCCCGTACGGCTGATGCAGGGCGGCGTCCTCGTCGTGCTGGCGATCCTCGTGGTCGGCGCGCTGATGATGTCGCTGGGCCTCAGGCTGGCCGGCTGGAGCGAGCCCGAGTCCGAGGCCGAGTTCGAGCGCATCGTGGTCGAGAGCGAGCGCCTCGCGCGCGAGGGGATCTCCCCCGAGCCCGACGAGATGCACTTCATGGACCTCGATCCCTACGACGACGAGGACTTCGCCGAGCTCGTGCGCGAGGCGATGGACGAACTGCCCGACATCCTGCAGCGCGCGCTGGAGCGCAACGTAGCGGTCGTGATCTCCAACGGCGGGCGCAAGGCCGGCGCCTACGGCCTGTACCACGGCGACGGCGTCGCGCGCGACGACGTGCCCGACCGGATCATCATCTACCGCGACACGCTGCGCCGCGACTTCGGCCACGATCCGGGCCTCCTGCGCCACGAGGTCACGCGCACCGTCCGCCACGAGCTCGCCCATCACCTGGGGGCCGACGAGCTTGGCGTGCGCGACCTGGGGCTCTGAGCGGCCCCGCGCCAAATGCCTGGGTAGGGGTCGGGTACCAGTTGGCGCGCCGGCGCTGTAATTTGCGGGCGGACGGATTTTCGGGCCGTCCACGTCGATGCACGGCGCTCCCGCCCGCAGATCGCGAGCAGGTAGACGTGCCGGCGGGAAGGCGCCCCACGAGAGATGTCTGCGAGGCGCCATTCGCCACCCCTCGGATGTGCCGTGTGGCAGCAGCGGCCGTCAGCCGAGCGTGCCGCGCCGCTTCGTCGTGAAGCGGTTGACGACGTGCTCGCAGCCGCGCAGCTTCGGGCGCTTGTGGCCAGTGAAGACGGTGTCGTCGCCGCGGCCGCAGTCGATCGTGCCGCGGCCGTTGGTCAGCGCATGGACGATGTCGTTGCCCGGGCCGCCATGGACCTGCGTGCGGCCCTTGCCGCGGATCCGGATCTCGTCGTCGCCGTCGCCGCCGCGGATGACGTTGCGGAAGGCGCCGCCCTGCAGGTAGTCGTCGCCTGGGCCGCCGTAGATTCTGTTGTAGCCGCGCCCGCCGTAGATCGTGTCGTTGCCGGCGCCGCCGATCAGCGTGTCGACGGCGCGGTGGCCGCCCTCGGGGAGGTGGCGATCGCCCCAGATGACGTCGTCGCCGCCGGCGCCGTCGAGGCGGTCCGAGCCGCGGCCGCCGAGCAGGTTGTCGTTGCGCACGCCGCCCGTGCGGCTGCCGCCACTGTCGGCGATGATTGCCTTGATGCCCTTGCTCGGATCGATGACGGGCTCGGCCTCGATGGCGCGCTCGCAGTTGCGGATGCGTCCCTCGCGCAGGTCCTGCGCGTTGGAGACGCCGCCGCGCATCTTGTAGGGGTTGATGACGATCGCGTCGTTGCCGGGGCCGCAGTCGACGACCCCACTGCCCGTGCCGTTGTTGACGTAGACGGTGTCGTTGCCCTCGCCGGCGGTGATGACGTCCGAGCCCGAATCGGAGTAGATCACGTCGTCGCCGTTGCCGCTGTCGATCGTGTCTGCGCCACCGCCACCGTGGATGAGGTCGTCGCCGTCGCCGCCCGTGATCTTGTCGGGTGCGGCCTCGCCGGCGAGGATGTCGTTGCCGGGGCCGCCGTCGATAACGTCGGCGCCGTAGCCCCCGAAGAGCTGGTCGCCGCCGTTGCCGCCGTAGAGGAAGTCGCCGCCGGAGCCGCCCTTGAGGATGTCGTCGCCGTCGTTGCCGAAGACGTGATCGGGTCCGGTACCGCCGTCGAGGCGGTCGTTGCCGGGGCCACCGATCAGGCGGTCGGGGCCCTCCATGCCGAGCAGGGCGCCGCCGGACGCGCGGTTGACCCGCAACCGGTCGCCGCCCGGCAGGCCGATCAGCGACGGCAGCGATGCGGACGGGATCTGGACGATCGCCGGCGCGTTGGGCAGCCCGGGGACGGAGATGATGTTCGAGATCGGCGGCAGGCCCGAGACAAGCGAGACGCTGGGGAGCTCCAGCGCGGCCTGGGCGGGTGCTGCGACGGTGAGCGCGAGGACCGAAGCGAGCCCTGCGCGGCGGAAGAGTCGTGGGAGACCCGATGGCATGGCCGGTTCATCGGCGTGGCGAGCAGATGTTCAGCGCGCGGGACGCACGGGCGGACGCATAGCGGAGGTGACGCTACGTCAGGTCGTCAGGCGGCCGCGCGCGTTCATCTGACTAGACTCCTTTCCTACGGAAGGCTCCGGCGAGTGCGACACCGGTGTGAAAGACGTCCCCGTGGAGTGCGACCGCCGGGGGCACAACCGACCACCTCAAAGGAGCACCACATGCCCGAAGCAGTGATCGTGGACGCCGTCCGCACCCCGATCGGCCGCGCGTTCAAGGGCTCGCTCGTAGGCGTTCGTGCCGACGAGCTCGCCGCGACCCCCCTGCGCGCGCTGATCGAGCGCAACCCCGAGGTCGACTTCGCCCAGACCGACGACGTGATGATGGGCGCCGCGTCGGCCGTCGGCGAGCAGGCCTACAACATCGGCCGCAACGCCTCGCTCGTCGCCGGCATCGACTACCACGTGCCGGCCTGCACCGTGAACCGCTTCTGCGCCTCGTCGCTGCAGACGCTGCGCATGGCCTTCCACGCGATCAAGGCCGGGGAGGGCGACCAGTACATCGCCGCCGGGGTCGAGGCCGTCTCGCGCGCCGGCCTGGGCGCGGGTATCCCCGAGGAGGCCAAGCACCCGCTGCTCGACGGCTCCGAGGGCTCGGCCTACGACGTCTACATCCCGATGGGCCTCACCGCCGAGCGTGTCGCCGCCGACCGCAACGTCTCGCGCGAGGCGCAGGACGAGTGGGCGCTCGAGTCGCAGATGCGCGCCGTCGCCGCCCAGCAGTCCGGCCACTTCGAGCGCGAGATCGTCCCGGTCGCGCTGCCCGACGGCGGCGTGCTGACCAAGGACGACGGCCCGCGGCCGACGACCACGCTGGAGAAGCTCGCCGCGCTGAACCCGGTGTTCGACCCCGAGAACGGGACCGTCACCGCCGGCAACGCCTGCCCGCTCAACGACGGCGCCGCCGCCGTGCTCGTCATGTCGGCCGAGCGCGCGCAGTCGCTGGGCCTCAAGCCGCGGGCGCGGATCATCGCCTCGACGGTCGCCGCCATCCGCCCCGAGATGATGGGCCTCGGCCCGATCCCGGCGATCGGAGCGCTGCTCGCCCGGACGGGGCTGACGATGGACGAAATCGACGTCGTCGAGATCAACGAGGCGTTCGCCGCGCAGATCGTGCCCTGCCGCGACGAGCTCGGCATCGACCCCGAGAAGCTCAACCCGCACGGTGGGGCGATCGCCCTCGGCCACCCGTTCGGCAGCACCGGCGCCCGGATCATGACGACGCTGCTCAACGGCCTTGACGCCGTCGACGGCCGTTACGGCATCGAGTCGATGTGCGTCGCCGGTGGCATGGGCCAGGCGATGCTCGTAGAGCGCCTCGCCGGCTAGTCAGGGACGCAGATCGCGCAGGCGGCGTAGCAGCTGCGTCGCCGTCGTGCCACCGCTGACCTGGATGCGCCCGAGCGCGAACGGGTCGGCGGTGGGCTTCGCGAAGCCGGCCTTGACGTTCGTCGCAGCGAGGTAGCCGGCGGCGCGGACCGCGCGCTTGACGCGCCCGTCGTAGCGGCCCGACGGATAGGCGAAGAAGTTCGCCGCCCGCGCGCCGAAGGCGCGCTTGATGCGCCTGCGGGACTCGCGCAGCTCGCGGCGCAGCTCGCGCGCGGAGAGCCGCCTGAGGTCGGGGTGGTTGAGCGAGTGCGAGTCGATCTCCCAGCCGGCCCGCACGAGCTCGCGCACGGCGCTCGTCCCGCCGATGTCCGGCAGGAAGCGCCATGTGAGGTTCAGCACGCCGGGCCAGCCCCGCTCGCGCAGCAGCGGTAGCGCGCGATGCACCTGGCCCTCCGAGCCGTCGTCGAAGGAGAGCACGACGGGCCGACGCGGCAGCTTGCCCCGACTGCGCCAGGCGTTGTGGACCTGCTGCATCGTCACGCCGTGGTAGCCGGCTCTGGCGAGGCCCTCGATCTGCGCCGCGAAATCGTCCGGGCTGACGAACAGCGCCGGCAGGCGCGCGTCAGCCGGGGTGTCGCCGATGACGTGGTACATGAGGATCGGCACGGGCTCGCGGGGCGCGCGATGCAGCGCCACGACCGGTGGCTTGGCAACGCCATCGGTGCTGACCGGCACGGTCGCGTGCGCGGTCGGCGTGGGCGCTGAGCCGGCACATCCGCCCACGGCCAGGAGCACGACGCAGACGACGGCTGTGAGGATCCAGGCCGGTGCGCAGCGTTGGTCCATCACCTGGGAACTGTAGGCAGGCGCCGAAGAAGCGGCGCAGCGTCGTTTTCGCCGACCGTCTATCGCCGGCGGTCGCGCGCGGGGCGCTCCTCCCGGATTCGGTCCGGCCGTGGTGATTTGACCCGTATATCGGGGTCAAGACACCCCGCGTGGTTGAGCCGTAGCGGCGTGCATCATCGTCGGCTCCCGTCCCGGCGACCGGGGGCAAGACACCACGCGTGGCAGGTCTTGAGCCTGCTGACGGCGCCATCCTCTCCGCGCCGCGGGCGTTTGCGTCAAGCGCCGCGCACACCGCGCAGCACGGCGGCGAGTCGCTCTCCGGCGGACTCGAGCTCGGCGAGCGTCGTCGCCTCCACGATCGAGCGCACGCCGATCGCCTCGGCCGCGGCGGGATCGAGCGCGTTGCGGCCGACGATCGCGTGCACCGGCACTCCGGCGGCCCGCGCCCGCGCGGCGATCGCGCCGACGATCTTGCCCATGACGCTCTGCTCGTCGATCCGGCCCTCGCCGACGATGACCGCATCGGCGCCGGGCAGCCGCTCGTCGAAGCCGATCGCGTCGAGCACATGCCCGGCGCCGCCGACGAGCCGCGCGCCCAGCGCGGCCCACAGCCCACCGGCGAGTCCGCCCGCGGCGCCGGTCATGGCAACGCCTCGCGGGTCGCGCGCAAGCTCGCTCGCGAACGTGTCCAGCCGGGCGGACAGGCGCGTCACCATCGCCGCGTCGGCGCCCTTCTGCGGGCCGTAGACCTCGGCGCAGCGCTCCCAACGCGTCTCGACGTCGCACAGGACGGTGACGCGCGCGCCACCCAGGCCGCCGCCCTCCGCGATGGCGTCGAGGGCGCCCCGTCCGCCGTCCACCGTCGCCGAGCCGCCGACGGCGACGAGCACCTCGCGGGCGCCGGCCTGCACGGCGGCGCGGATCAGCCATCCGGTGCCCCACGTGCTCGCCGCCCAGGGATCGCGCTCGTGCTCGGCCAGCAACCCCAGCCCGCTCGCCGCCGCCGTCTCGACGAGGGCGCGCGTGGCCCCCTCGAGCAGCGCGAACTGCGCGTCGATCGGCCGGCCCAGCGGATCGCGCGACGCCACGCGCACGGCATGGCCGTCGAGCGCGGCGAGCATGACGCTCATCGTGCCATCGCCGCCGTCCGCCACGGGACAGCGGTCCGCCGCGATCCCGTGGCGCTCGAGACCCCGCGCGACGGCGTCCGCGACCTCGAGCGCGGAGAAGGTGCCCTTGAAGGAATCCGGCGCGACGAGTGCGCGAGGGCCGCTCACGGGGCGGCGGCGCGGGCGAGGACGGTGGCGTAGTCGAGGCCCGGGCCGTCGTCGAACACGACCTGGTCGCCGACCGCCATGTTGACGGTGCCGATCTCGGCGGCCAGCGAGCAGCGGTCGGCGGGGAAGAGAGACGACGAGGCCATTGGGGACGACCCTAGCCGGCGAGGCGACCGACGAGATCTTCGGTGGCTGGCCGATGATCCTCTCCGGCCTGAAGACGCTGCTGGAGACCGGTGAGCAGCTCACGACGCCGGGCTCGCTGATGTACGCCGAGCCCGCGAGCTGAACTACCTGAGCTGCCAGCGCTCGGATGCGAAGTCCGCTGTCATCCCGGCGGACTCACCGCCTGCGTCTCGTCGGGCCGTGGCGCGCGCAGCCGCATCGGCGTCAGCGCGGCGCCATCCGCAGCGCGCCGTCGAGGCGGATGACCTCGCCGTTGAGCATCTGGTTCTCGACGATGTGGCACGCCAGCTCCGCGAACTCGGCGGGCCGGCCGAGGCGCGGCGGAGACGGGATCGAGGCCGCTAGCTGCGTGCGCGCCTCCTCGGGCAGGCCGGCCAGCAGCGGCGTGTCGAAGAGACCGGGCGCGATCGCGCAGACGCGGATCGCGCTCGCCGCCAGATCGCGGGCGGCGGGCAGCGTCATCGCGACGACGCCGCCCTTCGACGCGGCGTAGGCGATCTGGCCGATCTGGCCGTCGTAGGCGGCGATCGAGGCGGTGTTGACGATCACGCCGCGCTCACCGCTGTCTTCGGCCGGCTCGTTGGCGAGCATCGCGAGGCTGGCCAGGCGCAGCGCGTGGAACGTGCCGGCGAGGTTGACGGCGACCACGCGCTCGAAGCTCTCTGCGACATGCGCGCCGCGCGGCCGAGCGAGCCGCTCGGCGTGGCCGATGCCGGCGCAGTGGACCGAGATCCGCAGACCGCCCGGGGTCTGCGCGGCGGCGAGGGCGACCACCTGTTCGAGCTGCTCGGGCCGTGTGACGTCGGCGGCGGCGAATCGCGCCGGCTCGCCGAGCTCGGCGACGAGCGCCTCCCCGCGGGCGCTGTCGAGGTCGGCGACGACGACTTGCGCCCCGCGGGCGTGCAGCGCCCGTGCCGTGGCCTCGCCGAGGCCCGAGGCGCCACCGACGACAAGCGCTCCTGATCGATCGATGCGCATCGGCGGGGAACCCTAGACCCTATGGACGGCCGTCTATAGGGTCTAGTCGGCTCACGGCAGCCAATAACGTGGATGGCATGGCCGAGTGGTACGAACAGCTCCTCGAGCAGCAGCTCGAGCGCAACCGCGAGATCTGGGCGGACCTGCGTGAGCAGAGGATCGAGGACGGCGACGAGCTGCGGCTCGGCTTCATCTACGCCGCCCCGAGCGTGGCCGAGGCCGACCAGCTTGTCGCGTTCCTGAGCGAGGAGACGGACTACGAGATGAGCGCTCGCCCGCGGCCGGGCGACGATGAAGAGGCCGACCCCGACTGGATCGTCATCGGAACGACGCAGCCGACGCCGGTCACGCTCGATCTGATCGACGACTGGTGTGAGTGGATGATCGCCGCGGGCGCGGCCGAGGGCCCGTGCGCGTTCGACGGCTGGGCCGCGCAGGCTGTCGGCGACGATGAGCCCGAGGATTAGTCGGCGAGCAGGCCCGGCGGCCGGGTGACGATCGCGACCATCGCGGGCTCAGGCGACCCGCGCCAGCGACACCGCGAACAGCTCGTCGGGATCGGTGAACAGCTCGACGAGCTCCATCCCGGCGGCGGCGAGGTCGCCGCGCAGCCGATCGGCGGTGAACTTCGCGCTGATCTCCGTGCGCATCTCCTCGCGTGCGGCGAAGTCGACCTCGAGGTCGAGCGCCTCGACGCGCACGCGCTGGGGCTCGGTCGCGCGCAGGCGCATCTCGATCCACTCCCGCTCGCGGTCGAAGAACGCGACGTGCTCGAAGGCGTCGACGTCGAAGTTCGCGCCCAGCTCGCGGTTGACGACGTGCAGCACGTTGAGGTTGAACTGGGCCGTCACGCCGGCGCTGTCGTTGTAGGCGGCCTCGATGACGTGCGGGTCCTTGACGAGGTCGGTGCCCAGCAGCAGGTGTCCGTCGGGCCCGAGGACCTTGCCGAGGGAGCGCAGGAAGCGCCGCCGGCTGCCGGGCGGGAAGTTGCCGATCGTACCGCCGAGAAACGGCACGAGGCGCGGCCCGATCGGCTCGGGCAGCCGCTCGAGGTGGCGCTCGAAGTCGGCCACGAGGCCGTACACGGACATGCCGTCGTACTCGTCGGCGAACAGCTCCGCCACGGCGTGGACGGTCGACGCGCTCACGTCGACCGGGACATAGCGCGCGAGGGTGCCCGCCGCCGCCATCGCATCGAGCAGGACACGCGTCTTCGTCGCCGAGCCCGAGCCGAGCTCGACGAGCTCGACGGCGCCCGTCCGCGCGGCGATGTCGTCGGCGTGGGCCTGCAGGATCGAGCGCTCGGTGCGCGTCTGGTAGTACTCGGGCAGCTCGCAGATCGCCTCGAAGAGCTCGGACCCGCGGGCGTCGTAGAGGTGCTTGGGCGGCAGCTCCTTCAGCGGGCGGGTGAGCCCGTCGAGTACGTCGTCGGCGAGCGTGCGCTCGTCGTCGGGACCGAGGTGCGAACGCACCTCGACGGCCCCCTCGAGGATCGGATCCATCACGGCACGTCCTTTGCGAGTCGCACGCCGGAGAAGATCTGCCGGCGCTCGGGCAGGTCCCAATTGCGGAAGGTGGGGGACTGCACGCGCTGCTCCGTGGCCCACGACCAGCCGCGCAGCACGCGATAGCGGTCGCCGAAGAAGACCTCGGAGTACTCGCGGTAGGGGTTCGCGACGAAGCCGGGATAGCCCGTGAAGGGCGAGGCGGTCCACTCCCACGCCTCGCCGACCTGCTCGAGCGGCTCCTGGGTCCAGGTCGACGCCTTCTCCCACTCGGCTTCGGTGGGAAGGCGGACGCCTTGCGAACGGGCGAAGGCGTCGGCCTCGAACCAGGAGACGTGCATGACGGGCCGGTCCTCGCGGATCGGCCCGCCCGCGCTCCAGCCCTCAGGGTGCGTGATGTCGTACTCCTCCTTCCACGACCAGCCCTCGTCGGACCACCACTCGCGCCGCTCGTAGCCGCCGCCCTCGCAGAAGCGCAGCCACGTGCCGTTGGTGACCGGCCGGCGCGCGATCCGGAAGGCGGGCGTGTCGGCGCGGTGGCGCGGGCGCTCGTTGTCGAAGGCGAAGCCATCCGGGCCGGCGCCGATCGTAAACGCGCCGTCCGGCACGTCGATCCAGCCATCGTCGTGGCCGCCGCGCGAGCTCGGGCGGGGTCCGTCGTCCGGCCGCCCGCCCGGCAGGCCCGCGAGGAAGAGCGCCTGGCGCATCGTCTCGTTGTGCTGGGCCTCGTGGCGCACGACCAGCTCGAACAGCGTGCCGTCGCCGGGGCCGACGCTGTCGAGCACCTCCAGGGCGCGGCGACGCACCGCCGAGATGTAGTCATGGACGTCCTGCCCGCGCAGGAACGGGATCTCGCCGCGCACCGCACGCGGCGTCTCAAAGGCGTCGTAGAGGTCGGCGAGATCGGGCCGCAGCAGCGCGCCGCCGCCGACGCGGTGCACTATCCAGAGATCCTCGTAGGCGGCGATATGGCCGAGGTCCCAGTCCAGCGGGCTCATCAGCGGGTGGTGGACGCGCTCGAGCTCCTCCGGCGCCAGCGGCGCGATGAGCGCGAGCGTCCGTGATCGCACGTCACGCAGGGCGTCGCCGAGCTCGGGATGGGCCGCGATCGCCATCGGAGCCTGAGCGTACCCAGGGCCCTCGGGCGCAATCATGCGCCGTCGTCCTGGCGGGCCGGCGCTCGGTCACGCGACCCGGCGGCCGGCACGGGCTCAGCCCGCGAGCGCCTGCAGCGCGGCGTCGACGTCGGCGTCGGTGTTGTAGAGGTGCCACGAGGCCCGCAACCGGCCGCCGCGCTGCGCCGCGACGATGCCCGCGCGCGCGAGGCGCTGGGCGCCGCCGCCGAGGTCGACCGAGACGATCGCGCTGTCAGACGGCTCGAGGCCGAGGCCGGCGCGGAAGCGGTTTGCAAGCGCGACATCGTGCTCGTATACGGCGCCGATGCCGATTTGGTTGAGCAGTTCGAGGGCCGGCTGCGCGCCAACCCACGAGAACCAGGCGGGCGACGTGTCGAAGCGGCGCGCATCGGCCGCCAGGCGCAGCGGCGGGCCGAAGTAGCTCGCGTGGACGTCGGCGCCGGCGTACCAGCCGGCCGCGTTGGGGACGATCTGCTCGAGCCACTCGTCGCCGATCGCCATCCAGGCGGTACCGCGCGGCGCGGTCAGCCACTTGTAGCCGCCGCAGACGACGGCGTCGAAGCGCGACGCGTCGATCGGCAGCCAGCCGCAGGCCTGGGTCGCGTCGACGAGCGTCCGCGCACCGTGGTGGCGCGCGGCGCCGGCGATCGCGTCGAGGTCGGCGACCTCGCCGGTGCTCATCTGCACCGCGCTGAAGGCGACTACGTCGGTGCGCGCGTCGATCGCCTCGGCGAGCCGGTCGGGCGGCACGGTCGCGACCGTGACGCCACGTGCCCCCTGGACGAGGTAGGGAAAGAGGTTCGAGGTGAACTCGATGTCAGGCACGATCACGTGCGCGTCGTCGGGCAGCGAGGCGGCGATCAGGCCTACGAAAGCGGACACCGTCGCGCCGATCGCGACTCGCTCCGGCGTGACGCCCACCATCTGCGCCCACGCCGCGCGGGCGCCCTCGCTGCTCTCGCCCCAGTGCTCCCAGCTCGTGCGCCCACCACGCCAGTCGGCGAGCGCCTCCTGCATCGCGTCGAAGCCGTCGCGCGGTGGCAGGCCGTAGCTCGCCGTGTTGAGGTACACCCCGGCGGGCGACCACTGCTGCCGGGCTTCGGCGATCGTCGTCCGCACGCGCAGCATCGTCGCAGCCCCGGCTCGTCAGCAGCGGGCGCCTGAAGGCGGGCTAGCGGGCCTCGGTCATGCTCGCAATTGAACTGCGTGGAGCGACGTGTGACGAATGAGGTGCGCCCAGCGATGCTCATTCGCCACACCTGAGCCTGCTGAGGCCGGCAACCGCCGGCTTGTGCCGCGCCGGGCTGCTACACACACGCAGACACGTCGAACGCGAAGGGACTCCCCAGATGACTCTCAGGCTCGTTGCCGCCGTCGCACTGCTCGCGCTGCTGGTCGGCGGCTGTGGTGAGCAGGACGCGGACGAGGACGCCACGCCGCGCGGGCCCGCGTCGGCCGAGCTGCGCAGCCAGCTCGACGCCGCCACGCGCGTCGATCCCGGCGACTTCGCGCCAGCCGGTGGCCGCACGCTGCGCCAAGTCGCCGACGCGATCGAGATGGCCGGGCCGCAGCTCGCCTTCGCCACCCAGCAGATCACGCCCGGGCGGGCGCAGAGGCTCGCGTTCGGGCTGATCGATCCGAAGACGGGCTTTCTCTACGCGCCGACCGTCGTGTACATCGCACGCGGCGAGAATGCGCCCGCGAGCGGGCCGTTCGAAGCCCCGGCCGACCTGCTCGTGACGGACCCCCCCTTCCGCAGCCAGACCGCCGCCACGGAGGAGGATCCGTTCGCGGCGATCTACGAGGCACAGGTCGAGATCCCGCGGCCCGGCCGCTATCTCGTCCTCGCCGTCTCGAAGTTCCAGGGCAAGGACGTCGCCGCCACCGGCGCGATAACCGTCCGCTCCAAGCAAAGCGACCGGATCCCCGACGTGGGCGAGCCGGCGCCGCGCGTCGCGACGGACACGGTCGCCGCGGCGGGCGGCGACATCAAGGCAATCGACACCCGGCTGCCGCCCGACGACATGCACGACGACTCGTTGGAGGACGTCGTCGGCAAGCGGCCGGTGGCGCTCGTGTTCGCCACGCCCCAGCTGTGCGCCTCGCGCGTGTGCGGTCCCGTCGTCGACATCGCGTTGCAGCTCAAGGAGACCTACGGCGACCGGATGACGTTCATCCATCAGGAGGTCTACGTCGACAACGAGGTCGCCAAGGGCCTGCGGCCGCCCCTCCGCGCATTCAACCTGCAGACGGAGCCCTGGCTGTTCGTCATCGATCGTCGCGGCCGGATCACGAGCCGCCTGGAGGGCTCGTTCGGCTTCAACGCCTTCCAGGCCGCGATCCGGTCGGGTCTGAACTAGCTGGTCGGTCTGAACGCCCGTGTTCGCGACGGCACCCGCGCCGCCGCCCGCACCGGGCGCCACCGGAGCGCGACGGCGGCCGCAGCGGCGTGTCGGTCTGCGGCGGGGTGTCGTCGGTCTCGATCTCGTCCGGCGGTCAGGCCTCGAGCTCGGCTTCTGCGTCGGCCGGCGACGTGTTCTGGCCCGCCGGAGGCTTGGCGGCCGGGCGCGGTGGCGCTCCGGCCGCGTCCGCGTCCGCCTTCCCTCGCCCGCGCCCGGTCAGCCCGCCGGTCAGCGTGTCCTGCGCCCAGCGCTCGCTGAAGCCGGCGGCGAAGGCGAGCACGCAGAAGAAGTAGAAGGCCTCGGTACCGTCGTCCGGGACCTGGAAGATCTGGATGAAGTCGCTCGTCACCGCGAAGTAGATGAGCAGCCCGAAGATCGAGCCGATCCAGGGTCTCAGGGACCCGAGGAAGAGCGTGTAGCCGCGCGCCATGTCTTCGTCGAGCGCGAACGAGCCGCTGTTGACGCGGGCGATCACGCTGACGACGGCGCCGAGCGCGCCGGCGACGAGGCATCCGACGATCGTCTCGGCTTCCACGCCTTCGCGGTCGAGGATGCTGGCGGCCAGGATGTAGAGCAGGCCGAGCGCCGCGATCCCGACCGCCATGCCCGCGAAGTAGACGAGCTGCGCATCGCCGTTGGCGGACTGCCGGTAGCTGTGCCCGATGGCGGCGAGCTCGCGCAGCTCGGCGGTGACGGACGCCTTGTGCGCCTGCGCCGAGTTCTCGCCGCGCGCGTCGACGAGGCTCAGCAGATGGCAGGCCGAGGTCATCACGAGCTGGACGGCGATCCGGCGGCTGCGGCCGCGCAGGACCTCGCCGGCGCGGATCGCCAGCTCGTCGCAGTGATGCAGCGCGCGGGCGATGTCGGGCTCGTCCTTCGTCGCCCAGTCGCTGACGCGGTGAAAACGCGGCGCGACCGACAGCAGCCGGCGCAGCCATCCGCTGTTCGGCTTGCCCGCGGTGAGCGCGACCGCGCTCTCCACGTCCGCGCACCAGTACGCGTTGATCAGCTGGCCGTACTCGTCCTCGAAGATCCGCAGCGCCTCGTGGTAGTCGCGGTCGAACTTCTCGCGCTCCTCTTCGCTGTGGGGAGAGTCGTGGCGCAGCGCCTGCCGCCAGCGAAAATGGATTCGCACGAGGTCGGGGAACGTGACACGCCGCTCGGGCGGGTGGTCGAGAATCGCGGGCTTGCTGGCCATCGGTGATCGGCGCGATCATTCCACGGCGCTACCGGCGTGGTCGCAAATCCGGGTGCAGGCGGTAAGAATGGGGGAGAACGCCCTCATGCCTCGCTCACGTACAGCCCTCGCCATCCTCCTCACCGCCCTCGTCGCCGCCGGATGCGGGTCTGATGACGACTCGAAGTCCGGCGTATCCGACGAGCCCGACGCGAAGACCGAGCAGTCGGCCGAGGAGCCCGCCGCGCCGAAGAAGGCGAGCGCCCGGTCGAAGCTCGTCAGCTGCGTCGAGGGCGAGGGCTACGAGATCTCGCACGAGGGCGACGACGCCGAGAAGGCGACGGACTACACGATCGGTCCCGACGATCCGAAGCGGGCGAAGGCCCAGGTCAAGATCCACTCCAACCGCGGCGACGCGGCGAGCTCGGCGAGACGGGCCGGGGAGGACGAAGGCATCAACGCGGTCGTGTTCGGTCGTGCCGAGTTCATCCGCCTTCAGGCGACGGACACCGAGGCCGGCCGGATCGTCAACTGCCTCTCGGCCGCATACGGCGGCTAGGACACGGCCGGCCGGCCGGCGCCGCCGCCCGGTCGCAGGCGACCTCGTCCAGGCCGTCGCCGAGCAGCGCGAGCGGGATCGACTCGTCGCCGGCGAGCGCGGCCGCCAGCGCGTCGCGCTTGCTCTCGCCGGTTGCCAGCAGCAGCGTGAACCGCGCCCGCCGCACGACGGGCAGCGTCAGCGTCACGCGCTCGGGTGGCGGCTTGGGCGAGTCGCGCACGGGGGCGACCGGCGCCTCGCGCACGGCCAGCACCGGGTGACCCGGAAACAGCGAGCACGTGTGGCCGTCCGGGCCCATGCCGAGCAGGACGATGTCGAAGACCGCGGCCGGCATGTGTGACAGAACCTCAAGGCCGTAGAGCCACGCCGCGTCCTCGGGGACCTCGGGCGACGGGACGGGGTGCAGCACGGGCGCGCCGTCACGCGCGCCGGCCAGCAGCGATTCGCGCACCATCCGCACGTTGGCATCGGGGTCGTCCTCGGGGACGCAGCGCTCGTCGCCGAGCCACAGGTGCACGTGCGCCCACGAGCTCGCCACCCTGGCGAGCAACTCGTACGCGCGCTTCGGGGTGGAGCCGCCGGCCAGGGCGATGTGCAGTGCGCGCCCGTCGTGGCGGGAGGCGTCGATGCGCTCGGCGATCGCGTCGGCGGCATGGCGCGCGACGGCCTCGGCGTCGTCGAGGACGTGAACGCGCGGCCGTGTCTGGTTGATCCGGGCCTGCACGCGCATCGCGCCATTATCAAGTGTTTTACATCCGCGCCGCAGGTCGCGGGCAGAGTTCGGCATCGCCCGGGCGGGTGTCGCCCCGGTTCGGTGAACGACCTGGAGGTTCTGATGGCTGTAGCAGACGAGCGCGAGCTCGGCATCGAGTCGGAGACGGGTTCTCCGCACATGAACGAGCTGGTCAACGCGCGCGTCTCCCGTCGTACCGTGGTCACGGGCGGGATGGCGGCGGCGGCAGGATTCCTGACCGCGGGACTCGCGGCTTCGCCCGCGGCGGCGAAGCATTCTGGCAAGGGACCGAACCCGCGTCGGGCCGCCCTGCTGCTCGGCTTCACGGCGATTGCGCCAAGCTACATCGACGACGACGAGGTCGTGGTGCCGGCGGGGTACACCGCGCGGCCGCTGATCCCGTGGGGCACGCCGATCCTCGGCGCCTTCCCGGCGTTCGTGCCCGGAACTCCGCCCCTGGTCGCGGGCGGTAACACCGCCGCGCAGCAGGCACAGCAGATCGGCATGCACCACGACGGCATGCATTACTTCCCGCTCGGAAACAAACGGCGAGGCAGCAGTCGCGGTCTGCTCGTGGTCAACATGGAGTACACCGACGAGCGCTACCTGCACACGGGCACGACGGCCATGCCGCCCAAAGCTCAGTGGACGCCGGAGATGGTGCTCAAGTCCCAGAACGCGCACGGTGTCAGCGTCGTCGAAGTGGCACGCGGCGCCGGCGGCACCTGGGAGATCGTCCGCTCGCCCCGCAACCGGCGGATCACGGCCAACACGCCGATGGCCGTATCCGGGCCTGCGGCCGGTCACCGGCTGCTGAAGACCGAAGCCAATCCGACCGCCGATACGCTGCTGGGCACCATCAACAACTGTGCGCACGGCTACACCCCGTGGGACACCTACCTGACCTGCGAGGAGAACTTCAACGGCTACTTCCGCGTCGACGGGGCCAAGGAGGCGTACCAGGCGGAGGACTCGGCGCTCCAGGCCGCGTATGGCATCGGCGGGGACCGGTTCAACTGGGCCACAAACGACCCGCGCTTCGTCGTCACCGCCGCCGATCCGAACGAGCCCAACCGCTTCGGCTGGGTGGTCGAGTTCGACCCGTTCGACCCCGACTCGACGCCGGTGAAGCGGACCGCGCTCGGCCGCACCAAGCACGAGGCGGCGTTCGTGCATGAGGCCCGGGGCGGCCGCGCCGTCGTGTACATGGGAGACGACGAGGTCAACCAGTACGTCTACAAGTTCGTCAGCAAGGGCAACGAACGGGCGCTGCGGGCGCTCGGCAAGAGCCCACTGGACGAAGGCACGCTGTACGTCGCGCGCTTCGGCGTGGGGGGCAGCGGCCAGTGGCTGGCGCTGGTGCATGGCTCCGGCCCGCTGACGGCGGCCAACGGGTTCGCCGATCAGGGCGACGTGATGGTCAAGACACGGCTGGCGGCCAAGGCGCTGGGCGCGACGCCGATGGACCGCCCGGAATGGACGTCGGTCGATGCCGACACCGGGCTGGTCTACCTCACGCTGACCAACAACACGAGCTCCGCCAAGGTGGAGCATCCCGCCAACCCGCGCAAGCCGAACACGTGGGGGCACATCGTGCGCTGGGAGGAGGCCCGTGGCGACCACACCGCGACGACGTTCAAGTGGGACCTGTTCCTGATCGCCGGCCAGGGGCGGTCCAGCGGCGACGGATCGACGATCAGCGACGAGGACGCCTTCGGCTCGCCCGACGGGCTCTGGGTCGACCCGGACGGCCGCGTGTGGATCCAGACCGACGGCGTGCAGCCGAAGGGCGCCAACGACCAGATGCTGGCCGCCAACCCCTACGTCGACGACGCTGACGGGGTTCCGGAGCTCAGGCGCTTCTTCACCGGTATTCCCGGTGGCGAGGTCACGGGCGTGGTGACGACCCCCGACCAGCGCACGATGTTCGTCAACATCCAGCACCCTGGGGAGTCCGCTCCGAGCACGTGGCCCCATAACGACGGCGTCGCCACGCCGCGATCGGCGACCGTGGTGATCACCAAGGACGACGGCGGTGTGATCGGCACCTGACGCGGATGTCAGATAGCGGACTGCTGGGCTCGGCGCGCGTCAGCCCAGCAGCCGCTGGGCGGCCGCCAGCGACGGCTTGAACGTAGGGTCGCGCAGGAGCGCGTGGCGGATCCCCTCGCCGAGGATCCCCGGCTCGCCGCGCGAGGCGCCGAGCACCGTCCAGACGTGCTCGATGACGTCGTCTCCGCGGCGCGCCGGCGCCTCGCGGCGGCGCGCGGTCAGGCCGCCCTCGCCGCGCTCGAGCGCCAGCAGCGTGCCGCCGCCGAGGTCCGAGCGCAGCTCGACGCCCGCCAGGCCGGGCACGCTCATGTCGTCGACGGGCTCGAGGCGCAGCTCGACCTCGCCGCGGTGGGCGCGGGCGCGACCGCGCAGCAGGCCGCCGTGGCGCGTGAGCGTCTCCGGCCGCCAGCCCAGCCGCGAGCTCATCCAGCCGACGAGCAGCAGCGCCGACACGAGCGAATCCTCGCGGTAGCGCACCGAGAGCTTGGAGAGCGCGTGCAGCTCGCGTCGCCGCGGCGCGGGGTCGTAGGAGGCGGCGAGCCGTTCGCGCCACGGCGTGCAGCGCAGCCAGGCCAGGTCGACGACCTCGCCGCGCTCGGCGAGCTCGCATTCGCGCGCCAGCGCCGCCGTGACCTCCGGCTCGTCGACGGCGTCGAGCAGCACGACCTGGGCCAGCGCCTCACCGCCGGCGCGTCCCCTCGTCAGCGCGTCGACCGCCTCCGGATGGCCGTGCGGCGACCAGACGACGGTCTGCAAATCCGTGACGACGAGCGGATCGACGATCGTGTCGAGATCCTTCAGGTGACGCTCGCCGATGTCGACGACGACGAGCTCGCGCATCGCGGCGAACTCACCCGGCCGCGGGTCGCCCTCGACGGTGATCGTCGCCTGCGCGTCGATCTTCTTGCGCCCCGGCTCGACCGCGCAGACGACTGTGCGCGAGGCGTGGTAGCGCCCCACGCCGCGCAGCCGGTTGGCGATCTCCCCGCTCCACTCGCGGTCGACGACGCAGACGAGGTTCAGCGTCCGTGCGGGAACGCAGTGGTCGGTGGTCGCGTGACACTCGGCGACGAGCCGCCGCAGGGCGCTCTCGATCGCGCTCGGCGACGTGTCCCGCTCGCGCCAGACGTCGTCGGTGGTCATCGGACGCCAACCACGGGAGGGAGCACTAGTGGACGAACCACTAGATCATCCGCCAGCGCG